>CACYEP010000142.1 GCA_902773425.1 uncultured Erysipelotrichaceae bacterium | reverse complement strand
TGGATATCAGTTATTTATCGCAGACAAATGATGATACCTTGTTATTCATGGAGCTGGTAGAACAAAAGATAAGCTACCGGGAGCAAATTGTTGAGAAGCATGAAAAGAACATGAAGAAGCTCTTGCGCTTCTACAGGAAACTCATAGAGGAGAGCGAGCAGGTAATTGAGGAAATCGATCAGCAATGCCAGGATCAAATCAATCGGGATATGGCTTATGCGTTGCAGTATCTTGAGGTTTATGATATTGGAGTTGATATGAAGCGACCAAGTGCGGCTATGAATGACGTTGTTTTTCTTTATGGTCTTACTGATATGCTGGAAAGGGGACTGGCACTTGTCCGGAGATTTGTTCCGGACAAAGGGGAAATCTATAGCATGATAATCCGGAGTTATTTCTTTAGTAGCAGCGATGTGACCGATGAAGATGTCATGGAGATGCTTCTCGGCATGATTAGCAGGAGGCAGTATTACAGAGAGAAGAAAGAAGCGATAAGAATGATGGGATATTATTTCTTTGAGATGGTGATACCGCAGATGCAGAAGGGAAGATATCAGCCGGCGGTGTTGGTAGGGAATTAACAGATGCTGCTCAGATTGTTGATTTTGACGGAAAAGTGCATATATTCTTAATGTATCTTTCGGACATTGACGGATTCCCGTGATATAATGGAAACGCTAATGTTTGCAAAGTAGGTTTCTTTTATAAAGGCTGACACTGGAATTGGAGTTCAATATGAAAGAAAAGGAAATTTTTGGTGTGGGAAGTATTAGTTAATTATCCTTTAGAGGATGTGAAAATAATCATGTGACTCACAAGTAGCAAAATAATATAAAGCGCGGAGTACAGTTATGGTAGAGCTATGGTATAGATTGACACAGATTCCAGATTTGACACTCAACAAATATGCTTCTCTTGAAGGGGCTGGCGTCAATGGAGTCATTGAAAAACATATAGCGTTTCTGAGACAGTTGAATCGGAAAGGTATTGTCTCAGGTTTATCATATCATTTATTTTATCTATATCTTGCACCGGAAGACAAAAGAAAGGATATGCCGGGACACAGATTACAGATTTATTTAATGATACGAGGGAAGGCGGATTCTATGGAAAACGTTCCTGCCCTGATAAAGGCTTCCCCGTTAGCTGATTTTTTTAAAATGGAATCAAAAATAAAACAAAGTCCTACCGGCGATGACAGATGTACTATTGATAATGTTTTAGCTGGAAGCGAAATAGAGTCCCCAATATTTAATACATGTGCTTTGCTTACAAAAACAGAAACGCTTCTTCCTGCTGGAAATGGCGAGGGTGAAGACTATTATATGTTGCGTGAATGGGAAATGAATGAAGAGGGGCGCCTTTATAACATGTGCAAAATGATGGAGGCTTTAAATCGTACAGCCCTCTACCGGATTGATCTGTATCCTGTTGAAAAAAGCGTTTCTTTGAGAGCAGCATTAAGGAAACCCATGAGCATTTTAAGGAAAAGACAGGATGACAGAGGGATTAATTCTAAAAGAGATTATGAAGGAAAAGATGTTCTGGATAGCTATGAGGATTTGATTGAGAAATATGACTCGTCTCCGCATTTTATTGCAAACATATTAGTGCTTGCCAATAGAAAAGAAGATGCACTATCAATACTTGATGCGGCAGGCTCTGAAAGTCTATTAAAAGGTAAGTATAACATTGCTACTTTCTCTTCCAATTTTACTCCCATTTGTTTCTTAAATGAGAAATTTGATGGATTAGATAATATCCGAGAAAGAATGGTTGTAAGGAGAGGTCGTCCAGGACTGATCGTTTGTAGAGATGATACGCTGTCTATCAACCTTAATTATTTACCTACGCTTTTTTCGCTGGAGGAAGTAGCACCATTTTTTCGTCTACCTGCATTGTATGATGGTGAAATCATTCAGATGTCTAAAGAAACGGCACCTGATGCTGTCAACAAAGAAGGGTCTTTGTTTTTAGGTAAAGATAAAAATGATTACGATGTATTCTTTCCACTCTCACTTTTGCCGAAACATGCATTTATTTCCGGTGTGCCAGGGTCTGGAAAGACGAACACGATGTATCACATCACTTCATCGCTTTGGAAAGATCATGGTATACCATTCCTTGTCTTGGAACCAGCAAAGCAGGAATATCGAGCTCTTGCGAATGATCCGGGCATGGAGGATATGTATCTGTTTTCTCCAAATGCAGATATGAGTTTTCCGCTTCATATAAACCCGTTTGAAATGCCAAAAGGAACCTTAGTTGCGGAGCATATCAGGAGACTCTGCTCTGTTTTTGAGGGAGCATTTCCGCTTGAACCGCCAATGCCGTTTCTTTTGGACACTGCTATCGAGGCTGTTTACAGAGAGACTGGTTGGATTCCTGAACACGTTTATTCGGGTGAAGAAAAGCAGGATGACAGCAATAAAAAACGTGCTCTTCCAACGATGTCGATGTTATACAGACGTTTGGAGCAGGAATTGAAATCGACGCAATATAGTGATGAAGTCAGAGGAAACCTTGAGTCAGCACTTAAAGTTCGAATTGGAAGTCTTCTGAGAAGAGAAATGGGAGATGTTTTTGACGTTCCTGAATCAACATTCACACCGGAAAAATGGCTTGAAGTCCCTGCAGTAATTGAACTGGAGTCTATGGGAACGGGACCAGCGAATTTCCTGACATTAATGCTCTGCTCACTCATAAGGGAAACACTAAAGGTGAATCCTAGATTTGACGGAGATGTAAGGCATGTAATTCTTATTGAGGAGGCTCACAATTTAATTGGACCAGAATCAGAAGAACAAACTGGTGCAGATGCTGATCCAAAGCAGGCCGCTACTGCATTCGTTGTAAAGATGCTTGCGGAGGTTCGCGCTCTGAAGGAAGGTATTGTCATTGCGGATCAATTGCCCACAGTTATGGCTCAAGAGGTATTAAAGAATACGGGTCTTAAGATTGGTTTGAGAATAACATCGGCAGACGATAGGTCACTTTTAGGCAGTACAATGGCTGCGAGCGCGATGCAACTGGAACAGATGTCGACATTTGAAGTAGGTGAAGCATTGATATTCTATGAGAAACTAATGCGTCCGTTTACGATGAGAATCAAGGAGTGGTGGGGGGAACTAGAGAACCAGACGGAAAAGGAGGCAATGGTATTGTCAAAGGACGATGTTGATCTAAGGCTTGCTATTGCGGATCGTAGTACCTACCAAGACGAGAACCTGAAGAGTATACGGATTATAGGAAGCAAGTATTATCATTTGTTGACAGACATAGAAAACCGCATTCAACCTAGTGAGTATTGGTTGAAATCAGTGGCGGCACAAGCGGAAAAAATCAAGAAACTGTATTCGCATCTTGAACAGGTAGAGCTGGGGAGAATACAGTTGAGCGATAATGAGAAGATGCTCAAATATGATCAGCTTGAAATGCTACAAACGAGTCGGGAAAGTCTTTTAACAGAGAAAGCAAAGATTCGAGAACCTTTAGATATTATATCTGCTATTGGGAATTGGGTATTTGCACTTGAAAGACTCAAGAATGGCAGATGGACACGCTTCGGAGCACCGGAGGAGGAACTAATCAAAATAACACTTTTGCAAACCAAAATGTGCGACCGCGCATTAAAGCTATATAAGGATTTAGTTCAAGCGATAGGAATGACAAAGGATGTTAAGTCAATCAATAGAGAAATTGAGAAATTATCATTATTGTCAAAGAGATTAAATAAGGATCTAAGTGCCTACATAAAGATGTATGGTGTTGAGGCATTTAAGCGAAACTGAAAGGAGACTATCTTATGGGAAGTTTCAGAGAAAAAAATCGCGAAGGCGTGAAAGAAATGAAAGAAAACAGTCGAGAGACAACAGAAATTGGATCTGAGATGACGGAACAGGCCGATCAGATTAATTCTGTACTGGAAAGCATAGAACTTCAAGATGAAGAGGATGTTCAGGCAATAAGTGAAACGGGACGGTCCTATCAAAGCAGTTTTGACAGTGCTTTCAGCGAACAGGTCGAAACTGCTGGGCAAGAAATTGAACAGCAGGGCGAGCAAATAAAAGAGGCAACAGGTGAAGAACTTGAAAATGTTCGCGCCGGCATCAGCAAGCTCGAACAAGCAGGCGGTATCTCGGATATTGGTCGTGACGCTGTAGAGACTGGACGTTCAAAATTAGAGGGAAGCGCAGGAGAATATGAAGGAATTATCTCTGATGCCGACGGAGTTGTTGATGAAACAAAACAGCAGATAGAATCTTTGAAGAACAATTTGAGCAGTATTTTTGGTTGATAACCATTTATGTGCAGGAGACTTGCGGTAATGGCAAAGAGTTTCAAAGAAATAGGAAAAAAAGCCGAAGCTCTTATTGAACAGGGAGAAGAGGTTGATCAGAAAGTTCAAAGTTGCCAAGCCAGGGTTGCTATGTCCAATGGTCGAGTCATTGCGGCTAGGAGACAGCTTGCAGACGCAAGTGAAACCGATGAAGAAGGCAATCCAGTCGGAGATGTGGAGCACGCGAGAGTGGAATTAAGCATGGCTGAAAACCAACTGGCAGCTAGCCAGCGGGCACTATCATCGGCACTTGGAGATGCGGATAGAGTTCGACAGCTGAAAAATGCACATGTACAGGAAATTGAAAGGCATAACCAAGTTGAAAGATCAAATTTGGAAAAACTACGCCGATTACGTTCCGGTGCATTTGGGGAAGACTCGGCTGCCCTTACAGAGGGTATGGCTCAACGACTAAATGAGGCGGAAGATGCAAGAGTAGCACTTTTGCGTAGTATGGGAATTGATGCCACACCTGACCATGTTATTGTTGGAGGCGAAGGTGGTGCTGACTCTGGATGGAGAGGAGGCGGATTTGATAGACTATATACTATTGGGCAGATGCAAAGCTATCGAGGTGGTGGTTCGGAAGGGCACTTAACTGGTGGTGGAATTGTAGCACCAGTTGGCGGCGGTCTGGGAGCTTTAGGAAGTGCTGTGCCTGAAAGCGGAATTCAGGCAATATATTCTGAGGGACAGTCGCAGGATACTGACCAATCATCTATGTCAGGGAACTCAGTCGAACATCCAGAAGTGGCAGCATATGTTAATCTATATGGAGAGGAATCATATAGTTCATTTAACATAGACCGCTTAGTTGACGAGCAAATGGCAAATGCGAGTACTGACACGGTAACGCAGTGGAATGGTCGTCCAAGAACTCCTAATGAGATTTTGGCTGATATGAAAAGGTCTATTAGAGAGAACTGGATGAACAATTTTAACGCTGATGAATGGAAACGCATCCTTCCAGAGAAAATGTACAAGGAAAGGTTGGAATTGTTTCGAAAAGGCGTAGCTGCTTTAATTGGTGATGATTCGACTACGACTCTATCGGTAGAGGATTTAGAGCAACTTTCCAGAGTTCAAAATCATGCGTATTTGTCTGGATGTCAGTTAACCAGAATGGAAACCTCTGAATTATATAGAAATGCGATAGATCATCGTGGTAATTTTGTGACGCGACGAATCGAAAACAAGATGGATAAGGCATTACAAGAAAGAGCACACGGACTACTGCAAACAGAAAAATATAAGAAAAGTACATGGCAGAGTTTAAGCGTTGTTGAAAGAAAGGATGTTTTGAGAAAGCTACTGATTGACATGAATTTTGTATTGGGCACCAATGTGTCTACTGACATAGATTTCTTTTATGAACAGTCAGGCTCAAGAGGGGTGTATGATAAGTCGTCCAATAGTGTGAAAATCAATGAGTATATATTAGCCAAGGATTCAAGTTATCAATTGACACAGACCATAATCCACGAAATGCGCCATGCTTACCAACGATACTCTGTTACAAACGAGAAAAATGTTTTGGTTTCTTCACAAACGATTAAGGCGTGGGAGGATAACTTTAATAACTATAAAAGCCCTAGTTCTGGAAGTACTTTTGAAGAGTATCTATCTCAGCCAGTTGAATGGGATGCAAAAAACTTTGCAAAACAATATACGGATATCATGGGTATTAATCCTGAGTATGAAGGAAGCTGGAGCTAAGGAGGAAAAATATGGAAAGCAAAGAGGTTTTAACAAAAATTGATAATCTGTCAGCGGAAAGTGTTTCAAGTATCTTAGATGCTCTTAATATCTTGAAAGTTGCTGAGTTGCTTGAGGCGCAAGTATTTTCAGGTCGCGCCGGGAAAACAATAGAGGTAAAGGATATCACGGAACATAAATACTATATTGGACTGAGCGAGTATGGGTTTGTTGAGATCATTAGATGTGACTCTCCAACTGGGAAAATAGTGTATATGCCAATGGATGACTAAGCTGAAAGTGGAGGCAAAAAGCAAAATGGGAAATTACAGTGTAGGCGAAAAGTGCTCTGGTCGTGTCATAAACATTTATCAAGGTGATTTGATTATTGAATTGGATGAAGGTGTCATTGGGCGAGTCTTGAACGGGGCTGAACAGGCATCGGTTGAACAGGATGCAATTGTTGATGTAGTGGTAAAACAGAATGATGATCATGGGATTTTACTTGATTTTATATCTGTCTCAAAGCGGCCAGAAGTCAGCGCATGTGATGTAGCTAAACCTTGGAATAATTGGAAAAGTATACCTGCTGGACATAGACAGGCTTTGACGGCTATGTCAGCTTTGAGTAGCCATACTGAAGCATTTCGTAAGGAATTAACCGAAGCCAGAAAAGAGTGGGAGGATGCAAAAGCTAGTAGCCAGCGAGTTTATGATTCTGTTACGTCGAGTGCAAGAAAAAAATGTGAGGAAGAAAGACAGAAATTCGCAAGGGAATGTGAAAATAATATCAGGAATACTGAATCTAGAAAAAACACAGCTAACAATGTTGTTGGGTTTTGCAGCAACTTAATTAATAATATGCCTAAAACAGGTGTTGAAAAAGCGAAGGAGGCAGCTCGTGAGGGTCTGACCATTGTTGTAGGCAGGCACAAAGAGGTAACTGATGCTATAGATTCAAAGATTCAGGCATATCGGGTACTCTATAATTGTCAGATTGCAGAGTCTGAACGAACTCGAAATGAAAAACACGACAAAGCGCGAGCCGAGCAGATTATTCGTGATACCCAAGCGGAACGTCGGTTTGAGGCCCAATATAAAAGCATTTGTGATACGCATAGGTCTGATATCAGTGAAGGCTTTAATAAAACAACAATTCGTGCATATCAGCAGGAAATCAAGTCATCTAGATTTAATGTTGCTAACTATGAATGCCCGTCTGAAGTTCCAGACTATGTGATGCTTGGTGATATTGGTCTCGCTATACCTAACGAATCTCAGGATGACATGGCTGTTGTTCAGGCAGTGGAATTGCAGACTAGCGGAGTAGGTGAAAAACAACCGAATGAATATGTAGTCAAAATCCCTTATTCGCAGAGACTTTCGGATGGTATTTCGCTTTTAGTGAGATATTCCCCTGCAGAAAGGAGCTATGTGCAAGCGTTGATCCAACCACTGCTTTTAAAGCTGTTCATGTCGTTTCCTGCTGGAAAACTTGAGGCAACGATGATTGATCCGCTTGAACTCGGAGCGAGTTTTCCAGATATTCCGAAACTTGCGGAGGGTCCGAATTCCGCTAGAATCATTGATACAAAAATATGGAGTAAAGAAAAGGACATTGAGAATGCGATTGCCACTTTACGTCAACGTCTCGAAAACATGACCCAGGCTTACGGTGGTGATCAAATTAGTCGTCTAAAAAAAGAGGTAATCAGAGCGTTGGCTATAACCGATTTCCCAGTGGGTTTTAGCGATACGGCCCTGAAGGATCTCCATGCAATTGTAAGAAATAGCGCATCCTTGGGAGTCTGTGTACTCATCAGTGCCAACGATGAGGAACTTGAAAAACTTAAGAAAAGAAATGGGACGCTTGTTACAGAGATAGCGCAGAGCCTTGTTGAGGCGAAAGCTTCAGGAAAAAGATTGATGCTTGTCGAATCAGATAAAAAGCGCTTGTTCCTACAACTTGATGATATGCAGGACGTGTTTGAACACAAAGATACGATCATTTCATTAATCAGTAGTACCATTGAGCACATGCAACTCAAAGTAGAGCATTTTGACAGCATGTATAGAGAAGATATTTACGACAGCAACAACTGGTTTACTGGAAATCATGAAGAAATTGCTATTCCCATTGGAATCAAAGGAGCCAATACTATAATCAAAATGGTTTTGGGAAGAGGTGGTGGAAGTACCGAACATCATGCTTTGATTGCGGGACAGACCGGTGCCGGTAAGTCTACCCTGCTTCATACACTCATAATGAGTACGCTTATCAGTTATTCTCCGGACGAAGTGCAGATGTATTTGCTTGATTTTAAAGAAGGTGTAGAATTCAGTGCATATACTCGGTATCGTTTGCCCTCTCTAAGGGTGATTGCCATTAATAGTGAGCGTGAATTCGGCTTAAATATTCTTAAGGAATTATGTACTGAGTTGGAAACTAGGGCTAAACACTTTAAACGGTATGGTGTGTCGGAAATTAATGCGTATATGAAGCTGTCAGACGTTCCTAATGTACCAAAATTGTTACTCGTATTCGACGAGGTTCAGGAATTGTTTAGAAGTAAGGGTGAAAGCGACACTATCAGTAGTGAATGCCTTTCCTGCCTCAACAATCTGGTTATGCAGGGAAGAGCAGTGGGTATACATATAATACTTGCTTGTCAGGATTTTCATAATTGTGCGGGATTGGAGACTTGCTTTAGCCAGATGGCAATTCGCGTTGCAGTAAAAGGTTCCGAAGATGGAGCGGCGTCAATATTGAATGCAGATAATGCTGGAATTCGTACACTTCAGAACCAGCCTGCAGGCTCGGCAATTTATAATGGTGCTGGAGGTGTTGAATCTGCAAATAACTTCTTCCAAGTAAGCTATATTAATGAGGATGAACGCTTAGAGCTTCTTTCTCGTCTGGACGCATTCTTTACGGATCCTGATGTTGCACCTTTATATGAAGATCAGCAGACTAGAGTTCTCCTGACAAATGCAGAAGACAATATCCATAATTGTTTTAATAAACTGATTTTGGAAGGTTTAGAAAGTGTTGAGCCTCTTGGAACATCCAAAGACGGATATGGATTGCTGTTAGGTCATGGATTTGCAAAGAAGAGTGTCTTTATGCCGGAGCTTCGGACAAAGGAACGAGACAATCTCCTGATTGTCACCAAAGATGAAAAGATGGCTCTTAGCTTGTTCGAACTATCTGCCATGAGCGTCCTTTATGAGGAGCTTCATACAAACGCAGACAAGTCTAACGCTCTGGTATATATTGTAGATTTGTTTGCTGATGAGCTGGCTGATGGGGAGTGTGACTTTGATTTCCTTGAATCGCAATTCCCTCAGCAGGTAAAAGTAGCGAAAGTCAGTGATACTGAAGAACTGATAGTCACTTTATACGAGATTGTTTTAGGGCGTTCTGAGGGTACGCTTCCTGCTGATGAGAGGATTTTCCTGATGTTCTTTGGAATCAATCGTGCAAGGAGATTACGAACTGGACGGATATATGAAGGAGACCTCGAAGGGGAATTAAGTCCGATTGAAATGCTTAAGAAAATCATTGCGAAAGGGCCTAAATATGGTGTAAATAGTATCGTATGGGGCGAGAGCATTCGTGGTATTGAGCTGATGCTTGGTGACCGCTACGATTCCATGTTTGACAAGCGCATTGCATATGGACTTGACGATGAATCAATGGATATCCTTGTCGTGGAAAGCGAAGCGAAAACGCTGCGGGGTAAAACGGCAGTTTACATGGATATCAGCAAAGATAATAAGAATACTCATTTCCGTCCTTATGATGTGCCTGCAAAAGTATGGGTGGAACGATATGCAGAAACATATGATGAAGTAATCAATGGAGGAGGGCGTTAATTATGACATCACAGGAAGCAAAACAACAGCTTGATGTGTGTGAGAACCAAATAGAGAATGCATATAGTAACCTTCAAAATACAGCAAGAAGTATGGGAGCGAATACTGTTCAAGCTGCTCGGAAGGAAACAGCAATGGGTGTGATATTTCCACTTTTTGCGATATTGCTTGGTTTTATACTTATTCTTGCATCCCTTCGTTTTGTTGGAATCGTTTTGATACTTTTGGGAGTCTATGCAACCTACAAAGCCGATCAAACAGCATCATCAGTTCAAAACAAAGTCGTGAACGCTGTATCTGATCTGAACGATTCATTGAATAGAAATTCAAAGATATAGTTTAGTTATGGTAACTATTGGAAAAGGATATGATGTCGGCGAGGAGAATATCACTGATTCTCCTCGCTGAAAAAATAATGGTGATAAGAATGTCAACTATTAGTGACAGGGATAGCATAGAGGCTTTCCAACTAAAAGAGTGCTACGAATTGGCCGCTCAATTTGAAAAACTTGATATGGCAAAAGAGGTCCTTCGGGAAAAATCAAAAAGGATTGAGCTCCCGAACAATTATATTCCGGTACATGAAGATGCAGCTTATCAGGAAACGGAGATGCAAATTGTATCAGAAGTAATATACGGACTTTCACTTGAAGGCTTTACAGCATCTGAATACACTGAATCCAAGTATGCCTATAAAATAAATAATCTTCCGAGTTCAGCGGAAAAAGAATATGTTCTGGCACTGTTAGCATTAAGAAAAGGAACAAACGAAACACAAAGGCTTGATGCCATAAGGCACATTAGCGTGGCTCTTAGCTTTTCTCCTGATGATCCACGCTATATCGCTTTGGCGAGTGTGTTGGAAGACGCTGACAAGTGAGGCAAATAAAATGGATTCAAAAAAAGTCCTGTATTTTTTGGAGTTACTCAATAGAGAAACAAGTGGACATGCAGATGAAATTGCAGAGATATACAAAAGGGCATTAGACGAAAATGATGATGTTATTCGTCTGAAGATGCTCTTGAATGATTATGCATACTATCGAGAAATAGGCGGTGCGCTTCATAAAAATGGAGATGAGATACTATATAAGATTTATACCATGCCGTCAAAAGCATTGGACATTCTCCCTCAATTAAAGCATGCACATGAGGCCATTGATAATGAGATAAGAGCGTGCAATGAATTAATGTATTCACCGATACCTGTTTCTGGATCTATAACGGTCTTAAAATATTCCGACACGAACGCTTATATGGAAGCATTGAAAATGATTGCGAGTACCAGTGTATATCTTATGATGCTATATGCCGGCTTAGAACCAATAAAAAATCTAACATGGGAGGATACCGCAGGCATTCAGGAAATGATATATGCTGTGAATACAAAGTTTCTTCCCTCCTTATGTAAAGTGAGAAGACCGAATTACAGTTGGATCATTAGGCGAAAGAAACTGGGTGGAAGAGCTCTTTTTGGTGGTGACAGTTATTACCTAAACTACGAAAACACAAGAAGTATAGAAGTGCTTTGCAGTAGCTTGCATAAAGAACCAATTGGCACACATGCATTTTTAAATATTGATGCCTATGAATCTGGAGAATGCGATGTTCCGTTTTGCTGGGGAATTGGTAACATTGTATCTGTTTTGCCAGACAAGGCACTTCTCATCCTTCAAAAAAGTGTGGAAACAAAAATGAGATCACCATTAACTTCCGAACTAAGGAGAAAGATGCCCACACCATTTGAATGTGTGAAAAGGCTCTCTGATGGTGCGATGTTTTGTATCACACCAGATGAACTATTATTGTCAATGAATCGATGGCAAACAGGACACGAAATTGAGGAGCGAAAACGGACACATAACTGTTTGTTTTGCGGAAAACGCGTTGATGGAACCAGATTGGTTTGTCCATCGCATTTTACTTCGGAGCTTAGATGAATATACAAGATACAAAGATCAGTCTCGGAAGAATGTACTATCCTGTTAGGGCGCTTGGCCCCGGTAGCAGAGTCGGTATATGGATGAATGGATGTAATCGTGCATGTACTGGATGCATAAGTCCGGAACTCCAGCTATATGACCGTTCGAAAGAAGTAACCGTCAATGACATTATGCTGATGATTCAGCAGATAAAAGCCCCTATTGATGGTTTCACTATTTCGGGTGGAGAACCATTCCTAAAGCCAAAAGCACTAAATGCACTAGTTCAGTCACTCGTCAGCATATGTGATGATATTCTCATTTTCACAGGATATAAAATTGAGGAATTACGAGAACAGAAAGATGAATCAATAAATTCCATTCTTAGTACTTGTGCTGTACTAATAGATGGACCATATCTTAAAGACTTAAATGATGGAAAAGGCCTACGAGGATCATCAAATCAGAGATGTTTAATTTTTAAGCATCATGAAAAGTATGTGGGAATTGAAACAATAGATAGAACACTTCAATACATCGTATATGGAAATAAGGTTTTAACCATTGGGATTCCGCAAGGAGAGAAGTATTTATGATTAATGCGGCTGAAACACAACCACCAAAATCTCATATTGGTAAAACGATCAATGCCGGAGAGACGATTCCACCGGGAAGTACAAATCAAAGTGGACAGAGCATTATTCTATTAGCAGGTGAGTCCGTTGCTGACAGTTATGTAATTATGTCCCTTATGCACAAACAAGGAAAGCAGTCTAATGTTTATTTGGCGAAAAAATGGGGCAAATCATACGTTGTTAAAATCTATCATAATGGATGGCATCCTTCAAACCAAATGCAAAATTTTTTGACAAATATCAGACATCCTAATATTGCGCATGTGGTTGAATGCGGGGATTATCGTGGATACTACTATGAAATATACGAGTATTATTCAGAAGGCACATTAGAAGATGTAGGTGCACTTTCAAGCACCCATATCCAAAAAGTAATAGTCCCTTCGATTAATGAGGGACTTCATGAACTTCATAAAAATGGTATTGTTCATTGTGATATTAAACCCAGTAACTTGTTTTTCGCAGATGGTGGTGAGAGAGTTGTAATAGGAGATTGCGGCATTAGTGGTTATACAAACTCAAATGGTAAGCTGATAGATGCAGTAAGGGGGACACCCGAGTATGCGCCACGTGTTAAAGCTCTTTTATGGAGTGCCGCTATGTCTTTTGCATATGATTATGGATCTTTTGGATTAGTACTTTGTAAAGCAGTACTCGGTCGTTCAATCTTTGAAGGAATGTCTGTTGAAGAAATCCAAGTGGCATGGGAAAGCGGCTTGGATTTACCGAGCAGTATTAGCGGTCGTTTAAGTGTTTTGATAAGAGGACTTCTTAACGAAGACGAGAATCAGCGTTGGGGATATGTCCAAGTTAAGCGGTGGTGCGAAGGAGAGTTTATACGCTCTGCTAATCGGAGCATATATTCTAGAGCAAAAAAAGAGAATAAAAATAAACCACTTATATATGGGAGATTCGAGGGACAGACCATATCTGTGTCCACTCTTCATCAACTGGCTCAAGCGATTAAGAACCATTGGAATCAAGCATCACGTATTGTTAAAAGGCGTGAACTAATTGAATTTGTGCATCAGTTTGACAAATCTCTAGTAGAAAAAGTTAGAGAACTTGCCTCATATCATGATACTGATGCGGCGATATTTAAACTATTAGCGTATATAGAAGATGATCCGCAGAAGATTTATTATTGTGGAAAAAAATACGGCTCCCTTAATGAATACGTTAATCAGTTATCAACTGGGAAGGATGAGATTGCTAAAAAATTTCTATCTACTGGTTTGTTAATATTCTATTTAAGGTACAATAATTTCGACCAGAGACAGGTTGATAGATTGGAGCAGCTTATTCGACGCAATGGAAGCAATGACATGGCATCTATATCTACGATATGTTTGGCACTTCAAGGTGAAAAATCCATTGACATATTTGGAGTGTCTGTTGAAACATTGGATGCATTAATTTCTGTCTTAAGCAAATGTTCTATTAACGAGATTGATGAGCTGCTTCAAAATGATCGGTTTATTGCATGGCTTAACAGACTTGGTTATGAGAAAGAAATGCGCAGGATGAAAGAGGAGTTTGATTAATATGAGTAGCTATTACACGGCAGTTGAGTTGGAAGCAATGAGAAAGGCTCGACTGAAGCAGGAGTTAGCTGATAGCATTCGAAGAATTAAAGAACAACTACAGTCTGAGTATAAAAGCAGTGCTCAGATGACTGTTGGAGCTAATATTGAAATAACAGTATTTGTTGCAGACGAAGCAGTTCGCGGGTACTGTAAAAGCGGTGTTGTTACCGGAGCTATGCTTCAGAATGAAAATGATTTTAGTAGTACTGAACGCGATGAACTTGATTTTTCGGATTTACTGTTTTCTGCGAAAAAAAAACCCACAAAATTGGAGCAAGAGCTTGATTCCTGGGTGAAGAAAGTTGACGAAAGACCGATTGTTTCGGAAAAAGATGAGATGGACAGGACTCGATTATTAGCAGAACTGGCAAAGACGATTCAAGGATCAGCAACTGACATAGAGGACAAGATTAAATCTGTGAAAATGCGCGTTTCAACCTATTTACAAGGTGCTGCCAGAGTTACGGATAGCGAAAAAAAAATAATGGAGTCCAATTATTTTGAGTACTGTGCATTATGTGAGCTACTCGAAGTAAAACCTTCTGAGAGGCTTCCATATCGTGTAGAAAAGGAAATCGCAAGGATGACATCTGTTTTGGAAAAGCGTAAGCAAGATGAATATGTGATGGACGTTATCGAGAGTATAATGGAAGATCTTGGATGCCATGCAAAGGATGATGCTGTATTGGATCACACTGTCGGACAAATGTATGCTGTTGATGGACATCCGCTCTGTGATGTATTTATAGGCAATGATGGCAGCGGAATTATGTTCGAACCCATAGGAGAATCAAAAGGTGGTTCTCTAGAACGTCAACGTCAGATAGAGAGTAGTGCAAATAGTATTTGCTCTTTATATGCAACCTTGGAAGAACGAGCAGCTGAGAAGGGTGTTATCTTAAAACGAGTATATTTAGAACCGGCAATTATTAATGAAATGTGTGTACAGTCTGATGTTTCTGAAAGAAGCACTCGAAAGAAGCAAAGAAAAATTACTACACAAAAGCAACGAGCTGTAAATACGGAGGTTTAGTGAATGGCTTTTTGTAAAGTTTGCATTTGTGGTAAAAAAATAGTTTTTGAACGTAGATCAAGTTTTCCGGACAACTGCCCGTCATGTGGTCGAAGAATAATAGATTTTTTAATTTATGCCGAAGATGATCCATGTGTTGAGCAATTAATGAAGAATTTTGTAAAAACGGAGTCTTCGGAAAACACGACTAAAGATGTATCGATAATATCGTTACCTCATAAGAAAAAATATGTATTAAGGTTAAGTACAGGCAAAGAAATAGAGATTCCAGACGAAGGATGCATAATTGGACGTACAGAAACAGGCGCCGAAGAACTTGCTGATTTTCCCTCAGTAAGCAGGCAACACTTGCGGGTGACACCCCGCCGAAATATTGGAATCTTAATAGAGGATATAAGTACTTATGGCACTCTGGTAGACGGACAACGAATTGTAAAATACTCCCCGGTTAGAGTTGCTGAAGAATCAAAGATTACCTTGTGTGATATTGAGGCTGTACTCACTGTTAAGGAGGAAAATGATTAATGATTCAAGCAGAGAAGTGGCAAAAAGATCTTGCTGTATATCAAGACATAAATACTACATTTATTGTTGAAGGAAATGTACATGACCTTCAGCCTTGGGTATATGAAGACGATGGGACCTGTGAGCCAGTTGCCCTTTCTCTGTATCTGCACCGGTATTTGACCGAAGAAGGATATGATCCTGTTATTTTCTATAACCGGATAGATGGGTTTTCAAATCCATATGCTCTTGATATGGTTTCAACATTTTATAGATGCATATCTTCAGATGAAAAGTCTTCCAAGTCAATTAGTACGGCAACAGAACTTATTAGAAAATCAATGGCTAATACTGTTCGCCCTACTGCTATTATAATGGACTTGGCAAATACAATTGTTGCATCTCCGGATAATTTATCTGATGAAGAAATAGAGTATTTCACGAGGCTTATGCTTGCATCAAGAACACCAACACAAGCTTTGAGCATGCGTGATAAACAACCGTTGACAAATCTCCTGTTTTTAATTGTTGAAAAGGTTAATGACATTCCTACATGGTTTTATCTCAACAACCCATATGTTAGAACTCTAACTATTTCTCGCCCTGAGAAAGAAGTTAGATCAGCAGTTATAGACGCAAGACTTGATACCGTGCCTGGAGCGAAGGATTTAGCACCAACTGAAAGAAAAAAAGCACAAGATGAGTTTATTGCCCTTACCGATGGAATGACATTGGTTGAACTGTTCGGTATTTTCTCGCTATGCAGGCAAAAGAAATATTCGGTGTATCAGATTCGTAAGGCGATAAAAATGTTTCGCTATGGAGAAACAGAAAGCCAATGGGATAAACTGGATTTTGAAAAAGTTAAGAATGCCGAAGAATTTCTGGGGAAAAGAGTAAAGGGGCAAGAAACGGCAATAAAAAAGGTAGTAAGTGTATTGAGCCGCGCTCGCCTGGGAATGTCCGGAATACAAGGAGGATCAAGCAGTCGGCCTAAAGGAGTGCTCTTCTTAGCTGGTCCTACAGGTACAGGAAAAACCGAGTTGGCAAAAACAATCGCTGAGTTCATTTTTGGTGATGAAAGCTTTGTAACTCGCTTTGACATGAGTGAGTATCAACAACCCCATTCTGATCAGAAACTGCTTGGAGCTCCTCCTGGATATATCGGCTACAGTGATGGTGGGCAGCTGACAAATGCGATCAAATCAAAACCATTCTGCGTATTGCTGTTTGATGAAATTGATAAGGCGCACCCCTCAATTCTGGATAAATTTCTTCAGATACTAGAAGATGGTCGAATTACTGATTCTGCCGGCGAAACAATGTATTTTTCTGAGGCACTAATAATTTTTACAAGTAACCTTGGTGTAGTTGGACAGGAGGCGACAACAGGGAAGCGATATCAGACTATAACACCTGAAATGGATTATGATACCATCCAAAAAGAACTCTTGGGTGCCATTAAAGATTACTTTAAATATAGCATTCAACGCCCTGAATTATTGAACCGAATTGGTGATAACTTCATTGTTTTTGACTTCATACGTGAAAAAGCGCTTGCAGAGATTCTTGATCTCAAACTTGATACTATTATAAATAATCTCAAACGCGAAAAGGGTATTATACTTGAAATACGACCTCCGTTCAAAGAATACCTACTGAAAAAGGCACAAGGAGATCTGTCAAATGGAGGCCGTGGTATTAGTAATATGGTTGAGACATGGCTTATTAATCCTCTCGCTGAAGTGTTTGTAAAAGAAAACTGTAATTTTGGGGATTCAGTAATTATCGAAGAAGGACCACTTGACAGTGTAGGGGTGTTTAGATATTCTCTTATGAAGTAGATCTGTGATTTGGTTAGTTCGCGCAATAATGCGTTGCATTATCTGGCGAAATAACTCCCCTGATTAACAAGAAATATTTTTCAGGCAGACTCGCGAAATGCGGGTCTTTTACTATACCTTGCCCGAAAAATATTTCTTGTTAATTAATAGAACAGTTTTTGAAAAGCTGTTTATTATGTTTGTGTATATGATGTTTTTTCCGTATGAATTTTCTGTTTTGTCTGCTATACTATAAATATAACCTGGTTTTTTTGCAGGCACGATCTTTTACAATGGATATATCTGTTATCAGGTAGAGAATTGTATGCTTCAAGCAATAGAGAGCATCGTATTTTTCTGTGTTTTTTATATGACTTGATTCGCCCGGATGGCAGAATGAAGGTCATTGCATTGCGGCCAGTGTGAGTGTGCATTCTGCCAATGGAATCAATTTTTGAGCGGTAGCTATATTTTGAAAAAGAATGAGATGTGTGCAAGGATA
>CACYEP010000141.1 GCA_902773425.1 uncultured Erysipelotrichaceae bacterium | reverse complement strand
CCGGATTGCCTTTCCGTAATCCGGCTCAACGGTCACGGGATAATCTTTCGCAATCACATCCGCTTTCTGGTCTCTGGAAAAGATAAACTCTGTCACAATTATATCATCCGTCACTTCCAATAGGGACTCAATCATACGATCTGTCATCTTATCTTTTAATGCCGCGAACACGATGACGCAATCCTTCCCTCTCATCTTCAGGGTTCTTGTCAAGGCGCGGATTCCCTCTTCGTTATGCGCTCCGTCCAGGATGACTTCGGGATCATCCGATACTTTTTCGAATCTTCCCTCCCAGACTGCATTATACAGCCCTTTACGGACCGCACGCGGCGTGATTTTTACTCCTGCCTTCCGTAATACCTTTACGGTTTCCAGCGCGTTGGAGGCGTTTTCTGCCTGATAATAGGCCATGGTCTGAAGGCGAAGATCCTGATACCTTCCGTAGGAAAACACCAGTTCTCCGGAGTCTTCATGCACACACAAAGGATCTTTTACCTGCGTCAGCTCCGCATGACGCGCGTCCGCCGTATCCTTGATTACCCGCAGAGCCCCTGCGTCTTTCACATGGGTTATGACCGGGATGCCTTCTTTGATGATACCGGCTTTGGCGGACGCAATCTTTTCCAGCGTATTTCCCAAATATGCCATGTGATCATATCCGATCGTAGTAATCACCGAGACCATGGGCCATACCGTATTCGTGGCGTCAAACTCACCTCCCAAGCCCACTTCGATCACCGCGAAGTCAACATGTTTTTCCAGAAAGTATTCGCACGCAATATAAAAATCAATTTCGAACATGGATAATCCGGCATCCGTAAACTCCCCGTATTCTTCCTCCAGATACTGAAGAAGATCGTCATCCGGTATCGGAACGTTATTGATGCGGATGCGGTCGTTGTGGGTCACAAGATGCGGCGAAGTGAATGTGCCTACCTTATAGCCCTGAGAGCGCAGAATCGACGCAATGTAGGCCGTTGTGCTTCCTTTTCCGTTGGTTCCCGCGACATGAACCGCCTTCAGTTTCCTTTCCGGGTTTCCGTGCGCATCCAAAAAACGTTGAAAGTCATGAAGACCCACAACGGATTTTTTACGTTCATACAGCCATCCTAAGGCTTCGTCAAGATTTTGAAATCTCATCAAATCCTCCAGTCTACCGGAGTGACTCCCGCCTGCGATAAAAACGCGTTTGCCTTGGAGAAATGCCGGCACCCGAAAAATCCGTTATATGCCGATAACGGGCTCGGATGCGCCGCTTCCAGCACCAGGTGCGCCGGATTGGTTAAGTATTTCTTCTTTTCTCTTGCCGGTCTTCCCCATAACAGGAACACCACTGGCTGATCCAATTCATTCAGTTTCATGATGACCCGGTCGGTAAAGGTTTCCCACCCTTTTCCGCGGTGGGACATCGGTTTATCTTTCTCTACGGTCAGCACCGTATTCAGCATCATTACGCCCTGTCTTGCCCAGGGAAGAAGATATCCGGTAGACGGTACCGGAAGTCCCAGATCATCATGGATCTCCTGGTATATATTCCGCAAAGACGGAGGTATTTCCACTCCCGGACGCACCGCAAAGGACCATCCGCAGGCCTGCCCTTCCTTGAAATACGGGTCCTGCCCCAGGATGACGACTTTTATATCCGGCATATCCGGAAACTGAAACGCGTTGAACACGTCTTCGCGTCTTGGGAATACTGTTTTATTCGCGTATTCGCTGCGAAGGAACTCCGAGAGTTTCTCAAAATAAGGTTCACGGAATTCTTTCTTCAGATACGGAGTCCATGTGTTCTGAAACATATTACTTCCCGCTCACAAGGACCGATAATCCCGGCAATACCGCACTCATCTGCGGATTTGCGCCTCGGTTCCGTCCGTTTTCATCCATCAGGATCATTTGCGCATCCCCGAAGATCAATTCCTTGGAATCTTCGGTTCCGTTGATCCATACCGTCAGTTTCTCATAGGAAAGACCCATTCCCCGGCAGTCGTATTCCGCCTTCGCCACGCAATCCTCCGTTACCGAGAAATTGAAACGGTCCCTGATTTCATCCCGCGTCTTAAGCCGGAACACCGGGAACTCTTTACGGAATTCAATCAGGTCTTTGACATACTTTGTAAGAGATTCGTACTTGTCCTTGCGGTTCCAGTCAATCGCATTGATCGCATCCGGAGAAGCATAAGAATTCGAAACTCCCTGTTTGGTACGGCAGAATTCCTCTCCGCTGTGAATAAACGGCACGCCTTCCGACAGCAGCACCAAGGCGAACATCATCTTATCCCTGGCTAAACGGGAACTGTTATCGGTGCCGGAATTGGCGACCTTCATCTTGTCCCAAACCGTCGCACCGTCATGACATTCCGCATAATTGATCGATTTTTCCGGCGAATCAAACATTGCTTCCCCGTCATCGCCTTCCAGCACGCATCCGGAAAGACAATGCCGCAGGTTTTCGATACCGGATAATTCTCCGGTGCCGAAGCCCTTGACCCAAAGATCTTCCCCGCCTTTTACGGTATTGCGGAAGAAGTCGTTGAAATGACCGGTTGCCGGAAGTTTCGCCTGGTTGGCAATCATGGCCTTATCTTCATCGTGCAGCAGCGTAGGCATGTTCCAGCCTTCGCCGTAGATCATTGCGTTGGGATCCAGCGCATGAATCATCTTCTCGGCTTCATTCATCGTTTCCACATCCAGGATTCCCATCAAGTCAAACCGGAATCCGTCAGCCCCGTACCCTTCCGTATAATGACGCAAAGAATCCAAGATCATCTTTCTTGTCATTTTTCTGGTGGAATCCAAATCGTTTCCGCAGAAAGAACCGTTCGACGGAGCGCCGGATTTGGACAAACGGAAATAGTAGTTCGGAACGATCTTTTCAAAATCGGATCCAACCCTTTCCCGCATATGGTTGTAGACCACATCAAGATTTACCCGGATGCCTGCCTTATGATACGCAATCACAAGATCCTGCAGTTCCCTGATCCTCGAATAGGGATCGTCCGGATGTAACGCATAGGATCCCTCGGGAATGAAATAATGCCCCGGATCATATCCCCAATTGTAATAATCATCCGGATGTTCCTCATCCACTGACGTAAATTCCATGACCGGCATCAATTGTACATGCGTGATTCCGAGTTCTTTTAAATGATCAAAGCCCGCGGAAAGCCCTCCCGCGGTCTTTAAGCCTTCGATAGACATTCCGGCAAACTTCCCGGAACCGGGTATGGAGAATTGTTTGGTGAAATCACGGACCGATGTTTCGTAAATCACCGCATCCGTATATGAATGAAGAGGTTCCAGATTTTTCTTCCCGAAATCTTTCCGGAATACTTCCTCATCGACAATATATCCTTTCCGCTTATTTGCGTTTGCGCTTTTGGCATAAGGATCCACGGTTTCTGCCCAGTCTCCGTTTACTTTCACCAAGTAAACATACTCGCATCCGTCATAATCACCGTTTAACGTTAAGCGCCAGACTCCCTTATCCCCGCGTTCCAGAGATTCCATCCCGCAGAGTTTTCCCGAGAATTTCACTTTGACTTCTGCGGCAGTCGGAGCCCATAACGCCAGTTTCAGCGCATGGTCGTGATAAACTGCGCCGAGTTCTCCGTCATAATAATATTCTTCATCAAACCGTTCGGTGCGGACAATGTAGCCGAACCGCAGCGGGCATCTCAGCGCATAATCGGCCACTATGAAATACTCTTTCCCGATTACCAGATTTCCGGGAGCTCTCAGAGTATATTTCGCATAGGATTTTCCGGACCTGGTAATCCCGTCAATTTTTAACGGTTCATAACTCCCGTCCGGGCCGACAAGACGGAACGCATCGGATCTTCCCTGGTAGAAGGCTTCGTGCAGATACACCGAAATCTTCTCATAGGAATCCAGATACGCTTCCATCATTTCTTCTTTGCGCATGTGTCCATTCCTTCAATCGGATAAATATGCCAGATGTTTCTTGCGTAGTCGCTGATTGTGCGGTCACTGGAGAAATATCCGGATTTTGCGATATTCACCAAACAGCTGCGGTTCCATTTTTCCCGGTTCTCGTAGAACGAGACGATCTTTGCCTGCGCCTTCACATACGCATCGAAATCTGCGAAATGGAAGTACGGGTCATTCCGGTACATAATTTCTTCGTAGATATGTTTGAATTCATCCTTGTTCGGATGCCAGGTTCCGTCAACCAGGGAATCCATGATTTCCCGGATACGCGGATCCATTTCATAATACTCGCGGGAATTGTATCCCTTGTACTTGAGATCTTCGATGTCTTCGACACGCATGCCGAAGATCACATCGTTTTCACTTCCGACCGCATCGTCGATTTCGACGTTGGCTCCGTCATAGGTGCCTAACGTGATGGCGCCGTTCATCATGTACTTCATGTTGCCGGTGCCGCTGGCTTCTTTGCCTGCGGTCGAGATCTGTTCGGAAATATCCGCCGCGTTCATCAGGATTTCCGAAACGGAAACCGAATAATTCGGGATAAACACGACCTTCATATACTTCGAAGCGACCGGATCGTTATTGACCACGTCCGCGACGCAATTGATCAATTCGATAACTTCTTTCGCGTAGATGTAGGCCGGAGCCGCTTTCGCCGCGAAAATGAATGTATGCGGGTGCATCGTGAATTCCGGATCCTTCCTGAACCTCTGATAGAGATAAATGATATGCATCAAATCCAGGAACTGTCTCTTGTACGCATGTAGACGCTTTGCGATGGAATCAAAGATCGATTCCGGATCAATTTCAATACCGGTTTCTTCCTTGATGAATTCCGCAAGGATCTTCTTGCGGGTCTTCTTGACTTCCTCAAAACGTGCCTGAAGTTCCGGATCATCCACATGATCCATCAAATCTTCCAAGCGTTCCGGATGTGTTTCCCATTCATTTCCGATCGTGTCATTCAACAGTTTGCGCAGTTCCGGATTCGAATACATTAACCATCTGCGGTGGGTTACACCGTTGGTCTTGTTGTTGAACTTGCCCGGGAAGATCCGGTCAAAATCACGGAACACATCATTGCGCAGAATCGATGTATGAAGCGCCGCAACACCGTTTACCGAGAATGCGGTCAAAACGTCCAGATTTGCCATATGAACTCTTCCGTCACGGATTACCGCAACACGTTCGGTCAGATCGTAATCATGGAAACGTTCGTTGATTTCTCTGCGGAAACGGCGGTCGATTTCCTGAATCAAGGTATAAATACGCGGAACAAGATGCTGGAAATAAGCTTCCGGCCAGGTCTCCAGCGCTTCCGCCATAACGGTATGGTTTGTATACGCAACCGAGCGCTTTACGATATCCCAAGCCGCATCCCATTCATATCCGTAATCATCCAGTAAGATACGCATCAATTCCGGGATGATCATTGTCGGATGGGTATCATTGAGCTGGAATACCACTTTATCCGGCAGATTATCCAGAGTATGGTAAATTGCCAGATGGCTCTTTAACGCGGTCTGCAGGCCTGCGGAAACAAAGAAATATTCCTGTTTCATGCGCAGGAGCTTTCCGTGTTCCGTGGAATCATCCGGATAAACGTTCTGGCAGATTTCAGAAACACTCGTGATGTATTTGATGAAGTCCTTGGTATCGGCTTCTTCCGAGCATTCCGCACTCCATAAACGCAATGTGTTCGTTACCGCAGTATCTTTGCCAATCATCGGCATATCATACGGTACGGCACGGACGATCTGCGGGTTGACAAGTCTTGTGTACATATGCCCGTCTTTATATTCCATATCAAGATGCCCGTAGAACTTGACATCTACAGCGTGCTGCGGTTTGCGCACTTCCCAAGGGTTTCCGTATTTTAACCAAGTATCCGGTGCCTCGACCTGTTTGTTGTCGACAATGCGCTGACGGAACAATCCGTATTCATAACGGATGCAGTTTCCGTGTCCCGGAAGATTCATGGACGCGATGGAATCCATGAAGCAGGCAGCCAAACGGCCTAAACCGCCGTTCCCGAGACCCGCATCCGGTTCAACTTTTTCCACATCCCGGATGTCGATATTCAATTCCGCCAATCCTTCCTTGACGGTATCGTATACTCCCAGGTTGTAAAGGTTATTCTTGAGCATCTTGCCCAATAAAAACTCCATGGAAAAATAATAGAGCTGTTTTGCGCCGGAATCCGCGACCGCTGCTTTGGTGCTTCTCCAATTCGGTCCCACATAGTTGCGGATCATCCACGCGAGTACAAGGTATTGTTCAATGGCATCGGAACGTTCGATACTGCGACCGTAACGTTCTTCCATTTTCTCCCTGAACGCGGCCTTGAAGTCTTCTTTGTTTGTAAACATACAATTCTCCTGACTATTTGCTAATGTTTTTTGACGGTGTGTTTATGCGGTTTCTTCACATGGAAGATAACTCCCGCAAACGGCGCCAAACGTACGGTGATCACATGCTCAAACTCACGGTAAGAGCCTTTTTGTGAAACAACCAGATTATAGTTTACCATATCCTGGCCGCCATAGATGGATTTTTCGCTGTTAAATATCTCCTCATACGTGCCTTTATAAGGAACTCCCACGGTAAATTCCTCGTAGGAATTCGGTGTCATGTTCAATAACACGACGAAGCACTCCTTATCATCTTCCCGGTAATAGGAATAGATGCTGCGGTTTCCGTCATCCGGATCGATCCAGCGGAATCCCTTCAGATCGTAATCGTATTGCCAGAATGCCGGATGCGTGCAATAAATCAGGTTCAGGTCTCTGATTGCCCGTTCAAACTCACGGTGCGTCGGATAATCCAGCAGGAACCAGTCCACCTGTTTCATTTCGTCAAACTCGCGGAAATGACCGATTTCATTTCCCATGAAGTTTAATTTCTTTCCCGGATGGGTCATCATGTACGTATAAAGATTCTTGCACTGCGCAAACTTCTCTCCGTAGAGTCCCCACATCTTGTTCAAGATCGTACCTTTGCCATGCACCACTTCATCATGGGATAACGGCAGCATAAATCTTTCCGACCAAAAATACATCATAGAGAACGTCAGAGAATTATGATGATACTTCCGGAATACCGGATCTTTTTTGTAATAGGCCAGAGTATCGTTCATCCATCCCAAGTCCCACTTGTAATGGAATCCCAATCCTCCGTCTTTGGTGTCTGCGGTAACCTTCGGATAATCCGAGGAATCTTCCGCAATCAGCATCACGGTCGGATGTTCATAGGATAATTTGCCGTTGAATCTCTTGATAAATTCGAGAGCTCCGATGTTTTCTCCGCGGTTCTTGTTTCCGTCGTAGAAAATCATGTTGGAAACCGCGTCCATGCGCAAACCGTCCAGATGATAATAGGTCACCCAATAGTTCGCCGCGGACATTAAGAAACTGCGCACCGGGTCTTTCCCCAAGTCGAAATTGTAACTTCCCCACTGGCTCTTTTCGTTCTCGTTCTGATATTCGTAGACCTTGGATCCGTCAAACGCGCAGAGTCCGTAATCATCCGACGCAAAGTGCACGGCTACAAAGTCCATGATGACTCCGATGCCTGCCTTATGCGCCTCATTTACGAAATTCTGGAACTCATACACAGTCCCATAGCGGGACGTCAGGGAATAGAAGCCGGAAATTTGATATCCCCAGGAACCGTCAAACGGATGATTCATTAACGGCATAAACTCAATATGCGTATATCCGTGTTCCTTAACGTACGGAATCAATTCCGCTGCCAGCTGATTATATGTATACCAATTTCCGAACTGGTCCTTTTTCCATGCGCCCGCATGAACTTCGTAGATGTTCAAAGGCCGGTCATAGTTCAGCGTGCGCTGATCCATCCATTGTCTGTCATCCCACGGATAATTGGAACCGTCTACGATAATAGAACTCCAATTCGGCCGTAATTCGGAATAACGGGCATACGGATCCGCCTTTTCGATCCATCTTCCGTCATTGGTTTCGATGCTGTATTTATATAACTGGTACTCGTTCGCCCACGGGATAAATGTTTCCCAAACACCGCGGTAATCAATTTTGGTTAACCAGTTTTGATTTCCGTCCCATCCGTTAAAATCACCCCGCACCTGAACGCTTCTGGCTTCCGGTGCATAAACCGTAAACCGGACGCCTCCGTTTTCTACATGTGCGCCAAAAAGATCATGGGCATGCGTACTGTGTCCCTGGAAGAATTCTTCAAGTTTCTGATTGTTCATGATATGGTCCTCTTCTTTGCATTTATATTCTATCATAACAGGGTTCTGATTCCCATGCTATAAAGGAAGCAAACCCCACAGCATAGCAAAAATCAATGACGGAAGAAGGTTCCCGACCCGGATTTTTCTTCCCCACACAAGATTCGTGCCGACACAGAAAATCAGCGCGCTTCCGACATACGACAGATGATTCAGCGCGTCCGCCGGGATGTTTCCGCCGATGAAAAACGCAATCAGCGTAATCGTTCCCTGGAAGATTCCTACCGGCACAAACGAGAAAATCGCGCCTTTTCCCATCGAGGCAGCCATGACCATCACGATCACAAAGTCGAGCACGGCCTTGGCCTCCAGAATCGACGGATCAAACCTTGTGCCGTCTTCCACGCTTCCGACAACCGCCATCGCCCCGATGCACACGGTAAGCGAAGCCGTAAGGAAGGCATGGACAAAGCCGCCGTCTTTCTCGCTTCCGGTCTTTTTCTTTAACCAGTCACCGAACTGTTCGATATGCTCCTCAATCTGCAGCCACTCTCCGGCAATTGCCCCCAATGCCAAGGAAATGATCAGCATCATAGTTCCCTGCGTTTCCAGCGCACCGTCTTTGAACACCAGCATGCCGCGCATGACGCCGCCTGCCCCCAGCATCAATGTGGCAATTCCGATTCCGTTCATTAAGGTTTCACGATAATGATCCTTCAGTTTGTTTCCGAATAAAAGACCCGCCAGACCGCCGACGATAATGGCGGTGACGTTAATCAATGTTCCAAATCCCGGCATACCGATCACCTTTTCTTGGATTGCTGATGCTGCACAATCGCCAGCTGCATTTTCCTGGGCAGGAACTTTCCGAATGTTACGCCCGCACGGACAATATTGCCCGGCACGATCGTCAGTTTTCCCTGTTTCATTTTCTTCAAGGCATAATCTACGCAATACTCTGCGCTGATTCCTTTTAATGCGAACTTGGAATTGGCAACATTGTTGAAGTTGGTATCTACCGGTCCCGGACATAACATACAGACCTTCACATGGGACCCGCGGGTTTTCAGTTCCTGATACACGGCCGAAGTCAGGCTGGTCACATACGCCTTGGTCGCGTAGTACGTCGCCATATACGCTCCCCCGTACAGAAGACCCGCACTGGACGCGACATTCAAAATGATTCCGGCATCCCTTGCGATAAATCCCGGCAATACCTTCCTGAACAGGATCTGTAATGCTTCCACATTGACATCAATCATCTTCAAATCATTCTCAAGATCCGACGCGTCAAAATCTTCCACGCATCCGAATCCCGCATTATTGATAAAAATATCCAGCGACTCTTTTGCTAATTCCTCTCCCAGTTTCATGCATTCTTCCCGCTTCGAAAGATCTGCCGTAATAATACGGCAGGAATTCGTGCACGAATCCGCAATCTCCTTTAATTTATTTTCACTCCTTGCGACCAGAATCAGGTTATATCCTTCCGCGTCCAAACGACGCGCGAATTCTCTTCCGATTCCGGAACTCGCACCGGTAATACACGCTAATTTCATAAAATCCACCTTCCGCACATATTATACTTAAATTCTCTATTGAATCCATAGGCCGAGCGGGATCGCCCGTTCTTTCTCCTCATAGGATTCCGGATCTCTGTCCGACACCTTCAGATGCCGTTTTCCGTCCGCAATGATTTCAGCGCTTCCTCCGCCGTCCAGATGAATTCCGTTGACCATCCCAAGGATTTCGGCGATGCGGTTGGCTTCCGCCAAAGAAGATCCGGCACTCTCCTTCGCGTCATGATGTTTGAACTTACCGGCTCCTTCCAGCCAGATCAGCACCGGTTTATGACCGGCATCTTCACCGATCATCATGCGCGGCGCACGGTCTTTCGCAAAATTCAGCGGGTAAAACACCGGCGGATACGAAGGTTTCCAGAATTGTTTAAAATTGTAAAACGGCGAGGTAAAAGACTTCGAGGGAACTCCCGCGTTCACTGCGGCTGTGCCTCCCTGAACCGCGAAGATGACATCTTCCAATCCTTCATAGGTTACCTTTGTTTCAACCAAGGCGCCCGGATCATATTCGCAATGTATCACAAATCCGCCCGCAGGAATCTCTGTCTTACCGCCGATTTTCTTCGCGATAAGACGGTCTTTGATTATCACAAGATCCGCGCCCTTTTTCGGGGTGTACACTGATTCGCTGCGCTCCATAAACTGTACGCCTTCCCCATGGCGGAACTTCCGCTGACCGATGCGCACTGTCAGATCCTTCAGAAAGATTTTTTCTGTCTTAACTTGCCCGTCCCTGCGCACCGTCAGGCAGTCTCTTCCGTATAATGGCGGATTCAGGATATTCCCGTCTTTTACGCATAGTCCGACCGGTACTCCCGCGCGGTCATATACCGACGGCACATCAAACACATCCATCGTGAAAAACGACGCGCTTGCCTTGAGGGAACCTTCCGGTTTTCCCGACAGGAATCCGGCATCCCGTCCCACCGGCATAAACCGCAGGCTCTTCCGGTCCCCCTTCACAATTTTCAATAAGCCTTTGTTTTTGAGGGCATTGAAGAAGGATTCCGTTGCCGAATCCGCGAAAACGAACTTTCCTTTTTTCAGGGAAATGTTGGTGCGGAACGCTGCCGTCACCTTCGCGTAATCATCGAACAGTTCTCCGTATTCTTCGGTTTTTTCCGGGAATGTGACCCGTACGCCTTCCGGCAGTGAGTACATCACGATGGTTCCGAATACAGGTTTATAGGTCGGAACGGTAAAGTCTCTGTACAGTTCGTACAGTCTTTCGAAAGCTTCCGGAGAATATTCCGGGGCACAGAAATTCAGGTCTTCCCATTTTTCCGGGCGGACGGTCAAGGTACGCTGGTAAGCCCCGTCTTCGTGTTTATAGGTGTGAAGTTCGAATGGAATCATGATTCTTCCTCCTTCGTTAATCCGATTGTACAAGAAAACCGTGACAGATGCCACGGTTCAGGTTAATCCAATTCCGCTTTACCGGTGTAAAGCTTGTAATATCTGCCTTTCTGTTCCAAAAGGTCTTCGTGGGTGCCGCGTTCAATGATTTCCCCGTGTTCAAGGACCATGATGGCATTCGCATTGCGGACCGTACTTAAACGGTGCGCAATCACGAAGGTCGTGCGTCCCTTCATTAGTTCGTCCATTCCCTTTTCGATCAGTTTTTCGGTATGGGTATCAATGGAGGAAGTCGCTTCATCCAGGATCATTACCGGCGGGTCCGCGACTGCGGCCCTTGCGATATTCAATAACTGACGCTGGCCCTGAGAGAGATTCGATCCGTTCGAAGACAGCATCGTGTTATATCCCTGCGGAAGACGTTTAATGAAGGAATCCGCGTTACAGCGCTTCGCCGCCGCAATGCATTCTTCATCCGTTGCGTCCAAGCGTCCGTAGCGGATATTGTCCATAACGGTCCCGGTGAACAGGTTGGTATCCTGCAGGACCATTCCGATGGATTTGCGAAGATCATCTTTTTTGATTTCCTTGATTGGAATTCCGTCCAGGGTAATCATTCCCGCTTCATCATCGACATCATAGAACCGGTTCAAAAGATTCGTGATCGTTGTCTTCCCGGCGCCGGTGCTTCCGACAAACGCAATTTTCTGTCCCGGTTTTGCGAACAGGGATACATCCTTCAATACGGTCTTCCCTTTCTCGTACGAGAAGGTGACATGATTCAGCCGGACATCTCCCTTCAATTCAATCAAACGCGGAGTTTCAAGCGGTACTTTCCATGCCCAGCGATGCGTTTCTTCGTTTGTCTCAACAAGTTCCTCCGTATCTTCCCGGATATTGACCAATTCAATGATTCCGTAATCCAATTCCGGATCGGCATCCATCAGGTTGAATACACGCTCCGCGCCGGCCAATGCCATCATGAATCCGTTGAACTGCTGGGACAGGTTTCCGATCGGGCCGGTGAACTGGCGGACATACAGCAGGAAGGATGCCAAAACTCCCAAGGACATAGATCCTTCAATGCAGAAAGCCGCGCCTACGACCGCAACCAGCGCATACGCCGCATAGGCAAGGTTTCCGTTGACCGGGAACAGAATCGACGCGTAAGCATTTGTCCGTACGCTCGATTCGTACAATTCATCGCACAGAACACGGAAGTCCGCAATGGTTTCCTTTTCGCGGGAGAACACCTTGATAACTTTCTGTCCGGAGAACATCTCTTCGGAATAACCGTTGATATTGGAGACTTCTTTCTGTAATCTCGCAAAGTATTTCCGCGAACCTTTCGCCAGGAAATACGTAATCGTCATAATGAGTACCATCATTCCGAACACCACCAGCATCAGCCGGAAGTTCAGAATACCCATCATGACAAAGCATCCTACCAGAGTGATCACCGTTGTGAGAAGCTGGGGAAGCGTATCCGCAACCATCGGACGCATCGTGTCGATATCGTTGGTATAGAATACCATCATTTCGCCGTGTGTTCTGGTGTCGAAGAAACGGAGCGGAAGACGCTGCATCTTCCTGAACAAATCGGTGCGAAGACGGTGCAGCATTCCCGTCGACAGGATCGAAATCAATTTCTTGTTCGTGTAGGAAGCGATGACACCGCATGCGTATACAATACCCATGAACCCCAGCATCCTTACAAATCCTGAAAGATCCGGATTCGCCTCACCGATATACGGCACAACATAGTCATTGATGATCGGAGTAAAGAAGTACGAACTGACCACGCCGGTCATCGAAGAGATCACAATGCATACCGCTGTAACAATCAATTTTACGGTATTGCCTTCCGAAAGATATTTCAAAGTACGGACGATTGTTCCGCCGACATTATTGGCACGCGCGGTGCGGATTTGACGATAATTACGTTCACTCATTATTCCGCCATCCCTTCCGTCTGTGTCTCATAGAGATCACGGTACATTTCATTCCGCTTCAATAATTCCTCATGGTTTCCGATATCATCAATCATACCGTCTTTCATGATGATAATGCGGTCCGCCTTTTCAATCGACGCGACACGCTGGGCGATGATAATCGTTGTCATATGCCCCAAACGTTCTTTTAAAGCCGTCTGAATCCGGCGGTCGGTATCCGTATCCACCGCGCTGGTCGAGTCATCCAGGATAATGATCTTCGGCTTTTTCAATAATGCCCGTGCGATGCAAAGACGCTGTTTCTGTCCTCCGGAAACATTGACGCCTCCCTGGCCAAGATCTGTTTCATACTTCTTCGGCATTGCCTCGATGAAGTCATCCGCCTGCGCGCACTTGCAGGCTTCCACGATTTCTTCATGCGTCGCATCCGGATTTCCCCATCTCATGTTTTCCTCAATCGTGCCGGAGAATAAGGTGTTTTTCTGCAGCACCATGGAAACTGCCTGACGCAGCTTATCCAGCTTGTATTCGCGCACATCGTGCCCCGCAACTTTTACGGTGCCTTCGGTGGCATCATAAAGGCGCGGAATCAGCTGCACCAGGGTTGTCTTCGAAGAACCGGTCATACCGATAATCCCGATGACTTCTCCTGAACGGATCGAAAGATTGATACCGGAAAGCGCGTTGACTTCCGCATCTTTCGCATACTTGAACGACACATTTTCAAATTCGACGGAACCGTCTTCCACTTCGAGGTCCGGATTTGCGTCATGGTCTTCAATCGAAGGTTTTTCATCAAGCACTTCATTGGCACGGTTGACACTTGCCTGGGCCATGACGATCTGCATGAGCGCCGAAGATACCATCATTAACGAGAACAGAATCGCGCGGACATAGGAAAGATATGACATGAACTGGCCGGTCGTCATGAATCCGCTGATGATAAAGCGTCCTCCGAACCACGCAATCGCGATCATTACCGCGTACATCACCAATTCGAAGAATG
>CACYEP010000140.1 GCA_902773425.1 uncultured Erysipelotrichaceae bacterium | reverse complement strand
TTGATAAATAAGCGTTTATCCATGAGCGCGGTTCCTCCTTTCCTCGTCAATAAAGGCGTGGATAAAGAGTTCCGGATCAATACCGGCTTTTTCCGCCAAAAGGACTAAAGAAGTATTCTTCAGGTTGGCCTTCTCAATGGCTTCCTTATCGGATAATACCCGGAATACATAGTCATCCGCGAGAAGTTCCCCGTCCGAGAACACGATCGACCGGTCGGTATATTCAATCGCCAGGTGCATATCATGCGTAATAAACAAAATCGTGATTCCGTATTCCTTATTCAGGTTTTCCAGGAAGTTCATGATTTCTGTATAGTGTTTGTAGTCCTGCCCTGCGGTCGGTTCGTCCACGATGATGATTTCCGGACGCAGCGACAAAATCGACGCAATCGTGACGCGCTTGCGCTGACCGTAGCTCAATACCGAAATCGGCCAATTGCGCATCGGATACAGATCTGTCATCTTCAGAACTTCTTCCGTATTCTTCTCAACGGTTTCCTCGGGCAAGTTGTTTAATTTCATCGCCAGCTGAATCTCATCACGGATCATATCCTTTACCAGCATCTGGTTCGGATTCTGCATGACATAACCGATCAGCTGTCCGAGCTCGCGGATCGAATATTCCATACAGTTCTTTCCGCGGAATGTCACCGTACCGGATTGCGGACGGACAATGCCGCAGAGAAGTTTCGCCATCGTCGATTTTCCGGCGCCGTTTTTACCGATGACGGAGATGCGTTCACCTTTCTTCACGGTAAACGAAATATGTTTCAGAGCCTCAAAATCTCCGTAAGAGAACGAAACATCCTTCACTTCCAACAAGGTTTCCCCTTCCGGAACCGTATACTTCAAAGATGTTTTCTGTTCCTCAAAATGCGAAACCAGTTTGTCCTTATACAGATTGATATCCAGTTCGTCCATGTCTGCCAGATGATCTTCCGGGCCGAAGGAACAGCCGGCATTCTTGAGCGCACTGATATATAGCGGTTCCCGGATGCCCATCTCTTTTAACACGTTCGAGCGCAAAAGTTCATCCGGGGTTGTATCCAAGGTAATTTCGCCTTCGTGAACCAATAAGATCCGGTCCACGTGACGGTATAAAACATCTTCCAGACGGTGTTCGACAATCAATACCGTCTTATCCCCGGAACGGAAAATACGGTCGATCAAATCAACCGCAGTCATTCCCATTGCGGGATCCAGCGCGGCCAGCGGTTCATCAAACAACAGTACTTCCACGTCATTATGAAGAACGCCGCCGAGCGCGACTTTCTGTTTCTGACCTCCGGAGAGATCATAAGGGAGTTCTTCCAAAAATTCTTCCATATCGACCGTTTTCGCGGCCTCTTTAACCTTTCCCAGCATCTCGGAACGCGGCACACAATCGTTCTCCAGGGAAAAGGCGATGTCTTCTCCTACCGATAAGCCGATAAACTGCGCATCAGAGTCCTGCTGAACAGTTCCGACATGATTCGATAATGCAAACAGGCTGGATTCTTGGGTTTCAATGCCCGCGACTTTCAGGGAGCCCTTAATTTCCCCAGGATAGCTGAAGGGAATTAAGCCGTTGATACAATTCGCGAGCGTGGATTTTCCGGATCCCGAAGGGCCCAAAATGAGGACCTTCTCGCCCTTGTTGATGACAAGGTTTATGTGCTTCAGAGTGTCCTCATTTTGAGATTTGTACCGGAATGAAAAATCCTTAAATTCAATGACCGGAGAGGCCATTATTCCTTCGTTAAGTTCGTGCCGCGTTTGTAACGGTTCGCCAATACGAACAGTAACGGAATGCCGACAACAAGCTGAACCGCGATATTGGATGCGGAAGCTGCCCATGCCTGGCCGAATGTGATGGTTAAATCAGAGCTGTACCAGAGATAAGTCAGGAACGGAGTGACTAAACCGAATGCGAACAACTGGCCGAGTACTACGCAAAGAGCATAATAAACAATGTGCTTGGTCTTGAAGACGCCGTCGGTGATGTACGCACCGTATAACGGTAATAAGCCGACAAAGAATGCCGCTACGCCGTTTCCGACCGACCAGTCAAACCAGAATCCCCAGCCGCCGATCAAGTCCGCGATCACGTTTCCGAAGAATGCCGCCAAGCAAGCCGGTAACGGACCGAATAATGCGCCGACAACGACCGGAACGATCATTGCGGTGGATAAGGATGTATTGGTGAAAACGCGGATGCCGCCGTAATTCATTAATACACCGAATAATGCTGCGCCGATTGCTACCCCTACGATTGTTTTGGTGTCCCATTTGCCTAACAGAAGCTGACCGATGGAATGCTTTTTCTTTGACATGTTGATGTCCTCCCTTTTCTTTTATGGCTAAAAACGAAAAAACTCCCCTCCCAAAGGACGGAAGTATTCCGTGTTACCACCTTCGTTCATCTTTCCCTCGCGGTAAAAGACCTTCATGAGTGCGTGACTCTTCGCTGTAACGGGCTGCCCGCCGTACCGGAAGCTCCGGAATCATTTTCTTCATCCGCCGCGCTTTCTTTTCCAGCGCTTCAAGAATTCTCTAGGCCGCTGCGGAGGAATACTCTTTCCTTCATCGCTTACAAGTGGATACTACTGAAAAACCGAGCCGATGTCAATGCGCCGGAACGAAAGAAAACCCTTTCATTCCAAAGTTTTTAATCTTGTTCACGGATGAGGTCCGCATACTTTGCCCCGATCAGCTCTTTGAGTTTTTCGGGACTCAATTCCGCCTGCATACCGACCTTTCCCGCAGACACAAAGATCGTGTCATACAGCATCGCGGTTTCATGAATTACGGTTGTGAACGGCTTCTTCATCCCGACCGGCGAACATCCTCCGTGGATATACCCCGTCAACGGCAGCAGTTCCTTCTGCGGAATCATTGCGATGGATTTCTCTCCCACGGACTTCGCGCACTTTTTCAGGTCCATTTCACAGTTCCCCGGAATACAGAACACATAGTGGATTCCCGAAGAGGAAACCGTCACCAAGGTCTTAAATACCTGATCCGGATCTTCCTTCATATAGTTTGCGACCGATACCGCGTCTAACGGCCCGTCTGTCGGATATTCATGAACCGTATAGGGAATGCCGGCAGAATCCAGCATCCTTAACGCGTTTGTTTTGGTTTGTTTTGCCATAAATGCCTCTCTTTGACAATTATAGGACTTATTCCTGCGGATTCAAGCCGATCAGGACCGTGGAGACCTCAGGGATTTTCCAATACAAATACGTGCCGTAAAAACCTGCGTTTCCCAAAATCCGATTGATTGCCTCCATATCCCCGTTCCACCATGCGTCCGCGATTGCGTAGTCTTCCGGATGTACAAACTGCACCATCAACAGGTTTCTGCCGCTTTGAATCTGCGAACGGAACACGCTTGTAATTCTTTCTTCGTCATATGTTTCCAGCCTGAAGCCTTCATGCCCGCAATAATTGAATGTAACCGGGTCTTTGATCCATTCGGTCGAGGCGTTGTCTCCTCCGATAATCACGTGCGAATCAACCGATTCCACCTGTTCGCGTGTCAGTCCGAAATATAGATACGGTATATAGGGTTCTCCGGAAGAATCATCCAAATCGAAATCATCCCATGTGACATCAATGAATTCCTCGTAGGTCAATGCGTTTACCCGGTTCCATGCGTGGGTTTCGGATACAACTGCCGGGCATCTTTCCCCCAGCGCTTCCATTACGATGGAAAACGCGCTTGCGTAACCGCTGCAGACCGCTTCATGCAGAACCAGTGCCCCGTACGCGTCATGACAGTGCGGAAGCTCCAATGTATGGTCGTAGCGGACTCGACGGATCAATTCATCGTGCACGGTTTTGGCCTTTTCCCAAAGATCTGCCGTATCCGGAATCATCTTCGCAATCGAATCAACCGCAGCGTCAAATTCTTTTTTCATTCCGGAGATTTCTTCTTCTGTCACATCATAGTAATACAAATCATATTGACGGTATATGCAGTCTTCCGATTCTCCCCGGATCCTTCCGGTCGCCGGAGATGAAAACGCATAGCTTTTCAGCCAGAAAGTACCGTAGTCCAGCGAATAAAAGTCTTCCCACTGAAGCGGCAGGCTGCCTATCACATAGATACGTTCTTCGCGGCGGTTCAGTGCTTCCTGCAGGGCTTCTTTATCGCCTGAAAGCGCGGATTCCTCAATGACGGTCCCGTCCTCCGGGATATATAAAACGCCCTCCGCATTTTCGTCACCGGAAGAGCATCCGGCCGCCATTACCGTCAGGAACGCACACAACACATACGCAATCGATTTCCACAGTTTCTTATACATGGCCGCACCCTCAAATTTGTATTCCTTTATTCAGTTTAACATGAAAAGAGTCCGCATCGGAATACGGACTCTTCGGATCATTGATTGTGAAGTTCCTCGAACTTCTTTTTCATCGTCGGATTGTCTTTCGTAAGTTTTTTAATGGAAAGATCCTGTGCCTTGTTGTTGGCAATACGCAGATTGTTATCCGCTTTGCGCAAGGACTCTTTGACCTTTTCCAGTTTGTCGATCGTTGCCTGGATATCCTTGATCGCCTGATCGAAATTTCCGTGGAAACGCTCAACGTTAACCGCGAAGCTGTCCTGGAATTCCTTCATTGACTGTTCGAAATTCGTAATATCGATGTTCTGTTCCCGCACTAAGGCCAATTCTCTTCTGGCATCCGCCGCATTTAACGCCGCATTGCGAATCAAAGTAATCAGCGGAATAAAGAACTGCGGGCGGATCACATACATCTTCGGATACTGATATGAAACATCGACGATTCCTTGGTTGTATAAATCGCTTTCCATCTCCAGCATCGACACCAACACCGCGTATTCGCAGTTTTTCTCAGTGCGGTCCTTGTCCAGTTTCTTGAAGAAGTCCTGGTTCTTGTGCTTGGTGGATGTTTCATCAGCTTCATTCTTCATTTCGAACATGATTGACACGTATTCCGCGCCGTTTTCATCATAATCCCGGAAAATGAAATCTCCCTTGGTACCGCCGCTGGAATCGTTATCTTTATCGAAGTAAGCTCTCGGAAATGCCGCCGCGCGGATCTTATTGAACTCATCGTGACAATGCTGTTCCAGACTTTCCCCGATCATCTTGGTAGACTGACGGGCCTTGAAATCCTTATAGTACGCGATCTGTTCGTCCTTGTCTTTGAGCTTCTCGTCATACGCACTCTTCAGGTTTTCTTCCGCGATCTCATGCGACCTGCGTTCCGCGTCCATCTTTGTCTGTAATTCAAAAATGGTCTTTTCTTTTTCGGAAACCGCCTCACGGACTGCCAGTTCCTTCTCTGTCTTCTTGCCTTCCAATTCACCCTTCAGACGGATGATTTCCAGATCTTTCTTCTGTAACTCGGACTCTTTCTTGCTGACAGCTTCCTGAAGGTTTGCCTTTTCACGGGCATCACGCATCTGAAGCTTGTTTTCAAGAGATTGAACTTCCTGTTCTTTTTTATGAAGAAGGTCTTTGTATTGACCGGAAGTTTTTTCCTCCGCAAGTTTTACCGCCTGGTCTTTTTCATTCTTCCAGACGTTTTCCTGTTTGGTAATCTCCGCATGGAACTCCTTATCACGGATTTGTTTCACAATGGATTCGTACGTGGAATCATCGATTTGAAATACCGTTCCGCAATTCGGGCATTTGACTTCGTTCATTGATTACCTCCCGGTTCCGAAAAGAACTTCCCGGAAATAACGCCCTGTTTTTTCATCACCGAATTCCTTTTTGAAGACATCCGTGGAAGGTCCGCCGTTTTTAATCAGTCCGTCGGAATATTCCGCGGCTTTTGCTTTTTTCAATGACGGGTCTTCAATCTTGGCGCATGTGCCGAGTTGTTTGACAAAAGTTTCCAGATATTCTTTGATGAACGCGTCGGTTTTCCCCGCATTCTCTGCTTGGTCTTTCTTGAAAGCCGTCGCGTCAATTCGCATCGGATCATACCAGTTCTCCTTCACTTCCAAATCCGGAATATCTTTATGATCCGCAATTACTTTTTTCAAATCTGTAACGTCGAATTGATGAGAAAGAGTCGTATCAAACGGTTCCAGGTACAGAATATCGCTTCCCATCGCATAAATACGGTCTATGGAGAGAAGCGGCGCATCCGCCTCGAACGGATTGATGATAACAGTCATCATCTTCATTTGTCCCGCCATGCCTTCCGCGTACATCGTACTGACACATCCGAGACCTTCCGCATCGTAAGTGTGCACATCAAAATCCATATGATTGACCGTAAACGATCCGAATTCTCCCGCGTCAACTTCTTTTAAACTGTAATGCTGCCGGATGATTTCCAGCATCTCCGTAATATTCATATTCTACCTCCGCTTCAAAATGAACACTTCCAACGGATTACATTGTAACGTATTTCCTTCCAAATTACGTCCCGAATTTGTCCAATAGATTTCGTAGCCTTCTGTTTCAACCGGGGACGCGGATCCTTTCGAGTTCGCCAAGATAACGCGGTAATCCCCTTCGTCGTACCAAATCACAGCGCCGTCATCCAAGACATTCACCTGGATCTGCGGGTTCAGTCCGTGTAGCACATCATTGGATTGTTTGAGGGCAATCAGTTTTTGATATCCTTCAAAGATATCCGCGTTCTTGATCTTGAGGGAATAGTCCAGCATATTAATCTCATCGGAAGACATGTAAGAGTTGGAATCTCCCTGTTTGGTGCGCAAGAACTCTTCCCCGCTCAGCATGAACCCGGTTCCCGCGGATGTGAAGACGACGCTGTTGGCAAGGATACACATCCTGCGTACGGTTTCTTCATCGGTGATGCCCGCGGCTTTCACACGGTCATAGAGGGTGTAGTTATCATGACATGTCACATAGCTTACCGACTTATCCGCGCCTTCGATCACGTAGTTTGTACTCCAGGTAACTCCGTTGATTCCTTCCGCGATACGGTTCAAATCCGCTGTCGGTGAATTTGTGCCGGTGACCCAGCCCTTTTCTTCTTTGCCGGACAAGCCGCCCTTGATCAGCGCGTCACGCATCTGGTCGTTGAACTGTCCGAATCCTTCGAACAGGTTTGCATTCTTCTGAATTGCCTGTACATCTTCCGGCAAAGGAGTAGTTCCGCCGGTCCACGGTTCTCCATAGATTACCGCATCCGGATTCACCCCGTGTACTGCCTTTTCCGCCTCTGACATGGTCTCTATATCAATCAATCCCATCAGGTCGAACCGGAAACCGCCGAGTTTGTATTCTTCGGTCCAATACTTCACGCTGTCCACGATGAACTTGCGCACCATCGGGTATTCACTCGCGACTTCATTTCCGCATCCGGAACCGTTCGACAGGGTGCCGTTCAGATTATAGCGGTAGTAATAGTTCGGCATTAACACATCGAAATTCGAGCCTTCCGCGCCGTTCACATGATTGTATACAACGTCCATGATTACTGTAATGCCTGCCTTGTTGAAGGCTTCAATGACCTGTTTCAGTTCCTTGACGCGTACATGTCCGTCATACGGATCGGACGCATACATGCCTTCCGGCACATTGTAGTTCAACGGATTGTAACCCCAGTTGAACGTGTACTTTGTTTCATCATTCGCCTGATCGAATACCGGCAAAATCTGTACGGCATTCACACCGAGTTCCTTAATATGATCAAATCCGGTCTTCACGGTCACACCGTTTTCGGTATATGTCGTGCCCTCTTCGATCACACCGAGATACTTGCGCTGATTGGCTGCGCTTCCTCCCCAGGTATCGCTCGAGGTAATGTCCGCTATATGCATCTCCCATAC
>CACYEP010000139.1 GCA_902773425.1 uncultured Erysipelotrichaceae bacterium | reverse complement strand
CCGGGTTCTTCCTACTAACGAGTCGATGGAGCCATGACTGGAGAGGAGTCTCCACAAAGAAGTATTGCGAACGCCTTTTTTTGCTCGCAATCATTTTACGTTGTATTTGGGTTCTTGCTTCATATTTCTATTACATTGAAGCAACAGGTATTCCTTTCGAATTTGACACCGCCGATGCTTTTGGTTATCATGAGGAAGCTCGCTGGCTAGCCAGCGAGCCCTGGTCGACAACAATAAGTTTCTATTTCGGTCCCGGGTCTATCGGAGTTTCCGATGTCGGATATCCTTTGTATCTCAACATTTTGTACCGTCTTTTCGGGCCACACGTTCTCATTCCACGTATTATCAAGGCTTTTCTCAGCGCTTTTATGTGCATTCTGGTCTACAAACTCTCTTCCAGGACTTTTGGTGAAGAGACAGGAAGGATGGCTGGGATCATGTGTGCCTTGATGCCGAATCTGATCATATATTGTGGCTATCACCTGAAGGAAACCGAAATGCTCTTCCTTGAGGTTGCTTTCATGGAAAGGCTTGATTACCTCATCAGAAGCCGAAGAGTTAATTTATGGAATATCCTATTACCTTCAGTTTTGGCTGGGAGTTTATTCTTTTTCAGGACAGTTTTGGGCGCAGCCGCTGTATTTACTTTTGCTACTGCCGTACTGGTCTCTTCTTCACCAACGATGAAAAAAGGATGGAGACGGACGGCATTAATCGGTTGGGGTATGCTCTGTCTTCTTGTCGTTGGAGGAGGAACTGTCATGACTGAAATTGAGGCGCTTTGGGAAGAGAAAGATGACAATGCTACTGCTAAGAGAACAGAACAAACACTACGTGGCAACCAATGGGCAAAGTATGCTACCGGAACTGTTATGGCTCCTATGGTTTTTGTTCTTCCCTTTTCAACCATGGTTGATGTCGGGCAATACGCTCAGCAAACGAAGCATAGTGGTAATTACATCCGTAATTTTATGGGGTTCTTTGCCGTCATAGCGATTTATGAAGCGTTTCGTCGCAAGAAGTGGCGTGATTTCACGGTAATTGGAGCATTTGTTATCTCTTATCTGGGCGTCGTTTCACTTAGTGGATTTAGCAACTCAGAACGTTTTCTTCTCCCTGGCCTTCCCTGTCTGATCATGATGTGGGCTTATGGCATTTCCGTGTTACGGAATAAAACGTTTAAGCTACTGACCCCATGGTGTATTATCGTTTTTATCATGGAATTTGCGTGGGCCTTCTTTAAACTTGGAAGTCGAGGACTCTTCTAAAATGCGAATCCTTCAAGTTGCAAACTACCAAGAAGGAGTGGGCGGTATATCCGTCCAAGTAAAATCTTTGCGGGACCATCTTGTTGAGGATGGACTCATCTGTGATATCATCAGCACGAAAGGATCTACAGTCAGGAGAATAAAGTCATTCTGTTCTATCCTAAAAAATGGACGACGCTATGATGTATTTCATATCCATACATGTTCTGGCAGAGGATTCCTTCCTGCTTTGATCGGGATCTTCACTGGAAAACTTCTTCATCGGCGAATTGTTTTGACCTACCATGGTGGAGGTGCTGAAGACTTTTTTCGCAAAAATGAGAAATGGGTACGCTGGGTCTTAAAGAAAACTGATTCCAACATCGTCCTATCTGGGTTTATCGGAGAAATCTTTGATCGATATGGGATACCTTATACGATCATTCCAAATCTCCTTGATCTAGATGATTCACAGTATTTCAAAAGAGAGCATATCCTTCCACATTTCATCAGCATTCGATCATTAGCTCCCACATATGACATACTTTGTACGCTCAAGGCATTCCAGATAGTTCAGAACGAGATAAAAGAAGCGACTCTGACCATATTAGGTGACGGTCCTTTACGTTCAGAATTGGAGTTATGGGTAGAGACTCATGGTCTGAACAATGTCACTTTTATGGGCCAGGTCAGAAATGAGCAGATCTATCAGTTATTTAAGGGAGCGGACATTATGGTTTCTTCCTCTCGTTTTGATAATATGCCCGTATCCATTTTGGAGGCATTTAATTCTGGCCTTTTGGTCATTGCATCAAATGTCGGCGGCATACCTTTTATGATCAAAGATGGAGAGAACGGTTTTCTTTTCCCAAGTGGAGATAGTGTTCAAATGGCAATGAAAATGAAGCAAGCCATTCTTTGTCAAGAAGAAAGTAAACTAATGATTCAAAATGCCCGCGCTTCACTTCATCAGTATAGCTGGGTTTCTATTCGGGATAAACTTTTAAAGTTATACTCACATGGGACTCTATAATATAATTGATAAATATCTTCTTCTCCCTGTTGGTGATATGCTATATGGGAGTTCTGTACACACTCGTCTGAAAGAATTCAGAGCGTTTGATCATTTTGATCGTGAACAGATCTCCGTTCTTCAGAATCAAAAGCTTCAGCGTCTTGTCCAGCACTGCTACATCAATGTCCCTTACTACAAAGCCTTGTTTGACCGGCTCAATATAAAGCCGGAGGATATACAGACAAAAGAAGACTTATCCATATTGCCCGTTTTAACGAAGCAGATTATTCGGGATAACTTCAACGACCTGCTTGCGAGTAACATAAACCCGAAGAATGCCATCAAGTGTTCTACTGGTGGAAGCACAGGAACGCCTCTTCAGTTCTGCAAGGACAGATCTGAATGGAGCGGACAAAAAGCCGCAACTTTGAGGGCATGGGAGTGGTATGGCCTTCATTTAGGAGACAAGATCTTCTCTTTGGGCGGCAACTCTATCGTCAAGAAAAAAAAGAGGTTCTCATACAAAAACATCTATGACACGATGATTATGAGAAACTTTAAGCATAGTAGCGCTGACGTTTCTGACGAGGGAATGAGTCAACATTATGAGTCGCTGATGCAATTGAAACCGAAAGCGATTCGGGGATATGGATCGTCCCTCTATATCTTTGCCCGCTATATTGAGCGATTCAACCTTCCTGTATGTCCGATAACGGTCGTTTTAACGACTGGCGAAGTTTTAGTTCCCGAGTATCGCAGAAAGCTGGAGCAGGTTTTTCAGGCTCCTGTTTTTGATGAATACGGAGCTGGAGATGGAGGCATCCTTTCTCATGAATGTAAAGAAAAAAAAGGATTACACATTGAGGAGAGTTTATGTCTAATAGAAATAACAGATAAGAACGGGAGTTTTCTCCCTGATGGATACATCGGATACGTTACAACAACCGACCTTGAGAACTATGTATTTCCTTTCCTCCGTTATCAGGTTGGAGACATGGCATACATCGACCCTTCTCCATGTCCATGTGGTCGCAAAACTATTCGCTTAGGTGAAGTTTTGGGACGTGCAGGCAGGCTGATATACAACAAACAAGGAGTCCCCATATCCCCGACCATGTTGCCCATCATGTTGTACCCCGATCTGAATTATCACAAACTAGAGAACCAAGAATTATACAATAAAATTGACCGCTTCCAGATCCGGCAAGATAAACTTGGGGATATTCAGATTCTCCTGAAGATGAAAGACAAAATTAACGAGGATTATTCCAAATATGATTTCATTCGTTCAAATTATGTAAAGCATTTTATCGGATCTGAAGTCACGCTCTTATTCGTAGATAGCATACCTACTTTACCCTCCGGAAAAGAAGATTATTGTGTATCAGAGTATTTTGCATTTTAGCTTTTAGTTCAACCTTTTTCCTTATGAATATTACTATCATTGGGACTGGCAATGTGGGCTGCACGTTAGCTGCTGATTTAAGTCATAAAGGCCATACTGTATCATTACTTAAAACATCTGAGATAGCCTCGGAGAGTTTCTCTTTTCTTTTGAATAGCAGATCTATCCGTGTTATAGACCCATATCTAGGAAATTACACAGCTACCTTATCACATGTTTATGATAAGGATTACGCGTCAGCAATAACTGGAGCTCATGTTATTATTATAACAGTTCAAACGAATTACCACGAACATGTTATAAAACAGATTTCCCCATTCCTTCATG
>CACYEP010000138.1 GCA_902773425.1 uncultured Erysipelotrichaceae bacterium | reverse complement strand
CTACGACCGCGCGGAAGTCAAGGATATGCTGTCGTATTTAAGGATGCTGGTGACGGCGGATGATTTGGCGTTTAAGCGGGTCATGAACCAGCCGAAACGCGGATTGGGCGGAAAGGCCCAGGATGCTTTGTTTGATGCTTCCAGAAAGTACGGATGCACAATGTACGAGGCCATTGATAAGGCGGAAGTCACAAAATCGGCATTAAATTCCCTTCACGATTTCCGCAGTATGATTGAAGGATTCAAGTCCTTGATGGGAACGGTCCCGTTAGATCAACTTCTGGAAAAAATATTTGAGGAAACCGGCTACCGGGCTATGCTGGAGAAGGACAAGGAAGATGAGAAAATCTCCAACGTCAAGGAAATGATGAACGATATCGAAAGCTTCATCATGAATTATCCGGACGCGACCTTGGCGGAATACCTCCAGATGGTCAATCTCTATACCGAGAGGGAAGACGAGATGGAAACGGAATTCGTTCAATTGATGACGATTCACGCGGCGAAAGGACTGGAGTTCAGTACGGTATTTGTCGCGGGGCTCAGTGAAGGCGTGTTCCCGTCCGACCGTACGATTGCGGAGGGTCTGAAGGGCCTTGAAGAAGAACGAAGACTCGCATATGTCGCATATACCAGGGCGAAAGATGAACTGTATCTTACCGAACCGCAGGGATTCTCGTTTGTATTATCGAAAGCAAGAGTGGCGTCGCGGTTTATCAAGGAGATTGACGACCGCTATATCGAACATACCGGGAACGGGTATGAATTCGGGTTTAACCGGAACACCGTCACCGCGAACGCGCCTTCCGGATCTGCCGGTCAGGCTTTGCAAGCAGCTCCGGCAATGAAGACGGAGAAGTACCGTAACGGAGACCGGGTGACCCATGAAGTCTTCGGAGACGGTGTGGTTATTTCAATCAAAGGCAAAAGCATGGATGTCGCATTCCCGTTTCCGTTTGGGGTGAAGACGTTAATGATGGGACATCCGGCGATTCATAAAAAATAACGGGAGGAATTCCTATGGACGTATTACAAAGAATTACTGAACTAAGAAAACTACTGCATAAATATTCCGTGGAGTATTACCGGAACGATGCGCCGAGCGTGCCGGACTATGAATATGACATGCTGATGGAAGAACTGCGCAAACTTGAAGATGAACATCCGGAATATGATGATCCGAATTCACCGACGAAGCGCGTCGGTGCCGGTCCGGTGGACGGTTTTTCCAAGGTAGTGCATGCCCACCCGATGCTGTCAATGGATAACTCCTACAATTTCAACGATTTGAAGGATTTCGCGCGAAGGGTGGAATCGGAAGCCGGACCCCAGGAATATGAAGTCGAATTAAAGATCGACGGTCTGGGTATTTGCCTGACCTATGAAAACGGACGTTTTGTGTCCGGGGTAACCCGCGGGGACGGCATCACGGGAGAAGATGTATCCTCCAATGTGCGTACGATCCGCTCGATTCCGATGGAGATTCCTTTTGCCGGAAGAATTGAAATCCGCGGGGAAGTCTATATGCCGAAAAGTTCTCTGGAACGTATCAATGCGCAGCAGCGTGAAAAGGGACTTCCGGAGTTTGCGAATTGCCGTAATGCGGCCGCCGGCAGTATCCGTCAGCTGGATCCGCGTATTGCCGCAAGCCGCGGATTATCCGCGTTCTGGTATCATGTTCCGGATGCTTCCATGTATGTGAAAACGCAAAAAGAAGCTTTGGATATGCTGGATGAATGGGGATTGATCACCAATCCGGTCCGCACTGTACTGCCGGATATGGATCATGTTTGGGAATATATTGAAAAGATTGCGGCGATGCGTCCGGATCTTCCGTACGATATCGACGGAATGGTTATCAAAGTCAACGATTTAAATACCCAGGCAAGACTAGGAAATACCGCCCGGGCACCGCGGTGGGAAATTGCGTATAAGTTCCCTCCGGAAGAAGTTGTCACAACGGTGGAAGATATTTTGATTACGGTCGGACGCACCGGAAGGGTGACCCCGACGGCGAAGCTGACTCCGGTAAGAGTGGCGGGATCTTTGATTTCGTATTCCACATTGCACAATGAAGATATGATCCGTGAAAAAGATGTCCGGATCGGGGATTCGGTCGTAATCCGTAAAGCCGGCGATGTTATTCCGGAAGTGATCCGGGTCATTAAGGAACGCCGCAAGGGGACCGAGAAGGAATTCCGCTATCCGGAGTATTGCCCGGTATGCCATGAAAGAATCATACGTCTGCCGGGAGAATCGGATTATTATTGTACAAATACCGACTGCCCGTCCAGAATCGTGGAATCGATCATTCATTTTGCGAGCCGGGATGCCATGGATATCGAAGGACTGGGTGAAAAGACCGTACAGATGTTCCATGATGCGGGAATTTTGGAACGCCTGGAAGACATCTATCATCTGGATGAACACACCGATGAATTGATGAAACTGGACAAGATGGGAGAAAAATCCGTCGCCAATCTGATCCAGGCGGTATATAACTCGAAGAAACAACCGTTCCACCGGTTATTAAACGGCTTGGGAATCCGTCATGTCGGTGAAAAGGCCGCAAAAGTTATTTCATCGTATTATCCGTCCCTGGATGATCTGATGAATGCGTCCAAGGAAGATTTGACGGTTATTCCGGATGTCGGGGAAGCGACGGCGGAATCAATCACTGCGTTCTTCGCGGATGAGAAAAACATATCGATGATTGAATCTTTGAAAGCCTGCGGTGTTAACCCGAAAGAAGTAAAAGAAGAGAAACAGACCGAAGGTTCTCCGTTTGCGGGGTTAACCGTCGTATTGACGGGATCTTTGGCGAATTATTCACGCAAGGAAGCGGGAGACTTATTGGAAAAACACGGTGCGAAAGTAACCGGTTCGGTTTCCAAGTCGACCGATTTGGTAATTTACGGCGAAGCTGCCGGAAGCAAGCTTACCAAGGCCCAGACTTTGGGCATCCGCACCATGACGGAAGATGAATTTGAAGATATCTTAAAAGACCTCTGAGTGTTATACTTTTTCGTAGAAATGAAGTGAATCTATGGCGGATCTGACGAAGGAGCAAGTTCTGGAACTGGCGCATCGCCTGATGTTCGATTTGTCCGGGGAAGAAGCGGAACAGGCCGTGAAGGAATTTACGGAACTGGAACGTTATCTGACTCTTTTAAGGCGGATTGACACAGAAGGAGTAGAGCCGATGGTTCTTCCGTTTGACAGAAGAACGGCTTTTCTGCGCGAAGATGAGCCGGAAAAACCTTTGACTCAGGAAGATGCGTTATCCAATGTGCGCCATAAAGAAGACGGTTATGCGGTCTTGCCGAGGGTTGTCAAATGAATTACGAAGAGATCCGTAAGAAGGCATATGCGGCATATAACGAGTGTTCCCGTCTGCAGGAATATCTGAATGCGTCCGCTTCATTGATTGACCCGGAAAGTCAGCTTGCTGAACTTGAACAACTTTCATGTGATTTGCCGCTTTACGGTGAGCCGGTGGCGGTAAAAGACAATGTCTGTACAAAAATCGCGGATACAACAGCTTCCAGCGGTATCCTGCAGGGATTCCGTCCTGTGTATGACGCGCATATCACAACTCTTTTACATGATGCCGGCGCAGTGATGGTCGCAAAGACTTCGATGGATGAACTGGCCATGGGAGGTACGAATCTTTCAGCGTTTACCGGCGCGGTTAATAATCCCTACGATTTAAACAGGGTTTCCGGAGGAAGCTCCGGAGGTTCTGCCGCATTGGCGGCTGCCGGCGCGGTAAGGTTCGCCATCGGTTCGGATACCGGGGATTCCGTGCGTAAGCCGGCGTCTTACTGCGGTGTCATCGGTGTTAAACCGACCTACGGAAGGATTTCCCGTTACGGAGTCATTCCTTATGCGTCCAGTCTGGATACCGTCGGTTATTTCACTTTGAATGTAAAGGATGCGGCAAAGATGCTGAAAGTACTTGCCGGAAGGGATGACAGGGATATGACTTCATCCTATGAACCGGTGCCGGATTATTCCGTGAATCTTAACACAGATTTGACCGGTAAAAAGATCGCGGTATTCGGGAATGTCTATGACGCGCTGGAACCCGGCGAAGTAAAAGAATCTTTGGACCGTGTAATCGACGGATTACGGAAGAAAGGCGCAGCGATTGAATTTGTCCGCATGGATCCTGTGTTGGCGGAATCCTGCATGGCTGTGTATTTTATCATTTCGAATTGTGAGGCATCCTCCAATCATTCCAATCTGGACGGGACTCGTTTCGGTCTTCAGAAAGAGGCTGATTCATTTACTCAGATCATGATGAAATCACGCACCGAAGGTTTCTCGCATTTTGTGCGTAAAAAACTTTTGATCGGATCGTACGGGCTGTATGAAGATAACCGCGAAGAGATTTTTGTAAAAGCGCAAAAGGTCCGCCGTTTGATCGTGGAAGAATATCACCGCATGTGCGAAGGGTATGATGCGCTGATTGCGCCGGCATGTCCTCATGGGGCTCCGTTAAAGAGTGAGGCGGAAAATGCGCCGTTATCCGACCGTATTGAGGATAATCATATGATTTTGACGAATTTCTCGGGAGATCCGTCCATGTCGGTTCCGATGGGATTTGAAAACGGCATGCCGGTCGGATTATTGATCAGCGCGAAAGCATTTGATGAAGCCGGGATGTTCCGCGTTGCGGCGGAAGTTGAGGAAATCACAGGATTCAAGGACACCGTCCGGGAGGTCGGGAAATGAAATACAGGACGACGGTCGGAGTCGAAATTCATTGTGAACTTCGCACTGAAACGAAGATGTTTTCAAGTGCGCCGGTAAGTTTTCATAAAGTCCCGAATTCGATGGTGAACGAGATTGATCTGGCACTTCCCGGAACCTTGCCGTCGGTAAATAAAAAAGCGGTGGAATATGCGCTGGCTGCCTGCATGGCATTGGATATGGAAATCGACCCGGTCGTACGTTTTGACCGGAAGAACTACTATTATCCGGATCTGCCGAAAGGATATCAGATCACCCAGCAATTCCATCCTGTCGGGAAAAACGGGCATGTCTTTTTGCAGATTGACGGGATCAAAAAGGAAATACGCATTGAACGTCTGCATATGGAAGAAGATACCGCGCAGATGTTCCACAAAGGGAATCATACCTATATCGACTATAACCGCGCAGGGATTCCGTTAATTGAAATTGTCAGCGCACCGGAGATGAGTTCGGGTAATGAAGCTGCCGCATATGTCGAAATATTAAGAAATACTTTATATTATCTCGGTGTTTCGGACGCTAAAATGGAAGAAGGTTCATTACGGTGCGATATAAATGTATCCGTAAGGCCTTGGGATTCGGAAAAACTCGGTGTGAAAACCGAAATCAAGAATCTGAACTCGATTTCAAATATCCGGAAAGCTGTGGATTATGAGGTTTCCCGGCAGATTGAGATCCTGGATGCGGGCAAAGAAGTGGAACCGGTAACTCTGCGCTTCGAAGAGGTATCCGGGAAGACGGTCTTTATGCGCCGTAAGGAAGAATCGGTGGATTACCGCTATTTCCCGGAACCGAATATTCCCGCAATCGAATTGGATCCTGAATGGATCGGGCTGATCCGTGCGAATCTTCCCGAACTTCCCGAACAGCGAAGAGTCCGTTATCTGCGCGAATACGGGCTGAGTGAATACGAAGCGGGAGTGCTTGTGCAGGATAAAGAGCTATCCGATTATTTTGATAAAATGTGCGCGCATACCAAGTCCTATAAGACTGCGTCGAAATATCTTCTGACAGGTGTGCTGGGATATATGAATGCCGGAAAGATCCGTCCGGAGGATCTGAAAATGAAACCCGCAGATTTTGCGTTATTATGTGACGCGGTGACAGATAAGACTGTGTATTCATCTCAGGCTAAATCCATTTTGACGGAGATTCTGGAAGGTGCGGATGCGAAAAACTTGATTCAAAGCGCAAACAAAGGTAAAGTATCGGATATCGGTGAACTTGCGGAAACCGTGAAACAGGTCATCGGAGAAAACCCGGAAGCTGTAAAAGATTACAAATCCGGGAAAGACAGGGCGATTGGATACCTGACCGGCAAGATGATGAAAAAGACCGGAGGCATGGCCGATCCGGCGGTTATTTCCCGCCTTATCAAGGAAGAAATCGACAAGAGTGAACGGGAATGGTAAAATAGTCCCGTTGATAGGAGGTAGAATATGAATCCTAACGAACAAATCCCGGAAGACAGCACTCTGAATGTCTTGCGTGAAGACGATCTGGATGCGGCTCCGGAAGCCGAGGACTTAAGTTCTCCGGCAAAATCCCAGGGAACCAATCTTTCCGATGAAGTGATGGAAAGCGGAAATACAATTGTAGCCGGAGATACGATCCCGGTTACGAAGGTGGAATCCCTGAATAAAAATGAAGAAAAGGAGGCTGCCGAAGTGTCAGCGAAAGACGAAAAAATCAAGGCACGCATCCGCAGACTGAATATTTCGATTATTATCTGCGTATTATTATTGATGATCCCGGTATCCGCGTTCGGCTATATCGTGTATCAGGCGTGGAAGTCCAACAATACTCCGATTGAAGGAAACCGTTTTGTCGGCCAGCATCAGCCGGAAATTACGGAGACTTTAATGGAGAATGCGAAAACGAAGATTCTTTCTGTTGAGGGCGTGGAATCCGCGGATATTCATACGGTTGTTGCGACAACGCGTGTACTGGTCGATATGCGGGATGATATGACGGAAGAAGAACTCCGTGCTGCGGCGGAAGCTATTTATGCGGCAATCGATGAAGTCCTTCCGATTGCGACGTATTACACGAATACGGAAACGATTGAAATGTATGACCTGGATATCAGCGTCTACAATAACCTTACGTTTAAACTTGACGCGGCGGAGGGTGAACCGAAACTGTTGATGATGGACGTTGTGAAAAACGGCATGATGCCGGAACCTATTTATCAATTGGTTTCTACCGCGAAGAATCCGGATGCGGCAAAAGCGGCGCTTGAGTCGGTCGAAGAGCGAAAGCGCGAGGAAGCTGCGGAAGCTGAAGCAGAGAGCCAGGAAGGTGAACAGTCCGAAGAGGGCGAATCTTCGGAAAACTCCGGTGAAGGCGCAGGCGAAGGATCTGAAGGAGGAGAATAAACGGTTCTGCGGAACCGTTTTTTTGTCAACATGAAGAAAAATGACGTAGTAACCGTAACATGCGATGAGGTAAGCCTTGAAGGATACGGAATTGTAAAACCGGAAGGCTTTGTGGTTTTCGTGCGCGGTTTATGGAAGGGAGATACCGCCAGGATCATCATTACCCGCATTGAAAAACGTTACGGTTACGGCAAAATCCTGGAGATGATCCAACCTTCGGACGCGCATATAGAAGACGGATGTGCGGGATATCCGCGCTGCGGAGGCTGCAGTTTCCGCGGAATCCGTTATAAAGACGAACTGGCTTGGAAAGAACAGAAGGTCCGTGAATGTCTGAAAGAAAGAATCTCGGATGGCGCGGTATTTGAACCTGCGGCGGGATCTTTGAAAACGGATCGTTACCGCAACAAACTTCAGGCACCGGTCAGTTATGCGGACGGAAAACTATCCTGGGGATTTTACCGGGTTCATTCGCATGATTTGATCAAACTGGAGGATTGTTTGATTGAAGACGAAACTGCGGTTCATCTTGTGAATGCCTTATGTGATGAATTATCCGACGATGCGTACGGGACCTATTTACGCCATATTCTGATCCGTCACGGAGAAGTTTCCGGCGAATATATGATCGTGCTGGTTTCAAAAGTCATAGAGCTTCCCGGTCTTGCGCAGAAAATGGAATCTTTTATACAGCGACATCCGGAAGTGAAATCCGTCATCCTGAATCATAATCCGGACGATACCAATGTGATCTTGGGAAAAGAAGACATCCGGATTGCGGGAAATGATGTAATCCGTGATACATTGAAGGACCTCAGTTTTGAGATATCAGCGCATTCGTTTTATCAGGTAAATCCGCTTCAGTGCGTAAATCTTTATGATGAAGCCAAGAACTTCGCAGGGTTGACCGGCAAGGAGACTGTCATTGATTTATACTGCGGAACCGGAACGATTACGATGTGGATGGCAGATCAGGCGAAAGAAGTCATCGGAATAGAAATCGTGAAATCCGCGGTAACCAATGCGATACAGAGTTCGAAAAAGAACGGAATCGGCAATGTCCGCTTCTTATGTGAAGATGCGGGAAAAGGAGCGGAAATCCTGCGGAAAGAAGGAAAGAAGGCGGATGTGGTCATCGTGGATCCGCCGAGAAAAGGAATGGATGAACGTTCCAAGGAAAATGTCTTATCTTTCGAACCCGACAGGATCGTCTATGTTTCTTGTAATCCGATGACTTTAGCGCGGGATCTTGAGTGGTTTGATAAGCATGGATACAAGACTGCACGGATTCGTCCGTATGACATGTTCCCACGGACACCCCATGTGGAAACAGTCGTATTGATGTTAAACACGAATTGTGGAATGAGATAATGATTGAAATTTTGCTTGGCAGCTGTTGGTCGGTTTCTTATTTATTAATCGTTCTATGCAGCATAAAATACCATAAAGATAAAAGCATTTATATGCCTTTTATCGCAGGTGCAATGAATTTCGGCT
>CACYEP010000137.1 GCA_902773425.1 uncultured Erysipelotrichaceae bacterium | reverse complement strand
GTTTTTTGCGGCGGCAGCTGAGGACGTGGCAGAACGTGGGTATTTCGATGAGGAGAATCCGCTGGTGAGACCGGATGTGATTGTGCTCGATCCGCCGAGAAAGGGCTGCGAGCCGTCCCTCCTTCGTGTGATCCGTGAGCTTGCGCCGGACCGTATCGTGTATGTGAGCTGTGACAGCGCGACGCTGGCCAGGGATCTTAAGATCCTGTGTGAAGATATGTATGAACTTAAGAGGGTGTGTGCGTGCGATATGTTTCCTCAGAGCTGCCATATAGAATCAGTTGTAGCGTTGACTCGAGCCGGGTCGAGAAAATGATTTTGCTTTCATTTCCAGGTTGTTTCGACCAGGTTATTCTTTGGGTAAGATACAAAGGGAAAATGGATGGTAGACTGTGAGCTATGATAGAACAAAAGAGGAGAATTTCAAAACATAATCGATTTTACGAAAATACCTTTTGATAGTACCAATGGTTGGAGAGTATCGTGTTTTTGGAATGTGAGTAAAGAACACAAAACCGCTTTGATTTGCCTTCACGGTTTTGCAGATGATTAAGAAAGTGCCGTAACCGCTGCGCTCATGAATAATCATGACGCAGTGGGAATTGGGGTTATTGCCTTTGACTGGCCTACTCATGGCGAAAGCGATTCGCCGGATAATGCTTTAACTGTAGAAAACTGTCTTTGTGATCTTATTTTTGAAATGATAATTATGAAGAATAAAAATGGAGGTATTTGCTATGATTCCGTTAGTTTCTTTCCGTTCTGGTGATGAACACACTTTGGCCCTTGAGTATGTTCAAATGAATAAGGCAAATCTGTTAACATTTAAATGTGCTGATCTTTCGAACCCGGGTATGCTTCACGCAGATAATATACTGGCAGTCCATTACGCTGACGGCGGCGCACAGGGAGACGCCGGCGCAGTTGAAATTCTTTATTATACACAAAAAGATGTTCAAATTCTGTATGGCAATTATGCTTATGGAAATCTGAATCTGGATGCGGTAATAATTTTACTTCCGATGTTAAAAAGCCTTGACAGTCGTTACTGTTTTGAGCCGCCCTATCCGTTCGGTGGGAAATTAGATATTCCTGTTGGATGGAAGTATCTATATATGGGAGCGATGAATCACTTTTTTGTTAGACAAGAGATTGCAGAAAGAACAGGTGAATTCATAAAAACTGTTATTGACGAAACAGGAGGATGGGAAGCCTTTAATGCAATTGCATGGTTTTGCGGTGCCTCAAATGTAAAAGATTAAAGTACCAAGGCCTTTACCGTGATTGAACCGTATTGAACGAATCTGTTTCGTTTTTACCATTACCGAGTCGGAGAATGTCAGACTGGCATTTATCTGGGTGATATCAAAAGGAATGCTTAAAGATCATAAATCATTAGTGAAGTGTTTTCTTTCCGATGAAATTGAAGTTATTGATGATAAAGCTTTCAAAGGTTGTTCTGCTATGAAAAAACCGTGGATTCCCAAGATAATAAAACCAATCAGTGAAACTTCTTTTGATAACCCTGAATGGAGAAATATGATTTAACCGATTTGCTTCCAAAATTCATTTCTATTCAAATGTTGTCAGAGAAAACTCGAACCCTTACAGGGAATGAAGGAAAATATGGAAAAGAATGTTGATTTATCGAGATTTACCGAAGCGCAAAGCCATTCATATCAGAATGCATTGGCTGAGATACGAAATGGAAGGAAAACTTCGCACTGGATGGGATATATTTTCCCACAGATCCATGGACTTGGCCACAGTTCGACATCACAATACTATGCTATACAGATGGACGAAGCCGCCGCATTTCTGCAGGATCCTTATCTCTGCAGTAATTTGCGTGAAATCTGTCATGTGTTGCTTTCGCTGGAGACAAATAATGCTACAGAAGCCTTTGAAAAACCAGATGATATTAAGCTAAAGTCATCAATGACAGTTTTCTCTTCTGACGGATCCCGATCCTGTGTTTCAAGATGTGCTGAATAAATTTTTCGGTGGGAATCCTGATTACAGAACGTTGAAAATACTGGACTTACTTTGATATGTTCCCGTGAACGCCCAAGTGCGTAAAAAACAGAGTATATGTTCCTGACTGCGATTTTGCGAACAGGCGTGGAGAATGAGTATCTATTTGATTTCCTTGTGCCACGTGGAATCAGTTGTGAAATTCACTCGAGCCGGTGTGTGACTACTTCTTATATGTTATCCATATTATCAGCTAAAGGAGATATTTGAATGATAAATGATTTTTTTAACAGTCTGCACTGTGTATTGCAGGAAGAGGATTTGGACTATCGAAGCATTATAGATTCATGGACAAAGAAAGATCATCATGTTGCTCTGATGCCAGCCATTTTTTGGTATAGCGGGACATATAATTTGTTTGACGAAAAAGCCGGTACTGAGGGACAAAACATGATATGGCTCATTCCTGCCGGTCAGTCTAATTTCTTCTGGTTACCGTCCCTGAAGGAAAAAATAGAAAACTTTTATAAAAATGATGAGATAGAGTTGAACAACCATGAGTATTTCCCCGGAATTGAAGCGGAGGAGTTTGAAGAATGCATTCTTCTTCATTCAGAAGATTTACAGGACAATTCGGAATACACGATCCTTGGAGCGAATGTTCTTTTGATTCGTCTGACTCTTTCAAGCGGCAGAGATACGCTTCTTTTCATACTCCTGGATCATCAAGATAATTGTTGGAAAAATATTATTGAGGGGTACAAAATTCCTTTGACTTGGCTGGTTGATTCCGGGCGTGGAACAGAAGATTATTATGCACGCGTCAATCTGTATCAATTGATGAAGAATACCATATATTCCGAAACGCTTCCTGCACTATACTTTAAGGGGTTATACAATAAGGGCGAAATACCGGATGGCTTTCGATTTTTATATGCAATGCTCAGTCAGCCAGATGCGGATGGGTATGATAAATGGCAGTCCTTTTCTGCTGTATATTATACTGCTTGGAACGAGTAAGAAGTATCCCGAATCTATTCCCTTATGCGCTCAGAAGATAAAAACGGCGGATATATTCCTGACGAACGTGAAAATCGTGGATATGTTCCCGGAACCAAAAGTACGAACAGGCAGAAACGTGGATATGTTCCTGCCCGCGATTTTGCGAATCGGCGAGAGGAATGACTATCTATTTCATTTCCTCAAGCCATATAGAATCAGTAGTTTCATTGACTCGAGCCGGGGCGTGACAATGATATTACTGAATGAAAAAGTGACAAATCAGAAATTGTG
>CACYEP010000136.1 GCA_902773425.1 uncultured Erysipelotrichaceae bacterium | reverse complement strand
TCCGATCACGGAAAACGAAGAAGGCGCGGACTATAAGATGTCCTTTGAAACGAGGACGGTTTTATTGATTCTCGCGATGCAGATGTTTAAGCGTAATCCGATGATGCAGAAAGCGAAAACGGCCGTGGAAGAACGGGTGACCGCCGGTGTTTACCGTGCGATTTTCCAAAATGACGACGAATCCTTGGCAAAGAGTCTCGAATACTACCGGAACCGGTTTGAGATGTTCGCGGAAGTGGATGTCCGTAACGGGAATCCGGAAGATAACGAAGACAAGAAGAAAGAAATCCGGAACGATATGATCGGTTATGCGCGTTATATCGTTTCCAATGCTACTGCCAAACCGGAAACAGAACTGCAGGACGCAATTCAAAAGCTTTCGATTGTTCTGTTGAAAGCCGCCAATGTGTTTGCGCATTTTTCCAAGAACACAACACTGGACGGCAACGGAATACTGTTTAAGAAATATCGATTCTATGTAAAACGATAAAACGGAGGAAAACGACAATGGTTGGAATTTTAGTTGTAACACACGGACCTTTAGCAGACGGCTTCAGAGAAAGCGCAAGAATGTTCTTTGATGAAATGGCGAACCGGATCCACACAATCGGATTATATCCGGGTGACACCATTGAAGATTTGGAAGGCAAGATCACCAATGTCATCTGCAATCACTATGATGAAGACGGCATGATGGTTTTCGTGGATATGCTGGCGGGATCTCCCTTCAACATGACCGCATTATCTCTTCACAAATTGCTTCCGCAGGGCTACAAGGTAGAATGCTTCACCGGCATCAACCTTCCGCTGTTAATGGAAGCTCTGGCAGGCACTGAATACATGACGCTGGAAGAGATGAAGAATACGATCAAAGAAAAAGCGCCGGAATCCATCGTAGATGTCCGCGAAACCTTAGGAATCTAATAAACAGAGTCAACGAAAGAGACAGAGAAATCTGTTTCTTTTTTTGCGCTCGATCGGTTTTGAGGAACATTTCCCGGGAAATGAGGAAAAAATCCGCGGAGATCAGACGGAGAATCATGGCATACTTAAAGTAGGAAAAGCATGAAGGAGGAAGAATATGAAAAAAATGTTTAAGATGATTATCGCGGCAACATTGGTAGTATTTTCAATACAGCCAATCACATCCTTATATGCAATTAATGAAGCAAATGATACTGCGAAAGAAACCGAAATTATGATTGAGCAATTTCAAGACCTTGGGATTTCAAAAGAAACTGCGGAAAAGTTGGCGGAAAAAGTAAATCGCGGAGAAACGATTGATTCGCTAAACCCGGATCTTGAAAGCATTGATCCTGTTTTAACGGTTGAATCAGACGAATTGATATATTACTTGTTTGAATACCCAGATGGGTCTCGTGTCAAATTGTCGATAACTCCGGAAATAATTACCGGAACAATTTCAGGAGGGACACAAACGTATGGAACTTATTGGCAAATATGGAACGGAGCCAAAGTTTCTGCGAGTTGGGGGATTGTTACTGCGAGTTTTTATGCAGATTTTCAAAGAGCTGTCGGAGGAGGACAAATTAACAGTGTATACGATAAAGGAATCATTGTTACCGGAGGAACATTCTCTGACGATTCGCTATATATTGTCAGAAGCAATGCGACTTCTTCTTTGCCGGCACAAGCACAATTGTATTTTACAGGAACTGCTGTTAACGGCTTTGGAATGGCGACGTTCTACCTAAGATTATTTGTTCCGTACAATGGCCCGGCGTATGCACGTTTTTCGATTTTAAATTAACAGGTTAGGAGAAAAGCAAAATGCTGGGAGAAAAAATCAGGCAAATCAGGGAAAACAGTAATTACACGAAATCGCAATTCGCGGAACAAGTCGGCATTGACCGGAAAACTTTGATTCGCTGGGAAAATGATGAATCAGTTCCGAGCATTGAGCAAGTAAACCGGATCATAGAAATTACCGGTGCCAACGCGGAAGACTTCATCCAGATTTCGGGCGGAGAAGGAAAGGATGAAGAAACCGAGGCAAAAAGTGTGACAGAGCTTCAAATTGAAGAACTGAAAAAAGAGATCGTTCAAATAAAGCACAGGAATAACACACTTGAAGTTGCGGCAATCAGTCTCCTGCTGGTTTTATCCTGCATTACCGAACATCTTCCTGTGTATTCCTTCATGAGAATCACCATCGGCCTTATTCCTTCCCTGACAGCCATGTATCTTTCCTTCCGAAATAAGTATCCTTTGTGGATGAAACTCATCACGGTTCTTCTGGTTTGTATCAATTTCGGATTCTCCGTATATCACTTATATATGTGGTTCAAATACTACAGTCAGGTTGTTCCATATTCTTAATTTTTCAAAGAGACAGAGAAATCTGTTTCTTTTTTTGTGCCTTTAACAGAGAGACGGGCTGAGGCAATTAATTCCCGTTTGAGAAATGATATAATAGATTCAACAATGAAAAATCACCGTTGGACGCACAACCTGTCCCTGATGGGACTCGGTACAACAAACCTCTGGAACGGACCGGATTCCCGGAAAGAGGAAGTTTTTCTTACGGCAATCCGCGAGTACGGAATCCGGGTGATTGATACCGCGGAGATGTACGGAAGGGCGGAAGAAGGCGCAGCCGGGATTTTGGAAAAAGCCGGAAGAGAAAATATCTTCCTGATTGATAAGATTCTTCCGGGAAATGTAACCGAAGAGGGATTTGAACGTTCGCTGGAAAGAAGCTTAAAACGGCTTGGGACGGATTATATCGATCTGTATCTTCTCCATTGGAGGGAAGATGCGGATCTGGAACTGCTGGTGCGCAAGATGGAAGCCGCAAAACAGTCCGGGAAGATCCGGGAGTGGGGAGTTTCCAATTTTGACACAAAAGATCTGAGAGACTTGATGAAGTACACGGATCATGTGTTTGCGAATCAGGTGTTCTACTCTGTGTATGAACGGGGAATCGAGGTTGAATTATTGCCGTTCATGAGGGAACACGGGATTCACCCGATCTCGTATTCCGCGCTTGGTTCCGGGTATATCTCACATCCGAATATCCGGGATAACGAAAGAGTGATGCGTCTATGCGCAAAATGGCAGGTCGAACCGGAGGCAGTATTATTACGAAGGATCACGGAAGAAGACGTTCTGGCATTGTTCAGTACTTCCTCGTTAAATCATCTTCGACAAAACCTCTCAGCCGTTCCGGAAGAGAGCATCCGGGAACTGTTCGAGGCGCTGGATGAAGAATTTCCGGCACCGGATCACAAATATCCGTTAGTCAAAATATGAATCGTGAAATCGGATAATCCTATGATAAAATAAGTACACAGAGGAAAGGCGGAACAGAATATGAGTGACGGAAGAAAGTACATCCCTTACGAAGAACGAACCGGTAATGAATCGATTGTGTATTTCACAAGAGATATCTCCCCGGAAGGCATCTTGAAAGCTTACCGCAAGGTCAATGAAGGCATCGTAGGAAGAGTTGCGGTGAAATTACACACCGGCGAACAGTACGGACCGAACATTGTCCCGAGCGCATGGGTCAAGGAAGTTTTCGAAAAAGAACCGACCCTGGAAGGTGCGACCATTGTTGAAACGAACACCTATTATGAAGGAGACCGTGATACAACGGAAAAGCACCGCAAGACATTAAAGGTCAACGGCTGGGATTTCTGCCCGGTGGATATCATGGATGAAGACGGAACGGTATTACTGCCGGTAGAAGGCGGAAACTGGTTCACGGAAATGAGCCACGGTGCCAACATGGTCAACTATGATTCCATGTTCGTTTTAACCCACTTTAAAGGCCACACAATGGGCGGTTTCGGCGGATCCAATAAGAATATCGGTATCGGCTGCGCAGACGGCAAAATCGGTAAAAAGTGGATTCACTCGCATGTCGGCGGAGGTCAATGGTCGGTAGCGGAAGAAGAATTAATGGAAAAGATCACCGAGTCCACCAAGGCGACCATCGACTTCTTCAAGGATCATATCTGCTATGTGAATGTTATGCGGAATATGTCGGTGTCCTGCGACTGCGAAGGTACGGCTGCGGAACCGGTTGTCACACCGAACGTAGGCATCCTGGCTTCGCTGGATGTATGTGCCATTGATACGGCATGCGTCGATCTGATCTATGCGATGAATGACAAGGATCACAAAGCCATGGTGGAACGTATTGAGACAAGACACGGCCACCGTCAGCTTGAGTACATGAAAGAACTCGGCATGGGAAATTCCAAGTACATCCTGATTGACTTAGACAATGACGAAGTAAGGATTTATCCGAAAGACGCGGTCAAGGATGTTAAACCGTTCAAATTAATTAAAAAATAATGCATAAGAAAAGCGGCTTGCCGGAAGGTGAGCCGCTTTATTTGTCGGTGTTGTATATGGCGGATACGGAGTCTTTGGCTCCGCCGATGAAAATCACGGCAGCCGCAGCACACAGGAACATGAAGCCCATGATGACATAACGCGGGGAAACGAAGTCGCCGAGCGCGCCGGCAACCGTTTCTCCGAGCAACATGCCTACCGTATTCAGCATATTGAAGGCGCCGTTGAACCGGCCCTTTTTTTCATCCGGGACATAGCTTTGCGTCGCAGAGATCCGGATCGTATAGCTGGTGATTCCCAGAATCCCGGAGATTCCCATGAACAGTGCCATGACGGGAACCGGGAAGAACAGAACGGAACCTTCGAATAAGGAAGTCAGGATGTAGACGGATAACGCAATCGCGAACTTTTTGGACGCGGGAAGTTTATGACGGTAATGATAGGCGCCGGCCAGGGCTCTTCCTAAGATGGCGCAGCCGTAGACAGCCATGTAGATGTATTCGCCGTTATTATAGGTTGCGCGGAAATACGGGAGGGTCAAAACCGATGAGGCACCGCCCGCAAAGGCGGAGAAGGTAAAGTAGATTGCGATAGCCCGTAGACTCCTGTCACCGAATAGATACTCTGCGCCTTCCTTGATGTCAGAGAACACCTGGCGTACACGGTGGGATTTGTCTTCGGTGGCCTTTTGGGTTTCGATGTATTCTTCCGCGGCAGAGATTTGGGTTTCCATAACGGCAGCTATAAAGAAACTGACTGCGTTGATTCCCAACAGAGGGACAATGCCGAGGGTGTTGTAGGTCCAGGCGGATACCGGAATCATGACGGCGCTTAATGTTTCAAGGACACTGGAGATGGAATAGGCCTTGGAGTAGTTGCCTTCCGAAATCAATAACGGATAGAAGCTCTGGTAGGCGGTCATGTAGATACTGTTGATGGAACCGACCAAAAAGGCCATCAGGGCGAATTCCGGGAATTGAATCTTTCCGCGGGAAATCAGGAATGCGGCAAGTGCGAAGATGCCGGCCGAGATAAAGTCGAGGGTATAAATGGTTTTACGGCGCGAGAACCGGTCAAGGATAGCGCCGGAAAGGATAGGCATAATGATTTGCGGCAAGGTATACGCAATGATGAACAGCGCATACAAAAACGTGGACTCGGAAAAATCGAGAACCATTAAGCTGATCGCAAAACCGGATAATGCGTTTCCGAACATGGAGACAACGCTTCCGAGGGTCAGGATCGTAAAATCTTTTGTCCAGAGCGTGTTGTGTGTTTTCATAGGAATTAAAAATTGCTGTCGGCAAGCCAATCGGCCAAGTCAATGATACGGATTCCTTCATATTGATATTCCGGGTGGTGAGTTCTCGCAATAAGAATTTTCGGATAAGCGTTTTGAATTTTCAAAAGAGGATCGGTTTCTCTGAGGAAAGTTTTCGCGTCGGTAATATCATCGGAGACTTGAATATAGAGTTCTTCGTCTCTTTTTTTCGCGACGAAATCAATTTCTTTTTGGTACAGTTTTCCTACGTATAATTCGTAGCCTCTGCGAAGAAGCTCTATGGCAACCATATTTTCATAAGTGCGTCCATAGTCCATGTTGACGGTTCCGAGTTTTGCGCGTCGAAAAACCGGATCGCAGACATAATATTTATCATTTGTTTCCAAATATTTCTTCCCTTTCAGATCGTATCTGCGGACTTTATAGAACAGAAAGGATCTGCACACATAAAGAATATAGTTTCCGATAGTTTTGTCATTTGTTTTGACCTTTTTGCGGATTAGGTTATCGGAAATGCTCTTGGAGGAAGAAATGTTGGAAATATTGTCCAGCATATAATCAATCATCTGATCCAGCATTGCTTTATTCCGGATGTGATATTTTTGCTGTATGTCACGTACAATCAGCGTTTCATAGATTTCGCGTATATAGTTGTATCTTTCCTCCGTGTAAGGGTAGAGGTAGGCACCGGCCATTCCCCCGTCAAAAAAGTATTGTTCAAAGGCAGATTGCGGGTCAGATAAATCATAATATCTCATGTATTCTTTTAAGGAGAAAGGGTATACGGGGATTTCGTATTGCCTTCCGACAAAGAGTGTGGACAGGTCACTGCTGGATAAAAAGGCGTTGGATCCGGTAATGTATATGTCATAAAGTCCGGTCTCATATAGACTGTTGATGGCTTCTTCGAAATTCTCACAGCGCTGTACTTCATCAATTAAAAGGAAACAGCGTCTTCCGGGCAATGTCTTGGACTCTGCATATTCTTCAAGAGACTCTGCGGTCCTGTATTTTCGGAATTCTTTTAAGTTAAAGTTGATTTTGATGATAACAGAAGACGCATAATTCGCAAGAAGATACTGTTCAAATTGCTCCATGAGCTTTGATTTACCACATCTGCGGACACCGGTAATGATCTTGATGTCGGGGGTGCCGATAATACGGATTAATTGTTGAAGATAGTAAGGACGGTCAATCAATTTCATAGGATACCTCCTTGACCGAATTATACTATAAAACCCCGAGTTATTTCGAAAAATGCAAAAAATATTAAAAGTTCGAAATAAAACGGGTTATAGCGCGCAAAATAAAAACACGGAAGATTTTTCCGTGTCTTGTCTGTTAGGATGCTTTCTTTTCTTTTTCTGCCTTGCGCTTCGCGGTCAGATCCATATATTGGATGACCTTTTCGTCCACGGTGTCCAGGCGGTATTGTTCCAAGACGTGATGTTTCTTGATGTAGTAGTGAGAGTCTTCCGGAACTTTGATTGTCTTGACGAATTTCGCTCCGAGGGACTCATAATAAGCTTTCTTTTCCTTGTCGCCTTTGACGCATACGAAGTTCACATGGGACATCAGATGGTTCTTGGCGATTTCCGCAAGAGTCGTATCCAGTTCGCGGCGCTGTGTTTTATCAAACTTGCCGCTGACACGGATGTGACCTCCGTAGAAGGAGTCTTCTTCCTGGCCCATTAATAATTGTGCCGTGCCCAAGACTTCACGGGTTTCCCGGTTCAGAACATCGAATTCATAATATCTTTGCGCCGGTGTGTAACAGTCCTTGGACATGTCTTTCTTTTTCTCTAATACGAAATGATCGGAGACAAACTTGGAATCCTTGATTTCATAACGCTTTACGGCTTTGTTGAGTTCCGAGCCGATGTACGCAGTCAAAGCGCCGGCCGTGGAACCGATGCCTAATTTTCTCAATAAAGAAGATTTTTTCTTTTTACCGAACATATTGATCACCTTTTTCACATTATAACATTCTTTTCATAAAGAATAAAATGATTGTGCGGGACGAACGTAAAACAGGCTCTGAAGAAAAAACACAATTTCCCGGGAAATGAATACAATGCCTCGGGCACGTAACAAATGCGCAGGAATCCCTGATTTCTTGGTATAATAGTAATACTAAAAAAGAGATCAGCTCATGAATTCAAAGGAAAGGAGAATATTGAATATGAGTGATTACAGTATTTTTAAAGAGCCCGTCAAAGTGGCAGGAACGGAATTCCCGAACCGCTTTTTCATGGCTCCGATGACCATGGGATGCTTCTGGGATGAAAACGGGGTTTATAATGATCAGACCGTTAAGTATTTCACGGAACGTACAAAGGGCGGCTTCGGCACGATCGTGACCGGCGCCATCTGCACAGACACCAAAGTAGACCCTTATTCCGCGTTAGGTCCGAACCCCGCAGACGTCGGACAGCCTTGGATTGATGCGGCAAAGAAGCTGACGGATTCGGTTCACGCGGCAGGCGGCAAGATCATTGCGCAGCTGTCCATGGGTTTAGGCCGTAACTATCCGGGTCTTCCTTCTCCGAGCGAAAACATCGTATTCGGAACGGCAGACCAGAAGTCTCCGGTTTTGACAAAAGAAGGTATCAAGCTGAAAATCGAACAGCTGGTGAACTGCTCGAAGATCATGAAAGAATCCGGATTTGACGGTATCGAAGTGCACGCGATGCACTGGGGATACTTATTAGACCAGTTAGGAAGCGCATTCTTCAACCGCAGAGACGATGAATACGGCGGACCGTTATTGGAAAACCGTTTGCGCGCCGCGAAAGAAATCGTGGAAGGCATCCATGAATTATGCGGAAGAGATTATCCGGTCGGCATGCGCTTAGGATTACAGAGCTTCGTGAAGGATTACAATAAGGCGACATTAACGGGAGAAGAAGAACACGTACGCACCATCGAAGAAGGCGTTGAAATCTCCAAATTGCTGGAAAAATACGGCTATGACTTCTTAGACGTGGATGCCGGAATGTATGATTCGTTCTACTATGCGGAACCGCCTATGTATATGCCGCAGGGATTTGAAATCGCGTTAGCTGCGAAGGCAAAAGCGGAAGTATCCATCCCGGTGTTCGCAGGCGGAAGAATGCAGGATTACAAACAGGCGAAGGAAGCAATCGAAAAGGGAGAAATCGACGGCGTTACTTTGGGAAGACCGTCTTTGGCAGATCCGGAATATCCGAACAAGTTAATGTCCAATCATCCGGAAAAGATCCGTCCGTGCTTAGGATGCAACCTTGGCTGCTTCGACAGATTGGTCAGCAAGGGCTTATACGGAAGCTGCGCGGTCAACCCGCAGGCTGCCCGTGAAACCATCGACGGCATGAAACCGGGCGAAGGCAAGAAGAAAGTTGTTGTCGTAGGCGGCGGAGTCGCAGGTATGGAAGTTGCGAGAACTTCTGCGTTACGCGGTTACGATGTCACCTTATTCGAAGCTTCCGATCATCTCGGAGGACATCTCGTGGAAGCCGGCGCGCATTCCTTCAAGAAGGAAATCCGCGAACTGAACGAATGGTATCAGAGAGAACTGAAAGAACTTCCGAATGTTGAAATCAAGATGGAACACAAACCGTGCATCAACTGCATCAGGAAGGAAAACCCGGATGTGGTCGTACTGGCAACCGGTTCCGTGGCTTCCGCGCCGGCGATTCCGGGTCTGGAAAAAGCCGTTGTATCCCTTGACGCAATCAATCATCCGGAAAAACTCGGACAGAACGTGGTTGTCGTAGGCGGCGGTTTGGTCGGATGCGAAATCGCGTTAGACGAAGCGAAGAAGGGCAAGAAAGTAACCGTTGTGGAAGCGCTCGACAAGATTTTATCCTCGGGCGTGCCGGCACCGTTACCGAATGCGATGATGATCCATGACTTATTCGAATATCATCATGTAGATGTCCTGGAAGGCCATAAGCTTGTCGAAGTAACCGATGAGGGTGTAGTGCTTGATCATAACGGCGAAAAGGTCGAACTCAAGGCGGATACAGTCGTGTCCGCATTAGGATTCCGTCCGGGCAAGTCCATGAAGGAAGAACTTGCGGAACTCGACGTACCGGTTCATGAAATCGGTGATGCGAAACAGGCGGCTACCATCATGAACGCGATTTGGGAAGGATACGCGTTAGCGAACAGTCTGTAATAAACAGAAGGCTCAGTTTCCTTTTGGGAGACTGAGCTTTTTTTGTCTTTCGGGCGGGTACTTGAATCCTTGCCCGGTTATGGTCTATACTGATGTTGTAGCAGTCGAATGGTTAGACTGCTAAAAGGAGGTGCGGCCATGAATTTTTCCATACAGGAAGTTGACCAGGTCATTGAAAGAACAGGCTGTTCTTATGAAGAAGCGAAAGAAGCTTTGATGAATGCGGACGGAAGCGTGATTGATGCGTTGATTTATCTGGAGAAGAAAAAGAAATCGGGTTCCCGCTTTTTCGGATTATTTGAAGACGGAGACAGGAATCCGGACTCCATTCTGAAACAAATCAAGAATGCAATCGATCAGGGAAATGTCGATAAAATCGTATTGCGTGATAAGGACGGCGATACGATCACATCGGTTTCCGTGAATGCGGGAGCCGCGTTAGGCACGTTTACGCTGTTGGCGGGCGCTGCGCCGCTGGCAGTCATTGCGGGCTTGATCGCAAAGTTCGGCATGAACTGCCAATTCGTCATTGTGCGCTCCGACGGTTCGGAAACAGTTCTGTAATATCAGATGACACAAAGCCTCCGGATTTGTTCCGGAGGCTTTTATGTGAATTCAAAAAAGCGCAAAAACAGTTGAATCCAAAAGGCTTTATCCGATATACTGATAACGCAAAGGCGAAGAAAAGAAGAGTACTTCCGGGTTATGGCAAAGAGAACGCTGAATCGGTGAAAGGCGCGCATAGGACGGAGGGAACATGGTCTTGGAGCCGGTCCGGTGAATCATGAGCCGGACACGTATTTCCGCGTTAAGGATCAATGAGAACTGAGAAAAGGTGGTACCGCGTGGAAAACGTCCTTCGGGCTGCCTTTTTTATTGGGAGGGAACTATGTCAGAAAAGAAACCTTATTATATTTCAACGGCGATTGCGTATACTTCCGGAAAGCCGCATATCGGCAACACCTATGAAGTAGTATTAGCGGATGCGATTGCGCGTTACAAGAGAAAAGAAGGATACGATGTCTATTTCCAGACCGGAACCGATGAACACGGACAGAAGATCGAGGAAAAGGCAAAGAAAGCCGGGAAAACTCCGAAGGAATTCGTCGATGAGACCGCAGGAGAAGTTAAGCGTATCTGGGATTTGATGAACACGTCGTATGACCGCTTCATCCGCACGACCGACGAAGATCATGTCGCGGAAGTTCAGAAGATTTTCCGCAAGATGTATGACAAGGGCGATATCTACCTCGGCGAATATGAGGGCTGGTATTGCACGGAATGCGAAGCGTTCTATACCAATTCCGAAGTCAAGGAAGAGGGCATCTGCCCGGAATGCGGACAGAAACTGCGCCGCGCGAAAGAACCGGCATACTTCTTCCGTATGTCCAAGTATGCGGACCGCTTAATGAAGCACATTGAGACTCATCCGGAATTCATTCAGCCGGAATCCCGCAAGAACGAAATGGTTAACAACTTCTTAAAGCCGGGATTACAGGATCTTTGCGTCAGCCGTACTTCGTTCACATGGGGCGTACCGGTGGACTTTGATCCGAAACATGTTGTCTATGTGTGGATCGACGCGCTGGCAAACTATATCACCGGTATCGGTTATGACGTAGACGGTTCAAGCGAAAAGTATACGAAGTATTGGCCGGCGGATGTACATCTGATCGGAAAAGATATCCTGCGTTTCCACACGATCTATTGGCCGATTATGCTGATGAGTTTGGAACAGCCGTTGCCGAAACAGGTCTTCGGACATCCGTGGTTATTGATGAACGGATCCAAAATGTCCAAATCGCTCGGAAATGTGATCTACGCGGATGATTTGGTTAAACTGTTCGGCGTGGACGCGGTGCGTTACTTCGTATTGCACGAGATGCCGTTTGCCCAGGACGGAAATATCACCTGGGAATTGGTTGTGGAAAGAGTCAACAGTGATTTGGCGAATACGTTAGGTAATCTGGTCAGCCGTACAATCGCGATGGTCAACAAGTACCAGGACGGAGAAGTCCGTCTTCCGGAAAACGTTAAGGAATACACGGAATCTTATGACGAAGAACTGCGCACCATGGGAGAAAAGGCATTCGGTCAGATTGCGGAAAAGATGAAGGAACTGCGCATCGCGGATTCCCTGGATGTCATCTTCGAATTCTTAAGACGCTGCAACAAATATGTCGATGAAACCGAACCGTGGAAGCTCGGAAAGGATGAATCCAAGAAGGAACGTCTGGAAGTTGTATTATACAATCTTCTGGAAGGCATCCGTTTCGCGGGTGTCCTGTTGGAACCGTTCTTACCGGAAACTGCCGCGAAGATTTTCGAAGAAATCGGCACGAAGAACACTTCGTTTGATACATTGACCTGGGGAACTTATGAGACAGGCCATGTGCTTCCGAAGAAAGTGGAACCGTTATTCGCGCGTCTGGATGCGAAAGAAGTTATCGCAAAGGCGGAAGAATTAATGCCGAAGAAAGCTCCGGCCTTGGTTCATAAGCCGGAAGTATCCATTGATGATTTCGGGAAACTGGAATTGCGCGTCGGAGAAGTCTTGGAATGCACGAAACATCCGAAGGCAGATAAGCTTTTGGTGTTCAAAATCGACCTGGGCGGTGAAGTCCGTCAGGTTGTATCGGGACTCGCGGCATACTACAAGCCGGAAGAACTCAAGGGAAAGAAGATCGTGATGATTGCGAATCTGAAGCCGGTAACTTTACGCGGCGTTGAATCGCAGGGAATGATCCTGACGGCAGAGAAAGACGGAAAAGTACAGGTGCTTACGTCAGATATGCCGATAGGAAGTGAAATCCGGTAAATACGTGATAAAATAAAAGTACAATGAAAAGTGTTGTACTTTTATTATTTATGGTTCTTTCTTCTTTCGGGCAGAAAACGGTAACAGAGCACAATAGTAATGATAGTTTCCAGTTCGGAGGAGTGCATATCCCGGACGGTTATACAGGGGCGCAAAGAACGTATACTTATGTTTGGACAATTTATAATTGGTAAAAAAATTGCGAAAATAATACTTGTAATTATAGTGATTTTGCAAATAGGAGGATGCTGTAAGCACGAAACTCCTGATGTGCCTCCATACTTAGTTTTAAACGGTGTGTATTACTATCCGTTGCCGGCTGACGCGGACGAAAAAGGAAACAGAGTCAAATCTCAAGTATTATGTGATCTTCCGGAGGATTACAGTTATGCCGGAATAATTACGAACGGTATGTCTGCGGAAGACGAACTGGCAGGCTGTCCGTATTACATGAGTAAATCTTCAAGCGCGATTTATGTTTATAAAGATGTAACCGAGGGAAGCAAGACGGTAAAGCGCTATGTACGGTGGGTTGCTTCGATTCCGTAGGAGATCAACCGGTAAAAACGCGGAGCATACTCAAACAATGATTGTCGATCGTATTCCTCTGTACATTTTTTAATTCGAATTTTCAGAGTCTAAGCAGAACCTATATTAGCGATATTGACGGCAGATATGCCGATAGGAAGTGAAATCCGGTAAATACGTGATAAAATAAAAGTACAATGAAAAAATGTTGTACTTTTATTTTGTGTCTTCTGTTATTGCTGAGCGGGTGTAGTGAGGTATCCAATCAGGTTTCAAGAAGTGAAAATGT
>CACYEP010000135.1 GCA_902773425.1 uncultured Erysipelotrichaceae bacterium | reverse complement strand
TTTGCCGACCGGGTCAATAAGACAACATCCACCGGAAGATTCACGGATGAAAACGGGAAGAAGTACTACGAAGCATTGTTTGCGGACAAGACGAGTTCTTCAATGACACCGACGGAAGGCAAGAAACTCATGATGAACGCGCTGCGCAAGGCACTCACGAACCTTCAGAAGGCTGCCCGCGGCGTGACCGATCCCAATGAAGTCTACTATCCGGATTTCGGATATGAAGAACCGGAAGAGATTCTGGCGTTCATTCAATCCAAGATGGACGCGGACTTCCCGGCACAGGCAAAAGTCGAATATTCCATCGACTATCTGGATCCGTCGGTTGCGTCCGATTCCGTCGGTGCGTATTACCTGATCCCTCCGATGGACGATGTGTTATCCGGAAACGTCATCAAGGTCAATCCGAATTCCTCCATGCCGTTATATCCGGTATTGGCGCATGAAGGATATCCGGGACACTGTTTCCAGTTTACTTATGATTATACGAATCATCCGAATCCGTTATTGCCGATTCTGGATTTCATCGGCTATACCGAAGGATGGGCCATGTATGTAGAAGCTTTGGCAATCGATTACACGGATTTCAAGAATGATTCCGCGAAGGAATATGTCAAGATTGATAACGTGTTCTTCTATTATGTGATGGGCGTTGTCGATATCATGGTCAACTATGAAGATGCGGATGAAAAGACAGTTACCGACTTTGTCAGCAGCTACTTTGATCCGAGTGCCGGCACCATCTTCTATGAAGCGGCCATTGATGAACCGGGAACCTACCTTCCGTACAGCGTAGGATTGGTTCAGGTCGAGAATCTCCGCACGAAGGCGGAATCCCAGCTGAAAGACAAGTTTAACGCGAAGGAGTTCCATCAGGCATTATTCGATGCCGGAATCGGAGACTTCGATTATCTTGAGTATTGGGTAGACCAATATATCAGCGAACACAAATAAAATAATAAAGGATGTCCTAGTAAAGCGGGACATCCTTTTCAAACGGTTCAACGGTGTAATTGCGGATGGCTTCCTTCGCAATCGGAAGATACTTGATCATCGGTAAGATCATTAAGGAATCCTGGTCATCGAAGAAATCTCTTCCATCTTCATTCAGAATCCAGACCGTGTGCTTGGTCGGCGCGTTGGTTAACGGTATGATTTCCTTTTCGTAGATTTCTCCGTCTTCGAAATACTCATAAACCGGCTGTCCTTCCTCTACGGCCTGTTCCCAAAGGGCCATAATGTTTTCATCGTCCTTGTAGGCTTCCGGGTCAAAATCGTAAGCCATCTCAATATCAATTCCGCGCGGCAGCCGGGAAGGGCGCACCATGAAGTACCACGGATACAGTTCGTTGATGAATGCGATTTCCTCAAACCGGCGGATGAATTGATAGGTATTGTCCCGGTAGTTGTAGACAACAGCGCCGGTATGTCGGATCTGGTCATTGAATTCTTTTACGAATTCGGTGTTTCCTTCGTTGTAGTCAACGGGTTGGTTTTTATATAAAGCTCTCATAGTATCACCTTGTTGTTTAACACGGTTAGTCTATCACAAAACGCGGAACCGTTGTATAATATTGGCGCTGTCCCCGTAGCTCAGCTGGACAGAGCAACCGCCTCCTAAGCGGTAGGTCGTGCGTTCGAATCGCATCGGGGACGCCATGTGTGAAAAAAAGTCATTCGCGGAATGATCCGGATGACTTTTTGTTTATAAGAAGAGAACCGCGTTATTCTGCGTCGATCAAACCGATACAGATATCATTTACGTTGGTGCCGGTCGGACCTGTAATGATCAGGTTACCGACGGCTTTAAGCGCGTGATAGGCATCATTGTTTTCCAACACGGAATACAGATTCATGCCGGCTTTTGCCAGTTCGTCATACGTATCTCCGTCGGCGTATCCTCCGGCTGCGTCGGTAGGCCCGTCGGTTCCGTCCGATCCGGCACTGATAATCGCCGCGTTGGAAACACCCCGCAACCCCTCGCACGCAGCTAAGGCAAGTTCCTGGTTTCTTCCTCCGAGCCCGTTTCCTGTTAAATGTACTACCGGTTCGCCTCCCGCAAGGAACGCGAGGTTCTTCCCGTCACGCGAGTGGGATTTCAGGACGGATGCCATGAATCTTCCGGCTTCGCGCGCTTCACATGAAACAAGATCGGTTAGGTATACCGGTTCATATCCCATCATACGGCATGCGTTTGCGGCAGCTTTGCAGAGTTCACGTACGCTTCCGACGATTTGTACATTCACGTTGGACAAGGATTTCGGCGTTTCTGTCTTCAGGCATTCCCATGCCTGATCACTCAGTTTCAGGGAATACTTTTCTGCGATGCTGACTGCGTCTTTAAATGTAGACCTGTCCGGACTGACCGGACCCGACGCAATCATATCCGCCGGATCTCCGAGAATGTCTGACAGAATGACGGCTTCCACATGTGCGGGGAAACAATGTTCCGCAAACTTTCCGCCTTTTACCGCGGATAAACGTTTACGGATCGTATTGATCTCCGTGATATCCGCGCCGCATGCCAGAAGCTGTTTCGTGATGTCCTGTAATTCCGCAAGTGGAAGCAAGGGCTTTTCAAACAAGGCGCTTCCGCCTCCGGACAATAAGAAAATCACGGTATCGTCTTCCCGGAGGGATTCTGTCACACGGAGAATTTCCCCGGCGGCAAGGATACTGTTTTCATCCGGAACCGGATGCCCGGCTTCATAACAGCGCACCGCTTTTTCCGCATCTTCAAAGTGTCCGTATTTACTGACCGCGATACAGTCTTCCGGAATCACCGGCACTGTATTTAAGGCAGCGTTGATCATGCGGGACGCAGCTTTTCCGACGGCAATCAAATATACTCTTCCGGGGAAAGAACGTCCGGCCAGTGCACGCCGCACAGCGCCTTCGGGAAGCACCTCATTGATGGCGGTATACACAGCCTTTTCGGCGTGGATTCTGAGCTTTTGGTTCATATGAGCCTCCTTTGACAAATCCGGCCCGGAAAATACCGGGACGGATGAAAGAATTCCGGATTATCTTCCTAATTCGATACCGGTCAGGTATTCGTAGTATTGGGCGATGGCGCTGTGGTCTTTCTGGCCGCCGTCATGCGCGTGCATCCATTCGAATACTTCTTTTGCCGCGGCGGTCATAGGAACCGGAGATCCTACGGAATGCGCACAATCGAGCGCGTTCCCGAGATCTTTGATGTGTAAGTCGATCTTGAATCCCGGCTTATCGTTTCCTTCCAGCATCATCGGCGCTTTGGCGTTCATAACGGTCGATCCCGCAAGACCTCCCTTGATGGCGTCAAATACAAGATGCGGATCCACACCGGCTTTCTGTGCGAGTGTCATCGCTTCCGCAAGAGCCTGGATGTTGCAGGCGACAATGATCTGGTTTGCCAGCTTTGTGGTGTTGCCGGCACCGACTTCACCGCAGCGTACAACGGAAGATCCCATGGCGCCCAAAAGAGATTTATACTGATCGAATAATTCCTGGCTTCCTCCTACCATGAAACTCAGGGTTCCGTCGACAGCTTTCGGTTCTCCGCCGGATACCGGTGCGTCCAGCATGCCGATGCCGTACTTTTTGAGTTCTTCCGCGATTTCCTTGGAAGCGACCGGATTGATGGAACTGGTGTCGATAAACGTTGCGCCTTTCTTCATGTGCGCTGCCACACCGTCTTTCCCTAACATGACTTCTTTGACCTGCGGGGAATTCGGAAGCATCGTAATGATGACATCGCACTGTTCGGCAAGTTCTTTATAAGCTCCCGATACGGCGCCGGCTTTTACAACCGGTTCACATTTCTCCATGGAGCGGTTGGAAACCATGACATCGTATCCGGCTTTCACAAGATTCATTGCCATCGGTTTTCCCATGATTCCCATTCCGATAAAACCAATTTTCATAATTCTGCACCTCTGCCAATGTATGCCATTATTATATAATAGGTTCGTTTGAGCGTATATCTTCGATTTCCCGCAAAATAAAAATCACAGGGCATGCCCTGTGATTATTTTGTGCTGAACAGTGAATTATTCTTTCGGCAAAGACTGCAGGTATTCGTGCATGGCTTCTGCCGTTTTCTTGGATGCCGCCACCGCTTCGACCACTGTCTTTGCGCCGGACACAACATCTCCGGAGGTAAAGATGCCCGGTCTTGTCGTATGACCGTTTTCATCCGCAACCAATAATCCGCGCTTATCGGTTTCAAGACCTTCTGTCGTGGATACGATCCGGTTCATCGCACCCTGGGATACCGCCACGATAACGCTGTCGGACGGGAAGAAGGTTTCGCTTCCTTCGACGGCAACGCGTTTTCCGTTTTCATCTTCCTTGGTGTCCATAAAGATCACGCCGTCATCCTTGATTTCGACCGGAGTCTTGTTGAACTCGAAACGGACACCTTCAAGTTTCGCGTAGGATACTTCATATTGCGAAGCGGAAATCTGTTCGGAACGCGCAAAACAGATGACATTCCGTGATCCATGCCGGATTGCGGTGCGCGCAACGTCCATCGCGGAATTTCCGACACCGATGATGTTGACGGTATCGCCGAGATGGTAGGCATCCGGGGAAGTCAGATAGTCAATCGCGAAATGGACATTGCCTAACGATTCTCCCTTGATTCCCAAAGTCTTCGGTCTCCAGGTACCGGTTCCGACAAAGATGGCTTTGTAGCCGTCGCGGAACAGGTCGTCCACCGTGATGGAAGTTCCGATCGTGGTATTCTGGCGCACCTTGATGCCCTTTAAGCGCAGATGACGGTATTCGAAGTCATCCAGAACGGATTTCGGCAGACGGAATTCCGGAATGCCGTAACGCAATACACCGCCGATCTTATCGCGGATTTCAAAAATTGTTACATCGTATCCGTATCTTGCGAGGATGACCGCAATGGTTAATCCGGCCGGGCCGCTTCCGACGATGGCGACTTTCATGCCGTTGGAAGGCTTGGGGCCTTCGGTCATCTGGTTGGCATAGGT
>CACYEP010000134.1 GCA_902773425.1 uncultured Erysipelotrichaceae bacterium | reverse complement strand
GTGTCCAAGGATGATTTAAAGATTACCTCCGGGACCTATGAAATCGAAGCGGCGAAGAACGGATTACGCGCCAATGACAGTGTCCGGATTGCGGACGGAACAATCACGATTGAGGCAGGAACGGACGGCATTCACTGCGAAAATACCGAAGATACTTCCAAGGGTTATGTCTACATCGCAGACGGAACAATCAACATCACTGCGGGCACCGACGGCATCGACGCATCGGGAGATGTAGTGATTGAAGACGGTGATGTAAACGTGGAAACCGCAGGCGGATCTACCGGAGCGGTTACAAACTCGAATCAATTCGGCGGAATGGGATGGGGAGGTAAGAACCGGAATACTACCTCTTCTTCCGCATCAACCGAGTCGGCAAAGGGTATCAAGTCTGACGGAACGATCACCGTATCCGGCGGAAATGTAAAGGTGGATTCTTCGGATGACGGAATCCATTCCAACGGCAGCATCGTATTTGACGGCGGAACCGTCGATATCGCGAGTGATGATGACGGAATCCACGCGGATTACGAATTGACTGTCAACGCCGGAGAAATTACGGTTACTGCCGGTGAAGGACTTGAAGCGACCTTAATCACGATCAACGGCGGAAATATCGAAATCAACGCGTCGGATGACGGTGTCAATGCGGCCCAGAAAGTCAGCGGATATACTCCGTGCTTCACGATGAATGACGGCGTATTAACCGTCAACATGGGCCAGGGCGATACCGATGCGATCGACTCCAACGGCAACATCGTAATCAACGGCGGCACGATCTATATTACGGCGCAGTCTCCGTTTGACTATGACGGCTCTGCCCAGTTAAACGGCGGAGAAGTATATGTCAACGGTACGAAAATGACTCAGCTTACCAACCAGTTCGGCGGTATGGGAGGCAACATGGGGGACATGTACGGCCAAAACGGACAAACGAACGGACAGGATCCGTTCCAACCGACAGACCCGAGCCAAAACGGAGGGTCTTTCCCCCAGGATCCCTCGAACGGCGGAGGCTTTCCGGGAGGACAGGGCGGCGGTTTCCCGGGCGGAAACGGCGGTCCGCACCGCTAGGACAGAGCCCGGATTTATATCCGGGTTCTTCCTGTAAAGGAGAACCGGTTATTAGGATTGATCCTGAGAATACTTTAGGCAGTTTTATAAGAACAAGGTCACGCACACCGGAGCGTGACTTTTTTGGCAAGTATTTGTTGACTGAGTGCCTGTGTAGGTATCATTAATTTGTAAAGTTTTTGTGGAGTTTCACGACAATAAGTGCGTTATTCACCGGAAAGAGGGCGTGTTTATGACGAAAGAAAGACGGTTTCGGAATAAATTGTTATGTGTTTTGTGCGCGGCGGCATTGATCTTATCAGGCGTTCATTTTGATAGATTGACGGCAAAAGCGTCCGGGAATCCGTATGATTCCGATGCGGTGCACAAACCTTTGGAAGGGAAAACCATCTCGGTATTGGGGGACAGTATTTCCACTTACATGGGATACAGCGACAAGTATCCGATCACGGATGAAGATTGCGAATACCGGTTCGGTGAACCGTATTACGGACCGGCAGACGCGAGTCTGGATTATGTCCATAACAATGAATTTCTTGCGGAAGATACCTGGTGGCTTCAGTCCGCGAATGAACTCGGGGCGTCGATTCTTGTCAGCAACGCCGGGAATTCCACCGGGCTTTTGATTGCGCAGTCACCCATCGAGGAATGGGATCATTATCTCAAGGATATGCTGGCGTACAAGACCCGTCCGTATCATCTCGGATTGGAAGGGAAGGACCCGGATATCATTGCGCTGTATATCGGTTCCAACGAAATCGCAAGAGCGAAACAGGAACAAATCGGTTCCGTGGAAGATATTGATTTCGATGCGCTGATATCGACGGATGAAGAAGGAAACTATGTTTACGCGGAACCTGTGACGGCGGCGGAAGCTTACAGTATTATGCTGCACAAAATCAAAGTAACTTATCCGGCCGCGGAAATATATACATTTACATTGCTGCCGGCATCCGGCGGATATGCGCGCACGGGCAACAAGCGGCTTGAAACCGCTCTTCCGATGAATGAAATGATCCGCGGTGTTGCGGACTATTGGGGAGCCACCGTTGTTGATATCTATAAGGCATTCGACCTTCCGGATGATCTTACCATCACGGAAGAATTCTGGAAGAACTTCGGCAAGCTGTTCTGGGAAGGACCTCATCCGGGAAAGGACGGATTTGACATCATTTCCGCGTGCTTCACGAATACAATCCTGGAAAACAGCCGCTATGTAAAAGAAGTTTATGCGGAAACAACCCCGGGACATTACGAAAAACTGGACGCCTCGGCGGATACGCAATCCGAAAACGGAAATTTGACAGTCACGCTGAACGCGTCAAAAACCGCGGATCCGGATTTAACGGCATCTTATGAAGGCACGGTACACCGTGACCTGAACGGAACTTATTCTTCTTCCGAGCATTATGCGGTACATAGCGCAGATGATTCTTATACCGCGGAAGGCGGATTTGATCAAACGGTAAACAATGAGGCACCGAAGCTGAAAGTTTCAATAAGTGAATCATCCGGTGCGGAAGGGACTGTTTCCGGCGCGCAGTCAACAACCGGCGATATGAAAGAAAACGCGGAAGACGGAATATACGATTACACAACAGTTACGGTCACAAATCCCGGAAGACTTACTTCTTCAGTCCTGGGAATCCGCAAAACCGATGAAAACACGGACGCTGCCGATCAGATGTCATTCCTTCACAACAACACCGCGGCATCCGATGAAAACGGTATGATTACGGCCGTTGATCCGTTGGATGTGAGCGGAAAAGAAAATGAGATTAAGGACGGGTACGGGTATCTTCTTGCCGGATCCGATCAATTCAGCACATTATGGTCGGCCCGTGCGTTCACAACTCCGGATTACGAAAATCTTCCGGACGAAGAACCGATTTATCAGGATGAACAAATTACCCTGTATGCGCGGCGAGACCATGCGTCATTGACCGGGTCAAGACGTTTGGTGGTTCCGCGGATATATTTTGAAGATAAAACGGCGGAAGGTGAATTCCCCGCACCGTATGACTATGTTGAACATTTTACGATGATTGATCAAAACGGAAACCCGTTCAGTGCCTATTGCGCGGATTTCCAAACGGTTCCTCATTACGGATACAGTTACAACATTTATAACCTGGAAGATGCGGCATATTATTCTGCGGCGGAAGCCTCCAAGATCCGCGCGGCAGCCGCAAAAGGATATTGGGGAACGGAATCAGGAACCGGAAGCTTAGAAGCGATGCGGGAATGGATGCGTGCATCCGGAAAATATTCCGAAGAGGAGTTGAACCGCCTGAACGACGGAATCGCGATGAGCGCAACACAGTTCGCGGTTTGGACCAACAGTAACGCCATGGAAGGAATCACATTCCTGAACGCGTACTACACCAACAAAGTCGGTTATATTCGAAACGGTGTTCCGGCAGACGAACAGGACGCGGAACTGTTATTCAAGATTTATTATGATCTTCTAAGAGAAGGTGAATCTTCTCCGGCGCTTCGCACGGCAGCCAATACGGTATTCAATGCGCAGAACACATTTGAAGATGTTTCGGTTGAAATCACCGGGAGACCGGCGGATGACCCGGCGAACCTTGATGCAAACCATGAAAATGATGTGTATTATGCGAAGATGGAATTCGCGCTGAATGCACAGGATACGGAAGGCAACGATCTTGTGCTGGAGGCATCGGATGAGAACGGCATCTTCGCCAGAATCCGTATTTCGGGAGAACTTCAGGAAGGTGAAATCCCTGCGGAAATCAACGGGGAAGGAAATTATGTGCTGGAGGGACTTACGGTCTCCGAAGGCGAACATGAATACAGTTTCCGGTTAACCGGGTTCCAGGAATTGGCGGAAGATGTCTACTTCTTTGTGTCGGAAGAACCGGACGGAACCGGTTCCCAGCCTATGGTGGCATACGGCGGAGGAAAACACGCGGTAGATCTTAAGATGGATGCGGCCGTTGTGTTGAATGTTCAAGATCAGGCCGTTATTACGGAGCACCGGTTCAGAAATGAAAGCAAGAAAACATTGTCTGTCACTGATGTCCTGAAGAATGCACTGGTAATATCAAAAGAGACTCTTTTGAAAATGCATAGGCGAGCTGATAACGGTCCGCACTCATTATTGAATAATCCGGTCAGGCAAAAACTATATTCAGGATTATCCGACTATAAGAAAATGCTGAATCAGAACAGGAGATAATGTTCATTACTGTGTCATAGAAAAGCGACGCACACGCGCCGCTTTTTGAATGTGTCTTTTTTTGAAAAATCAGGATTTGAATACCACTAAGAGTCTGTACTCCGGAGATACTTCGGATACCAGAGGCTGGAAGATATCCCAGGCTTTCATTTGCGCAAACAGGTCGGCCTCTTCGTACATTTCGTGATGTTCGAGCCTTTCACGCATGGAGTTGTAGACGGATGTTTCGACTTCGTTGGTTTCTTCGGCGGTCAGCTTGATGTCACCGAATGCCAAAAGTCCGCGTTCCGTATCTTCAAATTGGGTTTTTTCAAGCTCGGGAATTACATACTGCAATGCCGCGTGCGGTATCGCAACCGTGACGGTTTTATTGGTGTTGTCCACGGTGATATCTTCGACCCGCAGGCCGGAAAGATTCACGGTGTATACGCCTTTTCCGAAATAGGTCATCGTTTTGGTTTTACTGAAGATTTCCAGATTTCCAAGACCTGCCTTGGTGATGGTTGTTGTAACATCCAGCGGCTGTTCCATCACGACTAATTCCTGATGCTCGGTTGCTTCGCCCAATACCGCTTCGGAATAATCCGCGGCGGTGTAGCCGAATAAGGTGTGATTGATCACATGGTCGAGAGTCTCTTTTCCTTCGTTTACTTTTCCGAACAAGGTTGTTCTGGTGAATTTCGCAAATAAGGACATCACGATCATTCCGGCGATCACGCCGACCAACAATCCCTTGAAGAATCCTTTAACTCCCCTCAGGGTATTCTTTCCGTTCTTTTTCAAAGCTCCCGCAACAATTTTTTCCGCGGCCTGTACAGTCGCTTCATCCGGTGCGGAAGTGTTATTGACTTTCTCATCGTTCATAGCGAGAACCTCCTTTATAAATATTATATAAAAAAACAAATAAAGAATACAAATCGGAGGTCGGGGACACAAAAGGAATAGGGCAGGAGGCAGGTCTTTTGTACGAATTCTGACAGGAACTCGGCCTTATGTATCCCCGCACTACTTACTACGCGCCGGAAAGAAAAATTCCTGAAGGTCCAGGAATTTATTCATCAACTTTTTCAAACCATCCGAAGTGTTCCGCGGCTTTCAGAATGCCGTCTTCGGAGTTCTTCGCGGTGACATACGTCGCCATTTTCTTGAGATCCGGGTGTCCGTTTCCCATCGCAACGGAAGTCCACATCGGATCAAACATCACCATATCATTCGTGTCATCTCCGAAGACTACAACATCTTTCGGATCCCCGTGAAGATATTTCATCATACGCAGGATGCCTTCGCGCTTGTCATCGTGCTGGAACATCAAATACTCCTTTACGAACCGGAGGTGTCCCAGGGTGTCCCGCAATGTCAGATCGGATTCTTTTTCAATCGGGATCGAGATGTACATCTTGTAGATTTCGGGAAGTTTTTCAAAGTCAAATGCCGGATCAAAGTGATACTCGGTCGGTTCCTGTCGCTTCCCGCACTGGCGGATAAACAGGTCATCTTTCGCATACACATTGACCGAATCGTCGATCGCGAACAATATGCCGTACCCGAGGGATTCCGCCTGACGGGCAACTGCCTTGGACAGTTCCAAATCCAAGGGCTTGTTGTCAACGCAAACTCCGTTTACAACCAAGCCACCGCCTCCGTTGCACACCATATTGGACATGCCGACGGATTCCATGAACGGGCGGGCCTTGTACTGGGCTCTTCCGGTCGCGATGGCGACAAAATGCCCGGCCTTTTCCAGCCGGTGAATTGTTTCAACTGCTGAAGGAACGGGTACACCGGTTTCCCGAATCGTAATTGTACCGTCGATGTCAAAAAAGAAGTATTTCCGTTTCATGGAAATATCCTATCATGAAAATGCCAAAGACGTCATGAATTTGATATGATAAATAAAAAGAGGGAAATGCTTTATGAGAAATTTTTTGCTGGGGAACGGTACGCTGATTGTGACCGTGCTTTGCGTTTTGGAACTTGTGCTCGGAGGATTGCTTCTGGCACAGTATCTGAAGAAAAAACGCCTTGTGATCCTTTGGATGGCCTTGATTGCTTTTGCGCTTTGCTATGACGCGTTTGTGCTGGCGGCAGGTTCGCTTCTTCCGGAAGGAGTATTGCGTGCACTCAGTCAGTTCCGTTTCGTGTTTCACGGATTGATGATTCCGCTTCTTCTGGTAATCTGCGCGGAAGCATTACATGCGCGAAAAGGAGTTAAGACGGTTGTTTATGCGGTTACCGCGCTGATCATGATCGCGGGTGCCGTATCCGGGTTTATGACGAAATTGGAAATCTCGCAGGTTGCCGGAATCACCCGGTGCTTATCTTCGGAATCAACTCCGGCCTTCGCGGAAAAGTTCCTCCGTGTATTGTCGTACGGGACTGTAGTGCCGCTTATTATTTCGGGAATCTTTGTCTGGATCAAACAGAAGACGCCGGCGCTGTTCCTTGCGGGCTTTTTGATGTTCGCATTTTCCGCGCTCGGTCCGGCGACGGGAAATTTCGATTTGATTTTCATGATCGGGATGTTCGGGGAACTGTTTATGATCCTGTTCTTCTGGGTTTATGCGCTAAATCAGAAATAGCCGGAAACGCCTTTTGACAAACGTTTAACAAACAGGTACTATTTATATGAACAACGTTCATTTAAGGAGATAAACCGTGCCGAAAATTATAGATGATGCTGAACAAATGATTCTTGCTTCCGCAAAAAAGATTCTTTTGGAAGGAAGCTATCACAATTTTTCTATGCGTAATGTCGCGAAGGACTGCGGCATCGGCGTGGGTACGATTTATAACTACTATGCCAGCAAAATGGTTCTGATTGCGAGTGTCATGAGTATGGACTGGGAAAAGGCCAAAGTCATGATGGATGATTCCTGCGAAAACGCAAAGGACGTGACGGAAGGCCTGATCGGTATTTACGACGCCATCAAAGGCTTCTCTGCCATCTATTTTTCGGTCTGGAACCAATTTGCCCAGGGCAATGAAACCACCGGAATTATCCAGAGATATCATCCGATGCTGCAGGAACAGATCAATCAGAAGATCGAAGGCCTTTTGGAACGGTTCGGCTTTGAGGAAGATAAGAAGATTGCCCCGATTTTATCGGAAGCGATTCTTTCTGCGTCCACGAAGTCTCAAATCAGTGTTGAACAGGTGCGTATTTTAGGGGATCGCCTGTTTCACAAATAGGAGGAAATCATATGAGCAGTTTTAAAGATTTACGAATTGTCGATAACTTTTACCAGACATCTTTATTTTTTCCGATGCCGGCGGTATTGATCAGCACGTTGACGGATGACGGTCAGACGACCTGCGGTCCGTACTCCCTGATTCAGCCGTTCTATGTCGCGGGAAAGGAATACTATGCGATGCTGTTAAGCTGCCGGAACTCTTCGAATACCGCGCAGAACTTATTAAAACACAAGAAGTGCGTTATTAACTTCCTGCCGGATGACCGCGCTTCCTTCAAGGAAATGGTGCGTTTGGGCTGGCCGGGAGATACGCCGGCTGAAAAGATGAAAGATTTCAAGTTCCATCTGGAAGACGGCTTACGCGCAAAGGAAGATCCGAACGGTGTTTATCCGAAGGTCATCACCGAAGCCGTACAGGCCATGGAGTGCACATGGGTGGACACGCTGGACAATGCGCAGGATGATAAGCCGCTGGAAGAAGGCAAAGACCATTATGAACTGGAAAAGTATCATGATTTCAACGGAATCACGACTCCGTACGGAGCGCACTTTGTTCTTAAGGTCGACCACATCTTAATGAAGGAAAAATACTACAACGCGATCATCAACGGTGTGAAGAGATCTGACTTCCCGCCGTTACCGGTAGACTACGGTTACCGTGATTCCAAGAACTTCTGGTATCACAAGCACAGATGGATGCTTCCGGAATTATTGCCAATGCGCCAGACGACCGTACAGTCCGTACGCTATGCGGCAGACCGTATCGATCCGTCGGTTAAGTTCACGGATGAAGCTCTTGCACGCTTGGTAAATGTTCCGCGTATTTTCCTTCCGACGGCATTAAAAGGATGCATCAAGTGGGCGAAGGAAAACGGTGTCACGATGATTACCGAAAAAGAAATGGATATCATCAACGATAAGCGCGCAAAAGAAAAGAATAAGTAATTCGAATCATGTATATCAGCGGTGTAACCGATACACCGCTTTTTTGTTACAATAACAGAGCAGAGGTATCTTTATGAAATTGTTCCGGATGATTTTTAATCGTACAACCTTCATGATCGTAATGGTGTTGATTGAGCTTACCGTAATTCAGTTCATATTTCGCTGGTTTGCGGTATCGGCGGCGTGGATCGAATCCGTACTGCGCATTCTGAGCGTCATCATTGTGCTCGGCATTGTCAAAAACAGTAAACATCTTTCCTCCGATATGATTTGGATTTTGGGAATTATGCTTTCACCGGTATTGGGAACCGCCATCTATGCCTTGTTAGGCGCCAATTTAATTTCGTCGAAGACTTTCTGGAAACTGGCCGGGTCTACTCTGGAATTCCGGAAGGAATATGTACAGGACGAAGGTGTTTATGAAGAAGCTGTAAAAGAACATCCGGAAGAAAAAGGATTGCTGCACTATGTTTCCAAGACATCCGGATTTCCTGTGTATGAGAACACAGGATTTGATTATTATCCGCTGGGCCAGCTTGGATATCCGGTGATGCTGGAAGAATTAAAGAAGGCGGAGAAGTTTATTTTCCTTGAGTATTTCATCATTGAAAAGGGCACGATGTGGAACGGAATTGAAGAAATCCTGGCGGAAAAGGCCTCGCAGGGGGTAGATGTAAGAGTTTTGTATGATGACCTCGGATCGTTTTTAACCGTCCGCGCAAATTTCGCGAAGGAACTGGAAGCCAAAGGGATTCATTGTATACCGTTCAACCGCATCAATCCGGTAATCGGTGCTGTCATGAATCACAGGGATCACCGGAAAATCATGGTGATTGACGGATTGACCGCATTTTCGGGCGGCGTTAATCTTGCGGACGAATACATCAACACCTATCAAAAACTTCCGGGAGAATGGAAAGACAATATTATCAAAATCACCGGGGAAGCCGTATACTCATACACAACGATGTTTTTAACGCACTGGGACGCATTAAAAGGCGAAAAGGAAGATCCGTCCCGCTTCCGTATTAAACCGTCGGAAGGGCCGAAAGACGGGTATATCGCACCGTACGGGGAAACACCGCTGGATAATGAAATCACTGCCCAGAACATCTACATGACGATTCTCAATAACGCAAAGAAGTATTGTTACATTTATACGCCGTACCTGATTATTGATACGGAATTAATCAATGCGCTGATCCTGAGTGCAAAGCGCGGAGTGGATACCGTCATTATTACCCCGGGCGTTCCGGATAAGAAGATCGTATATTCCATTACCCGTTCCTATTACCGGAATCTGATCGAGGGAGGCGTAAAGATTTATGAATATACCCCGGGTTTTGTGCATTCCAAAGTATTTGTCAGCGATGATACGGTCGCGTCGGTGGGAACCGTGAATCTGGATTACCGGAGCTTGTATCTTCATTTTGAAAACAGCACCCTGATAATCGGCTCTGAGAAAATCAAAGAGATCCGTAAGGACATCGAAGAGGCCAGAGAAAAGAGCCATCCGGTGACCTTGAAAGAAAGCACCTACCGTCCGCTGAAAGAATTCTGGTTATCGATATTGCGCGTGTTTGCGCCGTTAATGTGATATGGATAAGAAAAGTTTACGTAAAATCATGCGTGCGGTCCGGAAGAATATCCCGGATAAAGAAGAAAAATCCCGCAGAATCTTTGAACGGGTAAGAAGTCTTCCGGACTATCGGAAAGCGGCCGTAATCGGTGTTTATGTGAGCACGCCCGATGAAGTTTCGACAGAAAAGATCATCGAAGACGCGCTGAAGGGCGGTAAGACAGCCGCAGTTCCGAGAATCAAAAGAAACGGTGAAATGGATTTCGTGCCCATTATGTCCCGCAAAGAATTGTCCCGGAGAAATCATCTTGGGATCTATGAGCCGGATATGGATCAAAAGCCGGTTTTACCGGAAGAAATCGAGTGGATGATTGTCCCGGGCGTTGCGTTTGATAAGATGAAACACCGTCTTGGACAGGGCGGAGGTTATTACGACCGTTATCTTGCGAAGACACAGTGTCCCAAGACAGCTCTGGCCTTTGAAGCGCAAATTGTTGAAGAAGTTCCTGCGGACCGGGAGGATATCCCGATGGACCTTGTGGTGACAGAAGAAAATGTTTATTGAGAGAACAGGCTTTCTGCCTGTTTTATTGTGAAGCGAAAGAAGAATACGATATAATATAAATAGAATATCTCAGATTAAAGGAGAAACATCATATGGAGCAAAAAAGAGCGCAGTGGGGCAGTCGTCTCGGCTTTATTTTAGCGGCGACCGGTTCGGCAGTGGGCTTGGGCAACATCTGGAAGTTCCCCGGAAAAGCTTACGAAGGCGGCGGCGGAGCGTATTTGATTTTGTATGTGGCCATCGTTTTACTGATCGGGATGCCGTGCATGCTGTCGGAACTCGCGATCGGAAGGGCCAGTCAATCCAATATGGTGGATTCTTTCAAACGGCTGGGCCATAAAAAGTTTACCTGGACGGGCTTGGTAGGATGGGTGGCTGCGGTCGTCATTGCGTGTTTTTACTTCCATGTCGGCGGCTGGGTTCTCAGATATGTCTACGCATATCTGGCAGAGTCCAAAGAAGTATACGCAGATCCGCTCGGCTTCTTCTACGGAGTTCTGGGATATGATTCCGTGACGGGCGCATCCAGATTCCCCTGGGAAACCATCCTGTTTGCGTTCCTGTTTACCGCGGCAAGTGCCTATATTATCATCCGCGGCGTCAAGGGCGGCATCGAAAAATTCAACAAGGTCGGAATGCCGGCGTTATTTGTTCTGTTGATTATACTGCTGGTGCGTTCGGTTACCCTTCACGGAGCGTTGGAGGGAGTTATGTATATGCTGAAACCGGACTTCTCCAAGATCAACGGTCATACATTGTTAAGCGCATTATCCCAGGCGTTTTACTCATTATCCATCGGTATGTCCATTATGGTGACGTACGGTTCCTATCTTCCGAAAGAAGATGATCTGGAAAAGAATACGCTGGTGGTCTGCGTGATGGACACGCTTGTCGCAATCATTGCCGGATTCATTGTCATACCTGCCGTGTTCGCAACATTGGGCTCAGAAAGCGTAGGAAAAGGCGGAGGATTTGCGTTTGTCTCCCTAGCAGGCGTTTTCCGGGAAATGTCCGGCGGAGTAATCTTCGGATTCCTGTTCTATCTGTTGCTGCTTTTCGCAGCATTATCTTCCTGCATTTCGATTATCGAAAGCGTCGTTGCCTTCCTTACGGAACGGTTCGGCTGGAACCGCACGAAAACCACATTGGTTTCCTGTATCATCCTATTTTTGGCCGGATGTCTTTATACCTGTTCCCAGGCTGCGTTTGATATCAAGGGAATCTGGTTTGACTTTGTAAACGGCATCACGCACCCGGCATTCTGCGATGCGATGGAATTTGTGACAGACCGCTTGCTGATTCCTCTTTGCTCGCTTGGATGCTGCATTTTTGTCGGATGGGTGTGGAAACCGGAAAGCGCAGTCGCGGAGGCAGAGCGGTGCGGTAAAAAATTCCGCATGGCCAAGGCCTACAGTTTCCTGATTAAATATGTTGCTCCGGCCGCCATCATCATCATTCTGGCTGTAAGCTTGTTCACGGGAACAACGCTCAGTTAGAAAACATAGATTCAAAAAAAAAAAACGGTAAGGTATGCAGCCTTACCGTTTTTAGTAATTTTCAGAAACTGATTATTTCTTCTTGGTGATGATCTTGGTGATTCGCTTAATTGCGTACGGCGCAATGACCTTGATCTTTTCTTCCGCCTTGTACATATCGCTTGCGTGCGGATGTGTACGTTCAAGATGGATCGCGTCGAATTCGCACTTCGTTGTGCAGAGTCCGCATCCGATGCATCTGTTTTCATCGACGGTTGTTGCGCCGCACTTCAGGCAGCGGTTCGCTTCCGCCTTCACCTGTTCTTCCGTGAACGGTAAGCGCAGGTCTTCGAAGGTCTTGGTCGCGTCGCCCGGCTTCATGCCCGGAACCTGACGCTTCGCGTTGTCATAGGATTCGACCAGAATATCATCACGGTCTAATTCGATGAACTGACGTAAGTCGCGGTTGATGGTTAAGCTGTTGCCCGGATGGACGTAGCGGTTGATGGAAACGAATGCTTCCTTGCCTTCCGCGATTGCGTCGATCGCAAACTTCGCTCCGTGATAGATATCTCCTCCGACGAAGATATCCGGTTCTGCCGTCTGTAAGGTAACCGGATCTGCGACAACGGTTCCGTTGCGTCTTAATTCAACCTTGGTATCTTTCAGCAAGTCGCCCCATACAGCTGCCTGGCCGATGGAGAGCAGTACGTTTTCACAATCGAATTCGATGGTGACGGTTTCATCATAGACCGGATTGAAACGGTGATCTTTATCGAATACATCGGTGCACTGTTTGAAGACGATACCCGTGACTTTGCCGTCCTTGGTTAAGATTTCCTTCGGACCCCAGCCGTTCTTGATGATGATGCCTTCTTCTTTTGCTTCCGCGATTTCATCCTTCGCAGCCGGCATTTCGTTCGGGCCTTCGAGGCAGATCATGGTGACTTCGGAAGAACCTGCGCGAAGCGCGCTTCTCGCGACATCGATCGCAACGTTTCCGCCGCCTACGACAACGGTCTTGCCTTCCAGCTTGTATCCTTCCGGAGTATTGACTTTACGTAAGAAATCAACACCGGTTAATACGCCGTCCGCATCTTCGCCGGATACGCCGGTATATCTTCCGCCCTGCATACCGATCGCAAGGTAGAATGCTTTGTAGCCCTGTTCGCGTAATTGCTGAATCGTGACATCCTTGCCGACTTCGACGCCGCACTTGATTTCCGCGCCCATCGCCTTGATGACTTCGATTTCCGCATCAATGACATCCTTTTCCAGACGGAAGTTCGGGATGCCGTAACGTAACATACCGCCCGGTTTTTCTTCTTTTTCGAAGACGGTTACCGGATAGCCGTGTTCACGTAAGTAGTAAGCCGCGGATAAGCCTGCCGGACCTGCGCCGATGACAGCGATCGGGTAATCAACCCATTCGTTTCCTTCGTCATTGAAGCATTCCGGGATATAGCGGTTTTCTTCCTTAAGTTCCTGCGCAGCGATGAATTTCTTGATTTCATCGATTGCGACCGGACGGTCAATCGTGCCTCTGGTGCAGCGGTCTTCGCATCTGCGGTTGCAGACAGCTCCGCATACTGCCGGGAACGGATTGTCCTGCTTGATCAGTTTTAACGCATCCAGATATCTTCCTTCCGCTGCCATGCGGATGTAACCCTGTACAGCCAAGTGTGCCGGGCATGCGGTCTTGCACGGAGAAGTACCGGTGTCGTAGCAATTGATCTTGGAGGTTTCACGGTAATTCGGGTTCCACTTATCCGGTCCCCAGTTGACGGTGTTCGGCAGTTCGCTCTTTGGATACTTCACGACGCTTCCGTCTTTGAGGCAAAGCTTCTGACCGAGTTTTGCTGCGCCTACCGGGCAGACTTCTACGCACTTGCCGCAGGCTACGCACTTGTCGGTTTCAACCTTTGCGCGGTATGCGGATGCGCTCATGTTCGGGGTGTTATATAACTGCGATGTACGTAAAGCGTTGCAGACACCCGGCGCACAGTTACAGATACCGACGATCTTGTTTTCGCCGTCAATGTTGGTGATCTGATGAACGAAGCCTCTCTTTTCCGCACGTTCGAGGATTTCAAGAGCTTCTTCGCGGTTGATGTAGCGGCCTTTGCCGGACTGTACGCAATAGTCTGCCATATCGCCGACACCGATGCAGAATTCACCTTCGATTTCACCGGAGCCTTCTCCGCGCATGGTCTGCTGCTTGCGGCATGTGCAGACACCTACGGAATACGCGTCGTACTTATCTAACCAATGGGAAGGATGTTCGAT
>CACYEP010000133.1 GCA_902773425.1 uncultured Erysipelotrichaceae bacterium | reverse complement strand
TATTGGGGAAAAATTGGGGGCAGCTGGGGATTTTGAAAGGCGAAATGTACAAAATCACTTAAAAATCCCTCATATAAGCCTTTGAATCCCTACTTTTCGTCTGTTTTTGCCTGTTTTTCCGGAAATCAGTCGTTTCTCTGCTTCATGGTCGGGAACTTTATACATCAGCCGCGGTTTCTGAATATTTCGATTAGTCTTTTAACTCAGGAATGTATTTGTAAATTGATTCGGCAATACCGTCGTGATTATTGTCAAGTGTAATATCGAAAGCGGCATCCTTAGCTGCCTGTACGGCATTTCCCATCGCAATACCGTACTTACAGTATTTCAGCATCGGGATATCATTTTCACGGTCTCCGAATGACATCATCTCATCGGGTGTAATACCGATTTTTTTATAAGCAGTTTCTATTGCTTTTGCTTTATCGACACCACGAGGATTGAATTCATAATAGAAATCAGCGGTAAAACCATTGCTTGTGGTTTCTTTGAACGGACCCGCCATTTCTTCCGCGATCTCATGCATGTAATCCGGTTCCCCCGCAACAAGGATCTTCGGTAAAGGGATGTTTTTGAAATATTCTGCCAAATCTTTCTTTTCACAAAGAATGTATTCATTGGATCTGGATTCATATTCGATCACATTCCATTCCCGGATGCTTCCGTCTTCGTTTTTCAGATGCAGCATTCCCGAGAATACATCGTTTGTATACATATATTCCCCGTCTGCCACAAGGGGTATGACATTGAATTTTTTCAGATGTTCAAGAATCTCGCTTCCGAGCTGTGCGGGCATGGATTTGTCCACCAATACATCTCCTGTTTCCATATCCTTGATTAGCGCGCCGTTACAGGCAATCAGAATACCGTGGTGATGTTCAAAATCTAGCCATCTGCCGAATCTTGCGAGGCCGTTTTCCGTTCTTGCGGAAACAACCGCAAGACGGATGCCCGCAGCCTGCGCTTTCATCAATGCTTCCTTCGTGCGCGGTGTAATGATCTTTTCTGAATTTGTCAATGTCCCGTCTATATCCAGCAAAATCACTTTGATACTCATCTTATTTGTTTCCTTCAATTAATCCGAAATGAACAAACGCATTATATAATCCGTCGTCATCGACATCGCTTGTTACATAATCCGCAGCTTCTTTGCAATCATAGCCGCCGCTTCCCATTGCAACACCGATTTCGCAAAGTTCAAACATCGGGATATCCACAGTTGCATCACCGAAAGCAATTGTATCTTCCAACTCTGCACCGAGATGTTTTAAAAGACAATCGATTGCGTAAGCCTTTGAGATATCTTTTACACCAAGGTCTCCAAACAATGCAATTTCTCCTGCACCTCCCCAGGTTCCGGCTTTCAGTTCCGGGAACGCTTCTTTTGATTCCAGATGATTCATATAGCTGTTTAGGACAAAACTGATCTTTTTGATATCATCCCGATACAGATTTTCTCCGAACAGCATTTCCGGAAAGAGCTTGCGCACCGTCATGTCCGATGCGCCTTCCTTGCCTTTGCGGCGGGAGTATTCTTTTACTGTTTCATCCGCACGTGTTTCGAAATTTTCACTTGCATACAGACCGGAGTTGCTTTCAAGGTAGAATTCCAGTCCCTTCTCATGAAGCCAGTCGACCACTCTTCTTTCTGTTTCCGCATCGATTACCTGATCCAGCACTACAGTGTCTCCGTCACGGACATATGCACCGTTTCCGCCAATCATTCCGTCAAGGCCGATATCCCAGATATAATCGTATACTTCTCCTTCGGATCTTCCCGTACAGATATATACTTTATGGCCGTTCTTTCTTGCCTGTTTGATTGCTTTGTCAGCCGAAGCCGGAAGTTCATTCTCGTAATTCAGCAGTGTTCCGTCTACGTCGATAAAGATGATTTTCTTTTCACTCATATACTGTTTCTCACTTTCTGTATCCGCATCTTAGCAGAGATAAAGAAGGTGAGAATATTTCCGGTTGCAGTTCGGACATAATTATCATCACAAGGCATTACAAGTAAATAAAACAAGAGAAAAACGTCTCAACCCTGTCTTTTGACCCTTGGACATTTTCTTCTTCACGATCATCAAAAGGCTTCCGGAAAGAATCATCATGCTGAAGACAATTGTCCTGTTATCATCCCTGCTGTTACCAGTCCGAACAACATCTGCATCAGAAAAGACTGCCTTTAACATGGCAGCCTTGAAGATGTTTTCCAGTCAACGGTATGGGCCAATACTGTATCATTTCGCAGAAAGCTTATGATAGAATCCATCTTTCTTCTTTACGTTTTCATCGTAGTGAAGATCAAAGAAACAGATATACAGGATGTCGAGAATATACAGAAGTGATAATCTCGTTGAAAAAGACGAAATCTTTTTGTAATGGTCTTCATG
>CACYEP010000132.1 GCA_902773425.1 uncultured Erysipelotrichaceae bacterium | reverse complement strand
GTTCCATAAAGAAGAATCGGAGTTGATTTCTCAAATCCGATTCCTTCTCCGTTCGCGCTGATTTTAGCAATTGTAACGGTAGGCATTAGTTATCACTGATCGCCCATGCCGGAAGGTTGTTTCCGCGCCGTACAATAATTGTCTTCTGGAAATCTGTCTGGTTCAGGAAATGAAGAATCCCTGTTTCCTCTTCTTCGGTGCATCCGAGAAGAACCTTGACTTCCGCGTCCTTTTTAAGAACGTCAACCGCAACTATGATGGTGTCCGTCTGCGAAGCGTGGCGGCTTCCGACGAAGATGTCGATTTCTCCCATATCCGAAGAATGCGTGTCCTTCAGATATCCGTAATTGCACGGATAAATCAGGTTCGGATAATTTGGATGCGCCGTACCTTTTTTCCGCTCAATTACTAATGTGCTCGACAGAACCAGGGTATCCAGTTTCTGCCAAAACAAAATGTTATTCTCTAATTCCATATCACACCTCTGGATTTATGGAAAGTATATCATTGATTTTTCATAAATGATACAGAAAGTTTCATTTTATTTCATGAATCATTGAATAATTGATTTCCTGAATATTCGAAGCTCCGCACATGATCATAACTTCGGTAAGTTCCGTACGGATTTTTTCAAAATACGTCTTTACACCTTCGGCTCCGTTTCCTAACGCTGCGATGACAACCGGTCTTCCGATCAATACGCCGTCTGCGCCGAGAGCTAATGCCTTGAACACATCGGCTCCGGTGCGGAAACCGCCGTCGACGAAGATTTTACACATGCCGTTTATTGCGTCCGCGATCTCTTTTAATACTTCAACCGTTCCCTGGGCATCATCCAATACTCTTCCGCCGTGGTTGGATACAACAATCGCGTCCGCGCCGGCTTTTATAGCGGCTAAGGCAGACTCCGGTGTCATGATTCCCTTTACGATCAAAGGTGCCGGGGCAATCATTTTCTTTAAATCGGTTAAGTCTTCCGGACTGAGATTTGTGATTTTGGGATCCGCATCCCGTAAGAACAATAAACCGGCCGCATCGATATCTGTCGCCAAAGCCAAAAGATTCCGGCCTTTCAAAAGATCCGTGCGTATATCTCTTCCCTTTTTCTCCCACGGCTTCATGGTCGGAATTCCTTCAAAGCCGGTTTCGTCCATGACATCCAGCGGATCTTTGAAGAAAGAAAGATCCTTCCCGTCTCCGGTAAACGCGTAGGTGCCCGCCAGGCGGGAGCCTTCCAGCACGACTTGTGCGTATACTTTTTCGGTAAATTCGCATCCGTACTGCGGCTTCATCCCGGTAATCGGAGCAGCGTACACCGGCAAACTCACCGGATGTCCGAAAAAATCAGCCGAAGTATCCGCCTTTACGATTCCGGTTAACGCGTTCATGCGGAGGCGGACATTTTTCAAGGCTTCCGCGTTGCGTATAAAAGAACTCCCGGTTCCTTTACCGCCGACTCCTGGAATCTCTCCTGCGCAGGCTTTTCCGTCACAGATCCGGCATACCCGGCATTTCTGCGTGCGCCCCTTCGCGGCTTGGCGAATCTCTTCGTAATTCATGAGTTATCCTTGATAACTGTCGTCCTTTTGACGGACGATGACGTCATGCGCTCCGCCTTCCACAATACTGGTTCCCGACACAAGAGTCAGTTTTGCCTTGTCGCGGAAATCCGTCAGATTGGTGGTGCCGCAGTTGCACATGGTGGATTTGATCTTGTAGACGGTCTGCGCCACGCCTTCCTTTAACGGTCCGGCATATGGGACATAGGAGTCTACGCCTTCCTCGAAACTGAGTTTCTTATCTCCGCCGAGGTCATATCTTTGCCAGTTGCGGGCACGGTTGGAACCTTCGCCCCAATATTCCTTGACATAATGACCGCCGACCAGTAACCGTTCCGTCGGAGATTCATCAAATCTGGCGAAGTATCTTCCCAGCATGCAGAAATCCGCGCCCATGGCTAAAGCCAAAGTCACATGGTAGTCATACACGATGCCTCCGTCCGAACAGATCGGCACATAGATTCCCGTGCGCTTATAATATTCATCCCTCGCTTTGGCGACTTCGATAACGGCCGTCGCCTGTCCGCGTCCGATGCCTTTGGTTTCTCTGGTGATGCAGATGGAACCTCCGCCGATTCCGATCTTTACGAAATCCGCGCCGCATTCCGCTAAGAAGTAGAAACCTTCCGCGTCCACGATATTTCCGGCACCGACCTTTACGGTATCTCCGTAGTTCTCTCGGATCCAGGAAATCGTATTCTTCTGCCATGCGGAGAAGCCTTCGGAAGAGTCGATGCAAAGTACATCGGCACCGGCCTTGATCAATGCCGGAACGCGTTCCTTGTAGTCTCTGGTATTAATTCCCGCGCCGACCAGATATCTCTTGTTGGAATCCAGCAGTTCATTCGGATTCTCCTTATGGGAACTGTAGTCCTTGCGGAATACCAGCGAAGAAAGACTGCCTTCCTCATCGATTACCGGCAAAGTATTCAGTTTGTGTTCCCAAATGATATCATTGGCTTCGCTTAACGTTAAGCCTTCCCTGCCGTATACCAGTTTGTCAAACGGCGTCATTACTTCGGAAACTTTCGTATCCATGGGCATGCGGTTCAGACGGTAATCGCGGCTTGTAAGAAGTCCCAGCAGTTTCCCGTGACATGTGCCGTCTTCGGTAACTGCCATCGTGGAATGCCCTGTCGCGCGGATCAGTTTTACCACATCTTCCAGCGTGTCATCCGGTTTCACATTGGAATCGGATACGACAAAGCCGGCCTTGTAGCTTTTGACCCGTTCCACCATAGCGGCTTCCTGTTCGATGGTCTGCGCGCCGTAAATAAACGATAAACCGCCTTCCTTCGCCAACGCGATGGCCATGGTATCATTGGATACCGACTGCATGATCGCAGACACCATCGGGATATTTAACGATAAAGACGGTTCTTCTCCCTGTTTGAATTTTACCAACGGAGTTTTTAAGGACACATTATTCGGAATGCAGGTCTCATCGGAGTACCCCGGGACCAATAAGTATTCACTGAACGTATGCGCCGGTTCTTTGTAGTATTTCGCCATGTGTTACCTCCAAAGTTGAATGAAATTATTATACACATATTAAGGCGGAATGGGATACAAAAAAGCCGGAACCATATCCGGCTTTTCACGAAATATTCAGGAAAACTAATCGCGGACACGGAATGTATTCGCAAAATCATCCGTCTTCGGAGCTTCCGGCTCTTTTGCCACGGTAACACCCTTGTTTTCGACAAGGATTTCATCATGACGAACGGAGCGGTCCGACGGAGATTCGAAACCGGTCGCAATCACGGTAACAATGATCGCATCTCCCAGTTTTTCGTTAATCGCGACACCCCAGATAATATCCAGATCGGTGCCTGCCGCCTGCGAAATAATATCGGTAACTTCCTGCGCATCCAGCAAGGTGACATTCGGTCCGCCGGTAACGTTGACGATGGCGTTCTTCGCGCCGGAAATCTGCGCTTCCAACAACGGGCTTTGGATTGCCTTGACTGCCGCTTTCTTGGCCTTGTCTTCGCCTTCTGCCATACCGATACCGATCAGCGCGTTGCCCTGGCCCTTCATGACCGAACGAACATCGTTGAAGTCGACGTTGACCAAAATCGGTACTGCCACCAGGTCGGTGATGGTCTGGACTGCCTGACGTAATACGTTATCTGCTTCCTTGAAGGATTCCGTGATCGGGATATTGCCGATCACCGATAATAATTTCTGGTTGGATATAATGATCAGAGAATCCACATGCGGCTTTAAGTCATCCAGACCGTTTAACGCCTGCATCATTCTCTTCTTGCCTTCGAATAAGAACGGCTTGGTCACAACCGCGACCGTTAACGCGCCCTGTTCCTTCGCAAGTTTCGCAATCAGCGGCGCCGCACCCGTTCCGGTTCCTCCTCCGAGGCCTGCCGTAACGAATACCATATCCGCTCCTTTGACTGCTTCTTTTAATTCTTCCTCATGTTCTTCCGCGGCTTTTCTTCCGACTTCCGGATTTCCGCCCGCTCCGAGTTTACCCAGGGAAATCTTGTTTTCCACCGGGGAGGCATCCAATACTGCCTGGTCCAGATTAACGATGTAGAAATCTACGTTCTGAACCCCTTCGTTTACCATGCGGGTAACTGCGTTGCATCCCGCTCCGCCGACGCCGAACACTTTAATTTTTGTTTTAAATACTTCGTTCTCGCTCATAACCGTTCTCCTTTTGTTCTCTTATTTTCCCTGGAAGAAGCTCTTCAATTTCTTTGTTACCGCATCGTCTTCTTCCGTATTTGTTTCTTTTTTCTTCTTTTTCGGTGCATCCGCAATATCCACGCTGGTCTTCTTGTTGCGGTATAACGGATACGCATCCACAAACGCGTAAATCAATCCCAAACAGCACGTCCAGTACGACCTTCTGACACCGACCGTATCCGGATAATACGAAGTCGCCTGCACGCCGTAGTTCATCTTGAAGTAATCCTGCAGGCCGTCAAGCTCTGCGCCCGCCCCGGTCAGCACCAGGGATAACGAAGGCATCTTGAATAAATCTTCCGCCGTGTATGCCAATTGATCCGCCCACTCCTTGATGACCGGCTTTAAGCGGTCGTTGAGATCCCGCTCGGTAATCTGATGGGTCCTGTCTTCGTTTTTCCAAAGATGCACCGGCGTATCTTCCGGAAGATGGTTCGAAAGATCCGCGTTCTGGAAGATCAGCTTGTGCGCGACTTCTTCCGAAATCGGATAAGTCTTCGTCATGGCTGCTTCCCAGTCTCCGTAACCTGTTTCCAAAAGCTTTGTTGCCTCGATTCTTCCGTTATGAAGGATCGCAAGTGTCGTGCGTTCATGTTCGATGTCTGCAACGACTACCGGTTTATTTACCGATAACTCGAATAATGCCGCCTCTTTGGCCACTGCGTAAATATCCAGACACACATCCACGATTTCCAGTCCGGCCGCGTCCACGGCTCTTGCGTAATCGTAGGATGTGAACTTATCTGCCCCGTAAAGGTCGAGTTCCGCTTCCAGCAAATCGCACGGTTCATCCAACGGCATCCGCTTGAACGCGATGCGGTTGGTGTAATACTTCAAAGGCATCCAGTTGATCAGTGCCTTGTCTTCCGGCATCGGATAGGTATAGCCTTTGCGTACAAGCGCCTGTAAGTCCTCAATCTTTACTTTCCGTTCGTAATTGTCGATTCCCATCGAAATACGGATGTTATTTTTCATGACACGGTAACTCGGAATCGCGACAAGCACCCGTTTGATCTGCATGCCGATCGCATCCGAAGCTCTCTTAGCCGCGGTCTTGATTGCTTCCGACAAAGCCGAAGGATTCTTGATCGCAAACCCGTCCATGGCCTTCATCGGAACAATTTCCGTTCTTAAAACATTCACACGTGTATCATGATACTCACCGACCAAAAGTCGGACATCATGATCGGTGATTTCCAATGCTGCTAAAATCTGTCTTTCCGCCATGATCTTCCGGCCTCCTGACTATTCTTAATCATTTTATCATATTCCTAACAATATGGATTATACGATTTTGCATTTTTCAAAATTCGATTTGGTGTTGCATTCCCTCTTCGCGCATGTTATAATCGTGAAGCACTTGAAAGAAAGGGGGTTGCGTCATGCCTAGAACTTGCGCAGTCACCGGTAAGAAAACGATTTCCGGAAACAAGCGGTCACATTCCTTAAGAGCTACACGCAGAAAATGGAGCCCGAACCTTCATAAGGTAAAAGTCACAGATGAAAATGGTCATACGATGAAAGTTCTTATGTCCGCTCGTGGCCTCCGTACATTAAAAGCTCAGATGGCTAAACAATAAACACCTAACGGTGTTTTTTGTTATCATTCGACTGAACGGCCAACACCGCACCGTTCAGTTTTATTTTGGCTTTTTCTCCCAGGATTTCATTGGATAACAGGTACAGGTCTTCCGGTACGATTACCCGGTCCTCTAAAGGATATTTCACGCCTTCCAGAGTGATTTCGGACTCTTTTAAGGCGAAAAAGGACAGATAGGTGTAATTCCCTTTTTCGATTTCAAATTCCCCGTCATCGAGCCGGAAAACACGGTTTTGCGCATTTACGAATTCCATCGGTTCTTTATGCTGCGTGATTAAGCGAAGCGCGGAGATCTCATGGTCGATTCTGCCGCCCAAAGCTCCGTATACGATCATCCGGTCATAACGTTCCTTTGCGAACAATACCGCTTCCTCCAGATCGGAGTCATCCTTAACGGGATTGAGTTTTTTGACTTCCTTCGCGTATTTTGCGATTTCTCCCATATCCGGAACCGAATCAAAATCACCCACCGCGAACACCATCGGAAGTCCGGCTTTCGCCAGAAGATATGCCCCGTAGTCCACGCCGATCAAATCTCCTTTTACATCCGGGATCTCCTCCAGAAATCCCGCGATGATATACACGGTTTTCATAATAACGATTCAACGCCCTCTTTGATTCCTTCGGGATATTTGAATACGTAGGATCCCGCCACGAACATATCCGCGCCGCTTTCCTTCGCGGTTTTAATCGTCTTATCGTTGATTCCGCCGTCCACTTCGATGCGGAACTTCAAATCGTGCTGATCGCGGTAAATCGATAATGCGCGGACTTTTCCCATCATATCTTCCATGAATGCCTGTCCGCCGAATCCCGGCTCCACCGTCATCACCAATACGGTATCTACGATGTCCAGGTACTCTTTTAGAGCATCCAACCCCGTTGCGGGCTTGATGGATACGCCTGCCCTCGCGCCGAGCTTATGAATGAATTCCACCAGTTTTACTCCGTCTTCCGGAGTTACGGCTTCCGCATGAAACGTAATCTGATTGGCTCCGCACTGAATAAACTTTTCGGTAAACTTCGCCGGATCGGTCACCATCAGATGCACGTCCAGAAATTTATCGGACGCCTTGCGCACGCCGCGCAGAATATCCGGACCGAACGTCAGATTCGGCACAAAATGTCCGTCCATCACGTCAAAGTGAATGGCTTCGGCTTTACTGTTGTTTAATTCTTCGATCTGTTCGCTCATCTTGGAAAAATCCATCGACAGAATCGACGGCGCAATAATCATGTTCATCGTTCCCACTCCTTTATCTGATCGCAAAGAGGTATGACTTCCAGATAATCTTCATACCGGATCTTTGATAATACTCCTGATTCAACCTTTTCACGGACCTTACAGCCGGGTTCTTTAATATGCCGGCAGTCTTCAAACCGGCAGGATTCCCCAATCTGAAAATCCGGCACGCACTTCGCCAGTTTCTTCGATACGACCGGCGCAAAATCCAGCGACGAGAATCCCGGTGTATCCGCGATCCATCCGCCCAATACTTCATACAGTTCGGTATGCCGGGTCGTGTGTTTTCCTCTGCCCAGCGCATAGGAAATCGGCTGGGTGGGCAAATCGAAATTCGGGTCAAGCCCGTTGAGATAAGTACTCTTCCCGACTCCGGACTGTCCGCATAACACCGTAACTTTCCCGGATAAAACCCCGCGCATCTCTTCTTCCTTTGCACGGTTGGTCAATACTTTATAACCGGAGGTTTCGTATTCCTTCCGGATTTTTTCCGTCTCTTCCTCTTCCGCCAGATCCGTCTTCGTCAATAAAATCACCGGCGTAATATTTTCATACGAAATCAGGAAAATGAGCCGGTCCACCAAGGTGTAGGAAAAATCCGGTTCCTTCACCGACATCACGATCAAAGCTTGGTCGACATTCGCAATGCTCGGACGGTTTAAACAATTCTTCCTGTCCTCGATCTTCTCAATGGTCACGTCGCTTCCGTTTTCCGAAACCAGCACATCATCCCCGACATAGGGAACCATCGCCCTTCCGGCTTTTTTGCGCAGCACCGCAACCTTCCGTTCTCCGTTTTCCGTCAAAACCGTGAACCGGTTGGAAATGATCCGGATAATTCTCGCCTTCATCATTCGGAATAATACAGCAGCTTAAACACACTTGCCGCGTCCTGTTCGTAAGGCTGGTTGACACTCGGATCGGTGCCGTACACCTGCCCGATATATGATTCATCCAGATCAAATACCTCGACATCCACTTCCACGGTCTCGATGATCGGATTTCCTTCTTCATCGACTTCCCCGGTATCTCTTTCTTCGGTCGTCGGTTCCATATGGGAAGGACGGCGCGTACCTACGGTTTCCACCTTTACCCCTAAATCTTCCAAGACCTTTTTCGCTTCTTCCACCTGCATGCCGACAATGTTGTACGGAATATCGATGACCGGATATTTAGTCACCGTAAATCGGATTTCCTGCATCTTCGTCGGATTGATCTTGGTGCCTTCTTCCACGTTCTGCGCGGTCACGATTCCCGGCTCCCGGTCACTCGTATTCTCATAGGTCACCGTGATTTTCAGCTTGCAGCACGCATCCAATGTCTTGGTCGCGTCCTCCAGCTTTTTGCCGACAAAGTTCTCCATCAGGTAATACATGCCCTCGGAAACATAAAGTTCCACGGAGGATCCCTGTTCCACGGATGTCCCTTCCGCAGGCGACGTGCGGATCACTTTGCCTTTATCCAAGTCATCCGTCATTTCGTACGTTAAGGTCTCTCCGGGATAAAGCCC
>CACYEP010000131.1 GCA_902773425.1 uncultured Erysipelotrichaceae bacterium | reverse complement strand
ACAGATACCAACGGCATCTTCTCTCGTTCGTTGTTAAATCCCATTTAACGCACCTATCGTATCATCTACAACCAATTTCTTATCAAAAAATAGTTCCATTCTTTTACGCCCATTCAAGCCCATTTTTTCACGTTCTGTCACAGAGCAATCCATCATTTTTCTTAACTGCTCAGCCAACGATTCCGAATTCCTACACTCACAGAGTAATCCAGATATACCATCCTCTACTGCTTCTCTACAACCTGGGATATTACTTGTTATTACAGGTCTTCCACTTGCAGCAGCTTCTAAGTTTGTATTTGCCATTCCTTCATGCCAGGACGGTAACACATAACAATCACAATCTTTTATAAAAGGTCTGGTATCTGTCTGGAACCCATGGTAATGAAGCCAGCCTTCAACAGAGTACTCCTGAATCGTCGATTCATAGTTTTCTTCATAGGAACCTATGACGTCAAGTTCGCACTGATATCCTTCTGCTCTAAGAGTCTTCATTGCAGAAAATAGTTCGTCCACGCCCTTTTCCTTCATCACTCTTCCGACAAATAGAAATCGAAAGGCATCCCTCTCTTCCGGATATGGCTGGACCACAAAATGATTGAGGTCAACTCCTGCGCCATTCAATACATGTGTTTTCTCTTTTGTGACAATTTTCTCTTCGGTGAATACATCTCTGTTTGACGTGTTTTCAAAGAAAACAACATTTGCATTCTTAAGCGCGACCTTATACATTGCAATCACTAAGTCACGAAGTTTTCCCGGCTTCTGAAAAGCGCTCCCAAGTCCCGTTATATTAACGGCATAAGGAACATTCTTTCGTCTGCATGCGTAGCCACCATAGATGTTGGGTTTTATCGTATAGGTAATAACCAGATCAGGCTGAACTGATTTAATGATTCTTCGATACTCTCGATATAGTTTCAGGTCTCTCAGTGGATTCATCCCTCTTCGATCCACCGGTGTATCAAGAAAATGGCATCCCATCTCAACCAAGGGACGAACCATATCGCCATTAGGGAGTGATATCATCACCTGGTTTTCTTTTAAGAGTTCCTGTATCAAATCCTTACGGAATCGATATAGCCCTACATCATTATTTGCTAAGATGAGAATCTTCTTCATTTTATTCTCCTGGCAGGTATGCCCACATAGGTTCCTGCTTCAGTTATGTTATCCACTACTACGGCACCGGCGCCGATCATGCAGTTATCACAGATCGATATGTTATTGCTAACACATGCGCCAATTCCAATCCATGACTTTTTACCAACAGATACAGTGCCTGCAAGTTTTGTGCCAACGGATATGTGTACATAGTCATTAATTTGATTATCATGCTCTACGACAGCACTGGTGTTTATTATAACATGCCTGCCAATATGGGCTCCACTGTTCACAACAGCATTTGCCATTACAACAGTACCTTGGCCAATTTCTACGTCAATCCCACTAATTTGTGCAGAAGGATGAATTGCTGTATAAAACTCTCCCTCAATCTCATGACTGATTCTCTCACGGATCTCCGGATTTCCAATAGCAATCACGAAAGCTTCGTTGGTATATTTCTTCCAGTCAGTCACTTTACCAAGAACAGGCATTCCGCAGAATTCATCATCCAGGTTCGGATCATCATCCAGAAATCCCAAAACCTGATCCCCAGATTTCTGAATAGTATCAGCAATCACTTTTCCATGACCGGATGCCCCAATGATCACAACCCTTTTCATTCCTTCGTCCCCTTAAATGGCTCAATTGTTACATTACCAGCCTCATTAATTCCTTCATGGCTTACTACCGTTTTTACAGTATCCATGATGATCTTCACATCGCCTGCAAATGTTATATGGTCAACATATTCTACATCATAATCAAACTTCTGCTCCCAAGAGATAGCGTTTCTGCCTCGTACTTGAGCAAGTCCTGTTAAGCCCTGTCTTACTTCATGGCGTCTCATCTGATGATCATTATAAAGAGGCAGATACTGTACCAACAGTGGTCTAGGTCCAACAATTGCCATATCACCTCGAATGATATTCCATAGTTCCGGAAGTTCATCGAGAGATGTGCTTCTTAATTTCTGCCCAAACGCAGTCATCCTTTCTTCATCAGAGAGCGCATTCCCGTTCTTATCCACTGCATCTGTCATAGTACGAAACTTATACAATCTAAAAATTTTGGACTGTCCCGTT
>CACYEP010000130.1 GCA_902773425.1 uncultured Erysipelotrichaceae bacterium | reverse complement strand
GAAACACGGGCTTTCTTGTTGACTAAACTTTGGCGTGAAATTTTTAAGATTAGTCAACGGAACAACAATTATATGAAGCATGTTCATCTTTGGGCGAGATCTTATTTGCCGGTCATTTGCCGGAAACATGAAATTTTGAATGAAAATAACAGAAAAATGCCCAGAAACAGGTATTTTTAACTAATTATAGAGGGATTTTTTTATTTGCCCGTCATTTGCCAGGCAGAGAAACAACCGCAATAGTACGAGTGGATATGGAGGATTCCCACAGAAATTCGCACAGAAATTCCCACAGAAAAGTACTTTCTCACAGAAACCAGTATAGAAAAAGGAAATGGCTGATTGTTCATGAATAAACTTAACCTTGCCGAAATTGAAAAGAAACTGAACAGCGTTTTCAACGCAGGCGAGCGGCTTGTTTTCTGGTACGACCAGACGGGCCATTTTGAGGATGACATTGAGGATCTGAACCTCGGATCCGTGAAGGTTCTTCGTCTGACGGATCGGAACGCTTTCCGGACAAAGATGATCCCGGAGCATGAGGATCCGGAGGGAAGGTATCTGATTTACGCTCCCTTCGCCAAGCCACCGGTGGCAAAGAACCATCTGGAGAACACGCTTCTCTATTCGCAGGAATTCTTCGCGGATAAGCTCTCCCTCATTTCAGCGGACCTGGGCATCCCGATGCGGCTGCGCAGCGCTCTGTCAGGGCTTACTATATTCTTCGGTGCCGGAGAGAAGAAACTCACGAAGGCCGCCAAGACGGAAGCGGACGAGAGAACCAATGACTTCATCGACCGGATGAAGGAAGTGGACGTTTCCACTGCGGATGAGGAGTTGATCCGGGTTATTGGATAGCGGCTTGGAAACATATTTACTTGCTTTATATGGACTTACATTACCCAGTATGCGCGTTCGGAAGCGGCAGGATTCTAAGTACGCACCAGTTATTGGCCTGTTCGGCACGTCAACTGAGTTGATAATAAAAGCTTGTCACAGTGTCTGGAATACTAAGGCGAAAAAGTATGGGAAATATTATTGCAGAAAAGATTATCATAAAATCAAACAATATTTCTTACGGTCCGATGCCGGCATTTAACGATGAAGTAGAGCAACATGTCAAAATTTATCGGGATGGCCGGGTTCAGATATCAAGATTCGTGTATGGCTCCGGCGTTAAGAGACATGGGTATATTAAGGCGGCAAAAAATGTCTTCCAGATTCCGACAAAAAAAGCGGCATGGCTTCTTGACCTGATCAGCGGATATTTCAAAGATCATGATCAGGAAGAATGGTTTGCGACGGATATCGGAGATTTTCAGATTACGATTACCATGGAAGATGGCACGAAAATCCGTCGGAAAGGTTCTCTTGACCAGGACTTTGAGATTGGAGATGACGACTTAAATTCCATCATAAGGGAGACCTTGGGTGTTGACGACCTGTTTTTATTCAATGGTCACAGCGGACAGAGATATATTTATCTTAGCGTGAAATTTCCGGGAAGCGACCAGGAATACTACTATCGGACGACGGACGGAAGTATTGGTGTTGGAGATAATATTCTTGTTCCGGCTGGCAAGTTAAATCGCAAGGAGTTGGTAGAAGTCACCCGGAAGGAAAAGTTCTATGAAGATGAACTGCCGATGCCACTGGAAGAGGTGAAGTCAGTCATCGGTAAGGTGATTCTGACGCAGGACCAAAACTCGGAGTCTTTTATTTCGGAAGAAGCGCAGAAGCTCAATGCGTTCAAAGCCAATCGTGGAACTCATGAAGTCGATTTTACAACCGCGGACGGAATCAAATTTGCGCTGGATGCAGTCGGAGAAAAGAAGCTTGCAAGTAATGTGAAAGATATGCCGGCAATTGCAGAGGCCGAAGAATATATGCGTAAATTTCTGATGGATAAAGCAGGGGATGATCTGGATTCGTTTCTGAATGATTTCTGGCTTTATCTCGAAGAGAGCGCGAAATCGATGGAAGATGAGAATCAGGCGATTGCAAAATTGCTCTTCCCTCTGGGTGGCGATTGTGATGAGTTTATTAGCGGATATGGGAAAAACAAGGATTCGAATTCTTTGTTGTATTTGAAGCAGAAGTTCTGGCGTGTATATCAGGATGCCTTTATGAGGGGAAACATAAGGAAATAGAGAAACAGGATGATCTGTTTTGGCGCG
>CACYEP010000129.1 GCA_902773425.1 uncultured Erysipelotrichaceae bacterium | reverse complement strand
TCATATTTCATGCGGAAATATACTTCGTTCACGATCGCCAGCGTCGGGATTTCATACATCGAAGTATTCAGCCACGTGCCGGTCGCTTCCAGTTTTAAACCGCACGGATCGTCGGTGCTGATATGGAAATCCTCATATCTCGGCTCCCAAAGCCTGAGGAAGTCCACATAACTTCCCTTGATCCAAGGAATATTGTTCAGATACTCCAATTCATCTTCCTTAAAGCGCAGTCCGCAATACAAACGGATCTGCCGGCGGATTTCCTCCACCATCTCCTTTGTGAAAAACACGTCCTCATTGCGGCACTTAAAAGTCCACGTTGTCTTGTAGTCACTGAATTGATGATAAATTGCCTGTCCCATGGAAATCTTATACAAGTCGGTTTCCAGCAGGCTGTGAATAATACGTTTCATGAATGATCTCCTAAATTACGCGAATCTGACACATGCGCATGGTTTCCAGCGCGGCTTCATGGGAATGAACGGTGACTCCCGCGCAGCAATCGCTCTTCACGGCGATATCCTTTTCATAGAACGCTGCCTTGCAAAGTAACGCATTGGATACCACACAGATATCCGTGCAAAGTCCTACCAGGGTAATGCTTCCGATCTCCTCTTTTTCATTTTCTTCCTTGAGGATCCGGATCAATTCTTCCGAACCGAACGTCGGTTTTTCAACAATGACATAATGCGGAAGTTTTTTCATCGCCTTCTCAATCTGACGGTCGAGCTTCCATCCGTCCGTTCCTTTCACGCAATGGACAACCGGAAGATTCTTTCCTTCCAGAGTTTCCATATAGTTTTCCCCATGTGTATCCATGGTGAAATAGACCTCATCATAGTCTCCGGATATTTCCTTCACCACATCCGGTACGATTCCGCACGCTTCCTTCGTGCCCAAAGACCCGTCTACGAAATCTTTCTGCATATCCACCACTACAAGAATGTTACGCATGATCACATCCTCCTTCTTTCTTATTATAGACCTTTCCTTGAAGGTAATCTTTCCATTCCAAGATAAATGCGTATTCTCAATCGATGATTATGATGTATTTGATTCCCGCATTTCCTGTATAATTACATATGCCGGAGGTAGGTATTTCATGAAAGAAAATGTATTTGATCATAACTGTTCGTATTGCGCGGAAGGAGAACTGCTGGACGCGTTCGGCATTAAAATCTGTGAGCTTCCGATGTCCAAGGTGATCCTGTTCAAGGAACAAAGTCACAAGGGACGCATCATTGTCGCCTGCAAGCGTCATGTCGATGACATTTCCGATCTTTCGAAAGAAGAACGCGCACAGTTCATGGAAGATGTCAGTCATACCGCATCGGTAATGCATGATCTCTTCAAGCCGGACAAAATCAATTTCGGCGCCTATGGGGACACCATGCACCATCTTCACTTCCACCTTGTCCCGAAATATAAGGACGGATTTGAATGGGGAGGCGTATTTGCGATGAATCCGCAAAAAGTCTTCCTGAGCGCGGAAGAATATGACGAAATGATCCGCATGTACAAAGAGAAACTCTGATTTTCAAGAACGTTTTACCCGCAGAAACACTGCGGGTTTTTTCACGGTCAAACCGTTTACTCCGAAGTACTGTCATGTATGATTGCACAATAAAACCGGCGCTGCGTTTGTCCGGTCACAGCGCCGGCTTCTATATTTTTAAGCACGTACAAAAACCGGTCCGTGTGTCCGGCAGGCACAAAAATATTAAAATCCGAAAAGGCTCCCGATTGCGGTCAGAAGATTGTTGGCCTTCGTCAGGGTATCCATGATGGAATCCAAATCAATCTCCGAAATCTTTTGAATGGTTCCGCTGTAGGTGTTGATCATGCCGTCCACTTCCGCCGTCAGGGTATTGATATTCTTCATGGTGTCCGTGTACGTATGATACATCTCCAGAATGCGGGGAATCGAGATGCCGATTGCGATGATCACAAGACAGGCAATAATAATTTTGGCAACTCTTTTCATTTTGGCGCGCCGGTCGCGTTCACGTTTTTCATCCAGCAGTTCCATTAAAATCTCATGATCCATCGCCGCATACACATTATTGTTTTCCATAACAGGTCCTCCGAAATTACTTATAGTATATCGTGAATCCAATGAATTCATGTATAATAGTTTTGCGAAAAACAAGCTTTTTCAAACAAGGAGTGTTTATGGCGGCTAAAAAAGATCTTCTGAAAACTCTGAAAGAACGGTTCGAGTCTCATCCGGAACGTCATCCCGGCATCTTGTGGGAAACTGTGTCCGGAAGACTTACTCCCGGCGCTGTTGCGTCTTTATCATGGATGGAAGAGACCGGAGGTGAACCGGATGTCATCGGATATGACCCGGAAACGGACTCCTTCATTTTTGCGGACTGCAGTAAGGAAACACCGGCCGGAAGAAGAAGTGTCTGTTATGACGGTCATTCCAGGACCACGCGGAAAAAGAACGCGCCGGCAACCAGCGCATGGGAATCTGCCGAAACAAACAATGTCTGCCTTCTGAATGAAGAGGACTACCGGAAACTCCAGGAGCTCGGGGAATTCGATTTGAAAACCTCCTGCTGGATCGATACGCCGGAAGAGATCCGCAAAGCCGGCGGAGCCTTATTTGCGGAACGCCGGTACGGAAAAGTATTCATCTTCCACAACGGTGCCGATTCCTACTACTCTGTCCGCGGATTCCGCACAAAATTATCTGTATAAAACGGGAAGTTTCATCTTCCCGTTAATATTTTGCGGAACTTACGGAGTTTCTCTTCCCTCTCCCTTTCTTCCGGGAAGAATTCATAGTAATCTTCCCCGAACAAAGCTTTGAAGTATCTGCGTTCACCCAGCCATTTTACAAACGCATACACACAGATTACAAACCCTATGTGAACTACCAGAAGAACCGTTCCGGTCCATCCGAGCTTTTCCGCCCGGTAAAAAATCAGGACTGCCGGAAGCATGCCTAAAACACCCGCAATCAGATACGCAAATACAACACCGAGCGGGCCTAAAGCCGGAAACAGTTTCTTAAGGTATTTCATCATGCCCCCTCCTTCCATTTTTTTCATTATACGGTGTGACAAAATATTAATCAACAAAACATGCCGCTGCACACTCTTTGCGAAACCGTTTCGTAGTATGATATACCCATGAAAAAACTCTTGGTTTATTTGAAAGAATACCGCATTCAAAGCGTTGTAGCCCCCTTGTTCAAACTGTTGGAAGTCGTATTTGACCTGGCAGTTCCTTTCATCATCAAACATATCATCAATCAGGGGATTTCTTCCTCAGACAGCAGCGTTCTGATTAGGGATTTCGGAATTTTGATCCTGTTGGCTGTCCTCGGGCTGGCGTGTTCCGTTACCGCCCAGTATTTCGCCGCGAATGCCAGTGTCGGTTTTGCGTCCAATCTTCGCGAAGCCTTATTCGGACATATCCAGAAGTTATCTTACAAGGAATACGATGAGATCGGTTCGAGTACATTGATAACCCGTCTGACATCCGATATCAACCAGATTCAGACCGGATTAAATCTTGCGCTGCGGTTATTGCTGCGCAGCCCGTTCATCGTTGCCGGTTCCATCGTGATGGCGTTTACGATTGACACGAAGTGCGGGCTCATTTTCCTGGCGGTATTGCCGGTATTGAGCGTAATCGTGTTCGGGATCATGCTGGTATGCATTCCGTTATACAAGAAAGTACAGTCTGCGCTGGATACTGTTTTACAAAAAGCCAGAGATAATCTGACCGGTGTCCGGGTTATCCGCGCTTTCCGCAAGGAACAGGATGAAATCAGAGAATTTGATGAAGCGAATCAGTCCTTGACCGGATTATCCCTCCGTGTAGGCCGGATTTCTTCTTTAATGAATCCTTTGACCTATGTCTTTATCAATATTGCGGCAGTCTTACTGATCCGTCAGGGCGCCGTTCAGGTATCCCTCGGAAACCTTCTGCAGGGTGATGTTGTTGCCTTATATAACTACATGGCGCAGATTCTTGTGGAATTGATCAAATTCGCAAACTTAATGATTACGATTGATAAATCCCTGGCATGTGCTTCCCGCGTTTCCTCCGTATTGGAGATGACTCCGTCCGTCAAATACCCGGATAAACCGTTCCAACCGTTTTTACGTCCCTCCTCGGAGGCAGTCTGTTTCGAAGATGTGTCTTTCGCATACCGGGAAGATACCGATTCCGTTCTTTCCGGCATCGATTTTACCGTTCAGCGCGGCATGACCGTTGGAATCATCGGAGCTACAGGCTCAGGAAAATCGACGGTGGCGGACTTAATTTGCCGTCATTATGAACCGACGGACGGAATGGTGTATCTGTATGGCTATAACGTATGCATGTATACTCCGGAACAGATAAATCACATGATCGGAATTGTTCCGCAAAAGGCTGTATTATTCGCGGGAACCGTACGTGAAAACATGAAAGTCGGAAACGAGGACGCAGACGATGAAATGATCTGGAAGGCCCTGGAACTGGCCGAAGCCAAAGAATTCATTGACGCCAAAGAAGGAAAGCTCGATTTCATGATCGAACAGGGCGGAAGAAACCTCTCCGGCGGACAGAGACAGCGTCTTGCGATTGCCCGTGCGCTGGTTAAAGAGCCCGGAATTCTGATTCTCGATGACAGTTCAAGCGCATTGGACTACGCAACCGATGCCAGACTGCGTAAAAACCTCAGGAGCCTTGACTTCAGCCCGACTGTATTCATCATCTCACAGAGAATCTCTTCCATCCGTGACGCAGATGTGATCCTGGTGCTGGATGACGGAAAACTTGCCGGAACCGGATCCCACCGGAAACTTCTGGCATCCTGCCCTGTATACCGGCAGATTTATAAATCTCAAACAGCCTCCGAAGCGAAGACGAAAAAGACAGCGGAGGTATCCTTATGAAGAATACTTCTGCCATGAAAAAAGTATGGACACTTGTCAAACACCGCAGGGTTCAGGTCCTTCTGTCTTTCCTGTTTGCGGCTGTCTCGGTAATCACCAGCCTGTATATCCCGGTTTTATTCGGTGATGCCATTGATCAGATCCTGTCTGCGGGAAACGTGCATTTTGACGGGATTTCCGCATATCTCACAAAGATTCTCGTCCTGATCGCAATCTCTGCGGCGGCATCCTGGGCAATGACTCTTGTCAACAACCGACTTACCTACCGCATTACGCAGGATCTTCGTTCCAAAGCCATCCGCCAGATCGAAGTCCTTCCGATGAGTTATCTTGATTCCCACAGTACCGGAGATATCTTAGGAAGAATCATCGCAGATACCGATCAGCTCGGCGAAGGATTATTGATGGGATCCAACCAATTGTTCTCAGGAATTCTGACCATTGCGGTAACGATCGGACTCATGTTCATGAAGAGCTGGAAGATTTCCGTGCTGGTAATCCTGCTGACACCGTTAAGCTTCTATACCGCAAAGTTCATCGCGTCCCGCTCCTACAAGATGTTTAAGCTTCAAAATGAGACCCGGGGACATCAGACCGCGTACATCGAAGAAATCATCGGGAACGCCAAAACCGTCAAAGCCTTTGGGTATGAAAAACGTTCGTTTGAAAAATTCACTGCGGTTAACCGGGAACTTAAAGAATACAGCCGTAAAGCCGTCTTCTTCAGTTCTTTGACCAATCCCTGCACCAGAGCAGTCAACAGTGTCATCTACGCCGCGGTTGCCTTATTCGGAAGCCTTTTGGTTCTTACGGAAGGATTCACTGTCGGCGGATTGACGGTAATGCTGTCATATGCCAACCAATATATGAAACCGTTCAACGATATCAGTTCGGTCATCACGGAATTCCAGAATGCCTTGGCCTGCGCGGACCGCGTCTTTGAATTCCTGGAGGCTGAACCGGAATTGCCGGAAAAAGACGGAGTTCTCACTTCCGCAGAAGGCAATGTCCAGCTTGACCGTATCAGTTTCCGCTATGTCCCTGAAAGATCTTTGATTGAAGATTTCTCGCTGGATGTGAAGGACGGAAGCCATATTGCCATTGTCGGACCTACCGGCTGCGGAAAGACCACGCTGATCAACCTTCTGATGCGTTTCTACGATGTTGATCAAGGCACCATTTCGGTAAACGGAAAAGATATCCGCGACATTACCCGGCACTCATTACGTTCCATGTACGGAATGGTATTGCAGGATACATGGCTGAAAAATGCCACAGTCCGCGACAACCTCCGTTTCGGCAAGCCGGATGCCACGGACGAAGAACTCATCGAAGCCGCCAAACGCGCGCATTCCTGGGAATTCATCCGCCGTCTTCCGGGCAAATTGGATGCGGTTGTCTCGGATGACCGGTTATCCCACGGACAAAAACAGCTGCTGTGTATCACCCGTGTCATGGCCGCC
>CACYEP010000128.1 GCA_902773425.1 uncultured Erysipelotrichaceae bacterium | reverse complement strand
GATGGCGGGGTAGCTTAGTTGGTTAGAGCGCTCGGTTCATACCCGGGAGGTCGTGAGTTCGAATCTCACCTCCGCTACCATCGTATTAACGCACATACCTATTTGGTTCCATGGACCCTTAGCTCAGTTGGTCAGAGCAGCCGGCCCATAACCGGCGGGTCGTAGGTTCGAGTCCTACAGGGTCCACCATTACGGAGGAATACCCAAGCGGTTGAAGGGGTCGGTCTTGAAAACCGATAGGTCATGAGAGTGGCGCCAGAGTTCGAATCTCTGTTCCTCCGCCACGGAGTAAGTTATCCTGACATATGTCAGGTTTTTTTATGGTACAATGGTAAAAATTAAAGGAGTTGATTGATATGAACCGTCCGTTGATCCTGGCGTCGAACAGTGCCAGACGGAAAGAGTTGATGGAGATGATCGGTGTGCCGTTTACGGTTTGCCCGGCGGCGCATGAAGAACCGGTCGATCCGGATACATTATTAGAATTATCCATTGAAAAAATATCCCTTGCGAAGGCTAAGGAAGTCGCGGAAAAATATCCGGAGGCATTGGTGTTAGGAAGCGATACCGTCGTCTCAATCGGAGGAAACGTTCTCGGAAAACCGAAAGACCGTGAAGATTGTGTCAGGATGCTGAAGAAATTATCCGGAAGAACCCATACGGTCATTACCGGGTATGCGTTTGTTTCCAAGGAAGAAACCTTCGTGTCGCATGAAAAAACCGAAGTAACATTCGCAAGATTATCCGATGAGGAAATCGAGCACTACGCGGATACAAATGAACCGTACGACAAGGCCGGCGCATATGCGATTCAGGGAAAAAGCGGTGTTTTCGTAAAAGGAATCAAGGGAGATGTATATACCGTGATCGGACTTCCGGTGCGCAGGGTATATGAATATCTCCGCAAAAAGAAGTATTTGTAAGATTCTTAGGAGGCAATATGAATCAGGAAATTACATTTGAACTGTTAAAGGAATATGACGGAAATTTCATGAGTGACCGGGGAAACCGGATCGCCCAGAAGGCTGCCGTCGCATCGGGGCCTTCCGCCGTTGTGAAAGATTATTTGAAAGACCGTGAAGATCTTCATGAGTTTTCGATTTCACTGAAACAGCCGGGGATCACCAACCAGAAAGCTTCGGGAAGATGCTGGATGTTCGCGGGATTAAACTTTCTGCGTTATCACATGATTCAGAAATTCAATCTGAAAGATTTTGAATTATCCCAGAATTTTACGCTGTTCTATGACAAACTCGAGAAGTCCAACTGGTTTTTGGAAAATATCATGGATACCTTCGCAGAGCCTGTACATTCGAGAGTTCTGGACTATCTTCTGCGTGATCCGGTGGGAGACGGGGGACAATGGGATATGCTGAGGTCCTTAATCAAGAAGTACGGTTTGGTCCCGAAAAGCGCCATGCCGGAGACCTTCTCCAGTTCCAATACCCGCGTTATGGACCGCTTTATCACAATGAAACTGCGTGAGGATGCTTCATTGCTCCGAAAAGCGCACAAAAACGGCGCAGGACGCGAAAAACTGTATGAGATGAAGAAAGAGATGCTGGAAGAAATATACCGCATCCTGGCGATTTCTTTAGGCAATCCGCCGGTATCGTTCACATTTGAATACAGAGACAAAGATGAAAAATTCCACCGTGATCCGGATTTGACTCCGAAAGCTTTCTATGACAGGTATATAGGAATCGATTTGGATGATTATATTTCGATTATCAATGCGCCGACCGCAGACAAGCCCTTCCACCGTTCCTATACCGTGCAGTATCTCGGAAATGTGAAGGAAGACGGAGGCGTGAAATATCTGAACCTTCCGATGGAGGAATTCAAGGAACTCGCGGTGCGTCAATTGGAAGACGGAACACCGGTATGGTTCGGAAGCGATGTCGGCCAGTTCTCGGGAAGGGAAGGCATCTTAGACAGGGATGCGTACCGTTACGATGAACTGTTCTCAACCAAGTTCGGCATGACCAAAGCGGAACGCCTGGATTATTGCGATTCCTTAATGACCCATGCGATGGTCCTGCAGGGAGTCAACCTGGACGAAGAAGGAAAACCGAACCGCTGGAGAGTGGAGAACTCCTGGGGAAAAGACGCGGGTAATGAAGGATACTACGTCATGAGCGATGACTGGTTCAATGAATTCACATACCAGATTGTGATTCACAGGAAGTATCTGAATGAGGCACAGCTGGCGGAATTCGAATCCGAACCGGTGATGCTGGATCCGTGGGACCCGATGGGAAGCCTTGCGAAATGAAAAAAGCCTGCCGCCCGGCAGGCTTTCGTATGATTACTTCTTTACGGTCTGACGTACATCGTACCCGGCTTTGACAAAGTCGGTATCGTACATTTCAAAGGTGTTCGGAATGACCCGTACTGCGGCAACTTCCACCTTGGCGGCCTTTAAGGCATCATAGGGAATTCCCTTGAAAGCCAGAAGTTTCTTGAACTCATCGGAATAACAGTCATATAACACCGCGGTGCCCATGACCTGTAAGCCGTGCGAATCTTTGACATCGCCGTAATATTCAAAAATTGCGAGAGAAACATTCTTGTTTTTCTCTAAGCCGATAAACTTGTTTCCGCCTTCGGAGACAAACCAGAATTCACCGTTCATGTAGGTGTATTCAATCGGCGTGCAGCGGATGTATTCTCCGTATCCGGTCGCGAATCCGCAGGTGTTGTGATTCTTGATGAATTTCTCGATGTGCGCGAATGCTTCGGCAGGGTCCATGTGTTTGGCGGTCTTTTGCTGTTCGATCCAGAAATTCTGGAATTTTTTATAGTTGATTTGATGATCCATAAAGATTCTCCTTACAGTCATTATCATACCAGATTTCGGGGAAGCCGAAGAGTTAAAAAAGCGCAGAAAAGTGTTTATTTATGCGGTTTTTATGAACAATGGAGTTCTTGTTCATAATACGTGATTTTTTTATCAAAACCCTTACGAATACAGGGGGAACAGGGTATAATAAGAATGATTTTCAAGGAGGAAAAAGAATATGAAAGTTTTATTGGCAGGCGCTTTCGGCAACCTGGGATTTGAAATCCTGAAAGTTTTGGTAAAAGAAGGCCATGAAGTTGTCGCTGCCGATTTGCGCGAAAAAGAAAATAACGGACTCGAAGGAAAGTATACGTTCAAGAGCATCGACGCAACGAACCCGGCTACTTTGAAGGGTATTTGCGACGGATGCGACGTTGTCATTACGACGATGGGCTTGACCGGATCTTCCACCAAGTTCACTTCCTATGATATTGATTATCACGGAAACTTAAATCTCTACAATGAGGCAAAAGAAGCCGGCGTGAAGAAATTCAATTACATTTCGGTCATCGCCTGCAGAGAACCGGGCGCGGAAAAAGTTCCGATGCTGCACGCAAAGGCATTGATGGAAGATGAAATTCTCAAAGGAAACATGGAATATGTCATCTACCGTCCGACCGGATATTTCTATGACATCGCGAAGGTATTCAAACCGTATATTGACAAAGGCGAGATGCAGTTATTGAAGGGTTATCATAACGTAAAGGCAAATGTTGTTGACTGCCCGGATTTCGCGAAGTTCATCGTCGAACATATGAATGATACGAACAAGACCTATGAAGTAGGCGGAAAAGAAACTTACACCTATGAAGAAATGGCGAAGATGTGCTTCCGCGCGGCAGGCAAACCGTGCATCATCAAGGACAGCCCGATCTGGATGTTCGGATTGCTGGCAAATCTTCCGAAGATCAAGAAAGCCGGCAAGCATGACATCATCTTATTCTCCAAGTGGACATTATCCCATGATCTGGTAGGAAAGGATGAGACCGGCGACGCTTCATTTGCGGAATATATCAAGGAGTACTTCGGAGGTAACAAATAATGTTTACCCTTGATCCTTCCTATATCGGCAAAGTCTGGCCGGCATTTATGTGGGGCGTTACGATCGTTGCGGCGATCGGATGCTGCATGGGCTTCAAGGAATTCGTTTGGTTCATGTCCGTAGGATACGGATTTGCCGTTATGTGCATCGGCGTATTCCATTTAGTGTTCGGCTTAATCAATCATACGCTGACAGCGGCTACCGCGGTCATCGCCGTATTGTTCATCGTTTACGGCTACCGTCTCGGCGGATATATCTTAAAGCGCGAACTTACCAATGCGAATTACCGCAAGAAACTTGAATCGACAGGTTCCACCAAGGCTATGCCGATTCCGGTATCCTTATTCATGTGGGTTTATTCGATGCTGATGTATACGGCGCAGACTTCTGCGTTAAGCTACCGTGTCATG
>CACYEP010000127.1 GCA_902773425.1 uncultured Erysipelotrichaceae bacterium | reverse complement strand
TGATCGCTTCCCAGGGATGATGACACATGCACCGGTGTGCCGTTGTCATAGATGCGCAGTTCGATCCGTTCCGATACCGGGGACCAAACCCGGAACACCGTCTCTTTTTCACTCCATAACGCGCCGAGTTCACCGTCGTAATAATATTGATCATTGAACATATCGCTGTTGTATAAACCGGTCATGGATACCGGAGCGCTGATCACTTCGCCGGATCCGCGGAATTCCACGTCCACCGTATAAGATGCCGCAAGGTTTGCGGTAAGGTCCAGTTTGTCGGAGAAGGAACCTCTTCCGGCGCCTTTTCCTTCATGAACCAGCGTGCCGTTCTCATAGAGCTTGTAGGACTCCATCGGATTGGATGCCGAGATGTAGATCGTATGTTCATCGCGGAACATTGCCTGATTGACCGAATCCGAGATCACCTTGTCAGGACTCAGATAAATGTGCGCGTCTCCTGAAGAGAGGTAGACATGATACACATTATCGGCGTCTTTGGTAAGCTTGTTAAACTCAATGAAACGGTCTGCGTCCACACCGTCTTTCGATGACCATGATCCTTTGCTTTTCACAATAATCCCCAATCTGTTTCCCGATAAACTGCCGAACTTGGATAACGGGTAATACGCAATGACCCCGTAATCATCCTGATAATTCCATTCATCTTCCAAACCGTCGTCTTCTCCTTCGGGATCCCAAAGCCATAATGCCCATCCGCTGAAGGAGTTGTCAGCCCGTTCATAATGAATCGCAACCGCGTCTTCTCCGAGCGGTTCCATCTTCGTCGGAAGATCGAGGTCCCTGTCCGGATAAGCCGGGCCGGCAGGTTCTTTCGGCGAGCATGCCGCCATATTGAAAACCAAGAATCCTGCCAAAACAAAACAAATGATTTTTTTCCATGATATTTTCATAATTGTGACCGCCTGTAATTTGATATTATTATACACCGTTTGGCATCGGGTTTCTTCATAAACCGTAGTATAATAATGACTGTCAAAGGAGATTCCCATGAGTAAACAGCTTATCAACAATATTATCATCACGGTTGTGATCATCGCAGTCTTCAACCTGGCAGATTTCCTGATTGAAACCTTGGTGTTTCAGGGAACCTATCATTTCGAAATATTCTTCGACTTGATCCTGCCGGTCATCTTCGCGGGTTCCGGCATCTACGCCAGCGGTCTTAAAAGAGATAAGTAAAGGAAGAGGTTAATCCTCTTCCTTGTTGTTTTCATCCTTCTGAAGAATCTCTAAGCGCACTTTGTTGACACGCCGTTCATCCGTTTCTGTTACGGTAAAGCGGCATTTTTCATATTCGAAGGATGCGCCTACATCCGGGAATTCCTCCAGCATTTCAATGCACCATCCTCCGACGGTCTCACTTTCATATTCAAAGGAATCATAATCCCATTCCATTAAATCAATTAACTCGGAAATCGGCGTATCGCCTTCAATTTCATAGATGCCTTCGGAAACATTTTGAATGCTGTTTTCCACAACATCTGTTTCATCCCAGATATCACCGACCAGTTTCTCCAGAACATCTTCCATGGTAACAAGGCCCAATGTTCCGCCGTACTCATCCGTCACGATGGCTAAGTGCTGCTGGGAATCCCTCAGCATCTCCAAAACGCTCGGAAGTTTCATGGTCTTGTAGGTGAAATACGGCTGCATCAGCAATCCGCGGATATCCACGTTCTTATCTTCCAGCGCCGCCTTCAGATAATGGTTTACCAACAGGACGCCGATAATGTTATCAATTCCGTCCTCATAAACCGGGATGCGGGAATACGGAGAATCCGCAATCTGCCGGCGGATTTCTTCCGGATCGTCATCAACATCGATTGCCAAAACATCGACTCTGGCTGTCATGACTTCCGATACCGGAATTTCCGAGAAATCAATGGCCGCGCTGACCAGTTCCGAGGAATCTTCATCCAGAACATCTTCATCTTCCGCAGTTTCAATAATGGAATGAAGTTCCTCTACTGCAGCATCTTCATCGTCCTCTTCCCCTTTCATCGGAAGAGTGATCAATTCTACAAGTTTTACAACAACCCAAGTAACCGGCTTAAAGATCCATGATAAGAGCTGTACGAATCCGGCAACACCCAAAGAGAACCTGGTCGCATTCTTTTTCGAAACGATCTTCGGAATGGTTTCACCGAAAATAATAACAATCAATGTCAGCACAAGCGTCGAAGCCCATGCGTATTCTTCTCCCAGAAGCATCAACACCAAAACCGAAGCCATGGAGGATGCCGCGATGTTCACAAGGTTATTTCCGACTAAAATGGTCGACAGGGTATCGTCATAATTTTCAATGAGCTTCCGGGCTGTCTTTGCGCGTTCGTCTCCCTCTTCTTCCAGATTCTCCAAACGGATCCGGTTCGAGGAGGAAAGAGACATCTCCGAGGAGGAGAAGAATGCCGAGAAAATTACGCAGGTGATGATTCCGATGATTAACCACGTCATGCGCTTTCACCTTCTTTCTTCTCTTCTTCCGGCAGGATCCGGACCTTCAGACGGATGATCCGGTTCTGTTTCATGATCTGTACGGTAATCAAAGTATTCAGATAACGGAACTGATCCCCTTCCTTCGGAATTTCCGTGAAGTTTTCAAACGCAAGCTCGCTCATAAGCTTGTTGCTGAGGCGGTCTTCCTCTTCTTCATCATAGTCAATGCCGAGTTCATCAAAGACATCGGTGACTAAATCGTTCGCATCGACACTGTAAAGGTTATCCATGATCTTGATGATGGTTTCCTGCGCCGAGTCATCCTCATCCCAGATTTCACCGACCAGTTCTTCCAGAATATCTTCTACGGAAACAATTCCCAATGTGCCTCCGTAGTTATCCGTAACAATCGCGATATTCTGTTTTTCCTTAGACATGGAAGTCAAAAGGTCATCAATTTTTGCGGATTGATGAATAAAGAACGGTGGATCCATGAATTTTGTGATGTCCGATACCGGCTGACCTGCCAGGTAGGCTTTCACGAATTTTCGGATCTGAAGAATCCCGATAATATGGTCAATCGAGCGTTCGTACACCGGAAGACGGCTGTGGTTTCCGTTCTTGATGATATCGATGATTTCTTCCGTCGGCATCTTCACATCAATGGCCGTTACATCCACACGGCTGGTAAGGATGCTTTCGACGGTCACATCACGGAACTGCAGCGCAGAAGAAATCAAGTCTCCCTGTTCCTCATCCAGGGTTCCCTGTTCGGTCATATCTTCAATGATATCGTAAAGCTCATCCTCGGTAACCGATACTTCCCCGTCGCCTTTGGTAAGCTTCGCCGCCGCATTCCCGATCCACGTCAATAAAGACGCCAGCGGTTTTAAAATCACCATGAAAAAGCGTAAAGGTCCGGCCGTTGCCAGACTGAATTTCAGCGCATATTTGCGGGCAATCGATTTCGGCAGCATTTCGCCGAAAAAGAACACCGCCAGCGTTGTAATAATGGTAGATAACGTCACATAATTGAGGCCCCAAATTCTCGTCACGTTGACGGTCACAATGGATGCCACCGCAATATGTAATATGTTCGTACAAATCAGAATCGTCGTGATCGCGGAATCAAAATTATCCAGGATATACAATGCTTTTTCCGCTTTTTCGTTATCCTTTTCCGCCAGTGTTTTTACTTTGTTGCGGGAAACCGACGCAAACGCTGTTTCCGTCACCGCAAAATAAAAAGCTCCCAATACAAGTAATCCGACAAATATCAGCCAGGTACTTCGACCGTCGCCGTCCATAAAGACCGATCACACTCCTTCGCAGTATCAATGTAAAATATTATTTGATATCCTGCGTTTCTTGTCAAGGTCACCCATCTTCATTTTTCTCTTATTTGGAGTACAATAGTACATATCGGAGGCAGTATGAAAAAACTTCTGTTGATCATCAATGACAAATCCGGCGGAGGCAGAAACGGCGCGGCAGCATTCCGTTTCATCAAACACTTCACCTCTTTTGGCTATGAAGTTACGGTGATGCCGATTGCGGAAGAAATCAGCGTTTCGATTCAGGATTATCTTCAAACCGGTTCTTACGATACAGTCGTCGCAATCGGCGGAGACGGCACGCTGAACCGGACCATCAATGAAGTATTACGTCTTGAGCAAAAACCGGTCATCGGATATATTCCCGCAGGCACGACCAATGACTTTTCCAAAAACCTCGGGATCCCCAAGAATAACGATCAGGCAATGCGCATCATTACCGGGGGTGAACTGGTCGGATATGATATCGGAAAGTTCAACGACCGCCATTTCATTTACGTCGCCTCCTTCGGCGCATTTGCGGCAGTCAGTTACAGCACCGATCAGAATATAAAAAATACCTTCGGGTATGCGGCCTATATCCTGGCAGCCCTCAGTTCCATCCCGGAACAGCTGTCAACGAAATATCATGTGCAAATTGAAACCGATGACGGATGGATTGAAGGTGATTACATCTTCGGCGCCATCTGCAATTCCAAGTCGGTTGCCGGGATGAAAATCAACGGAATGACCTCCAACGAACTTCATGACGGTAAATTCGAACTCTTCTTAGTGAAGTATCCGGACAATTTCCAGGAATTCAGCGAAACAGCGCGCGGTGTCTTACAGGGGGACTTCAATAACCCGTACATTGAATTCCACCGGGTTACACACGCCTCGATTCATCTGGACAAGCCGACCGAATGGACCTTAGACGGGGAATTCGGAGGAAATCCGGATACCGTAGAATTTACTATCTGTCCTGATGCCGTTCGAATCATGACCCCGAAAGAAAACAAATAATCCCTTGCCATACAATTCCGGCAAGGGATTTTTCTTTGTTATTCAGGTTTGAATTCCGGCGGACCGTCCGATATGATGACTTCAGCGCCTTCCGGTGCCTCAATCACAATCGGTTCAAGCTTCTCACCTGGCTTTAATACCGGGCCTCCGCACCGGAGACAAAAATTCGCCTTTTCGGGCAACTCCGCCCCGCAGAATGCACATTTCGCCATATTATCCTCCTTATTGTGTACCGTTATTCATAGATTTTCGCTTGGATACAACGCTCCTTGATATACTCCCACACAAAATCAAAGTCTTCCGGGTCTACATATACCTGGTTCCTGACAAACAATCCGTGCAGAATGATCAGATTCTTTGCGGGAACTGCCTTCGCGATTCTCACTTTCACGAAGCGGGAATACAGGGATCCTCCGGAGCTCTGAAGAAGACTCTGCCCGATCAAGCCCGGTTTTCCCGACGCGGATCCGGCGATTTCCGTTAATTTTTCCAATGCCAGCGCCTTGTCGGTTTTGATCTGGATATGATCAATTCCTTCATCGTCCATTTCAAACATCACGGTATATTTTCCGTTGTTAGCCTTGGTGATAATCCAATACGCAGGAATCGATAATACAAACAGTATCCCGAACACGATGGCGGCTGTCCCCAGCAATCCCAGCGCACCCTTTATTCCTTCACCGGAGAGCGCCGAGATGATCATGAAGATACCGACCGGAAGCACCGCCGCGAATAACATCACACGCCATACTTCTGCCAGCAAGAAGAAACTGACAGTCATCGGTAATTCATAAACCCAGCGGTAAGACCCGTTTTCATATTTCAAAATAGTTTTCATACAGTCTCCTTTGTGCCATATGACTTAATGAGTCTATTCCTTGTAATAAGCGTCCCAGTCGAACTCATCCCAGCTCTTTCCGGCAAACACCCACTTCAGGTTTTGTCCGTCTCCCGCAAAGCTGTCCATGTAAATGGTCCCTTCATGGAACGGTTCCAGATATACCTTGTAGTAAGCTTCCGGGCGTCCTTCGAAGAACTCCGTTGCCGCAATCGCCGGTGCATACAGAGTCATTTCAAACCCTGCCCCGACTGCCGCGATGTCCGTTAAATAGGTTCCGACCGCGTAATCGGATGCCAGGATGCCTTCCGTTACGTAATACATACCGTTATCTTTGGAAAAGTCCAGGAAGAAATCATTCGACTGTTTGATCGCAGGTCTCCAAATACCTT
>CACYEP010000126.1 GCA_902773425.1 uncultured Erysipelotrichaceae bacterium | reverse complement strand
TCATATCCTGGTAGATGCCGCGTTTCCCCTGGCAGAGTTCCATGACCGGTCCCACATAGTCTAACGGTGTAAAGATGGTTGCCTTGACATATGGCTCTTCAATATGATCCAATCTGGTTCCGTCAGGAATGAGCGCAGGATTATCAACCTCTTCGACAGTTCCGTCCGTCTTATAGCACTTATAGACAACCGATGGCGCCGTCGCAATCAAATCCAGGTTATATTCGCGTTCCAGGCGTTCCTGCACGACATCCATATGACGCAATCCCAAAAATCCGCACCGGAATCCGAATCCCAGCGCCTGCGATGTTTCCGGTTCATAGGTCAATGACGAATCGTTTAATACCAGTTTATCCAGTGCGTCTCTTAGTTCGCCGTATTTAGCGTTATCGGTCGGATAAAGCCCGCAATATACCATCGGGTTTAACTTCCGGTAACCGGCCAGAGGTTCCTTACAGGGATTTGCGGACAAAGTAATCGTATCACCGACCTGGATATCGCGGATCGACTTGATGGACGCTGCGATCCAACCTACTTCCCCGGCTTCCAAGGAATCTTTTTTCTCTTCGTTCGGCGTGCGGATTCCTAACTCTGTCACCTGGAAATCCACGCCGGAATTCATAAAGCGGATCATATCGCCCGGCTTCACCTTTCCGTCTTTGATACGTACATACACAATGACTCCGCGGAACGCATCGTAATAGGAGTCAAATACCAATGCCTTTAGCGGCGCGTCCGGATCTCCGTTGGGCGCCGGAACGGAACGTACGATTTCTTCCAAAACTTCCTGCACGTTTTCACCGGTCTTGGCGCTGATGCACGGACAGTCTTCCGCCGGAATGCCTAAATCATTTTCAATTTCATTTTTGACTTCATCCGGATGGGCCGAAGGAAGATCGATTTTATTGATGACCGGGAAAATCTCCAGATTGTTATCCATGGCCAAATAGACATTTGCGAGCGTCTGGGCTTCAATCCCCTGCGTCGCATCCACTACTAAGACCGCTCCCTCGCAAGCCGCCAGAGATCTGGATACTTCGTAGGTAAAGTCTACATGACCGGGGGTGTCGATCATATTGAATGTATAGGTGTTTCCGTCCTTGGCGTGATATAAAAGACGGACAGCGTTCATCTTGATCGTAATTCCCCGCTCCCGTTCCAAATCCATCGTGTCCAGAATCTGATCTACCATCTCCCGCTTGGAAACAGTTCCGGTCAATTCCAAAATGCGGTCCGCCAAGGTAGACTTCCCGTGATCGATATGTGCGATGATTGAAAAATTTCGAATATATTTCTGATCCATATCAATAAAATCTCTTTCCTACGAGCGTTCTTCCGATGCCGTTTTTAAAATCTTTGGCGCTGCAGCGTTTCTTTCCTTCATATTGAACTTCTTCAAATACAAGTACCCTTCCTGCGCACGCAACACATAAGTTTCCGCCGATGAACGGTAAAATCTGTCCGTTCGGACAATCGGTCGTCATTTCGGAAACGGAAACACTCCAGAATTTCAGTTTCTTATCTTCTACATTCGCATAGACACCGGGTCTCGGAAGCAGTCCGCGGATATGATTGTACACATCGCGGTAAGATCCGTTGAACGATATTTTTTCTTCTTCCGGTTTAATGGTCGGTGCGAAGGTCGCGGAAGATTCATCCTGCGGAACTGCGGTATATGTTCCGTCAATCAGGGACGGAAGAGAATCATGAAGCAGTTTGGCGGATGCGTCCATCAGTTTTTCTTCCAATGATCCGTAGGTGTCTGCCTCTTCGATTTCCACTTCCGATTTGGCAATCATATCCCCTGCGTCCATACGTGAACTCATTTTCATGAGTGTCATACCGGTTTTCATCATTCCGTTCATGATAGCACGCTGAATCGGCGCACCCCCGCGAAGCTTCGGCAAAAGTGACGCGTGAAGGTTATAAGCGCCCATCGGTACACAATTCAAAACTTCATCCGGAACAATCTGGCCGTATGCGCAGGTAATGATCATATCCGCGCCCAAATGAAGAAGTTCCTCATAGTCATTACGCATTTTAACCGGCTGATATACCGGTGTTCCGTGCGAAAGTGCCAGTACTTTCACCGGCGGCGCCGTAAGAATCTGTTTTCTGCCGACTTTTTGATCCGGCTGGCAAACTACGCCGGTCACGTTGACATTTTCTTCTTTATATAACTGTTCCAACATCCGGCGGGCAAACTCCGGAGTTCCCATAAACAGTACATTTACCATGAATACATCCCTGCCTTCTCTTTTAATAAAACTATATTATCATATCAGAAAAAAACACGCTTGAAACTTTTAACGAAACGAAGTGCTGGATTCGAATTTTTTATGATTGCATTCAAATTCGATATTTGATAGAATACTTAAGCGTACAAGAAGGAGGCTAGTCTTCGATGCCAAATATCAAATCTCAGGAAAAGCGCGTCCGTACCAGCCAGAAGAGAGCTGAAGCAGTTAAAGCGGAAAAAACAAAGATCAAAAACGCAGTAAAGAGCGTTCGCAATGCAGTTACCGCCAATGATGCGGAACAGGCAGAAAAAGCGCTGAACAATGCGTATTCCGTATTAGATGCATCTGTCGGAAAAGGCGTTTATCATCGGAACCATGCACAGCGGTTAAAATCCCGTCTGAGCAAATCCGTTAACGGCTTAAATACTGAAGAATAAAACAAAGCCCTGCGATCCAGGGCTTTTGTTATGCTTTAGACTTTCAACTCGGTCGCGAGTCCTCCGAGGGACGTTTCCCTCAACTCGCGGGCGATTTTTTTACCTGTATAATTCATGGTCTGCACAACCTTATCAAAGCTTACACGGTTAGGCCGGATCCTTCCCAAGTGGTCGGCGTATAAAGATGCGTCAAACGCACGCAATGCCGCTACTCCGTTACGTTCTATGCATGGAATCATCACATAACCTCCGACCGGGTCACAGGTCAAACCCAAATTGTGCTCAATGGCAATTTCCGCCGCATAGGAGATTTGATGTGCCGGCAATCCTTTGACCCAGGAAATCGCGCCTGCCGCCATGGCACAGGCCGTACCGATTTCTGCCTGGCAGCCTCCTTCCGCACCGGAAATCGAGGCGTTCGTCTTGATTACATTTCCATATAAGCCGCCTACGGCAAGAGCTTCCGTCAGTTTCCGTTCGGAAACACCTTCAATATAACGGAAATAATAGAGAACCGACGGTAATACACCGCAGGAACCCAATGTCGGCGCAGTGGTGACGATTCCGCCTGCCGCATTTTCCTCCGAACACGCATATGCGAACGCAGTAATCATTAAATCCTTCTTTGTCTTCGGATCTCTTTCATCCAATGCCTGACGGTACAAAGTTTTGGCGACCCGCTGCAGTTTCAGTTTCCCCGGAAGGATCCCTTCGGTCTCTAATCCGGATTCCACGGTTCGGAACATATGTTTCAAGATATCATAAAGATATTCATATATACCCGGTTCACGCAATTGCGCGTATTGATACAGATTCAGGTGATTTTCCGCGCAGAATTGTTCAATTTCCTCCATGGAGTTTTCCGGATATACGTTCTCATCGACGATCGACGGTTCGCCTTTAATCGTAAAAGCCCCGCCTCCGACGGAATAAAAAGTAAGTTCATGATGTGCTGAGCGGATCAAAATCGTATTCGGGTGTTCTTTATACTCATTCGAAAAATGAATTACGGTGCGCTCTTTCCCGAGGGTGTTCAAGACGATCTGATCGGTCATATGTCCCTTCCCGGTCAATGCCAAAGATCCATATAGAGTTACATCATACGGCGCATCATCCTTAAAACGCTCCAGATAATAGTCACAGATCCGTTTGATGGCCAAGGTGTGCGAAGAACTCGGGCCCGGTCCTACACGGTATAATTCTTTTAACGATTCCATGCGCTGCCTCCCGTCACCTTCAGTAAAAACAGTTCGAAGCCGAGCTTATCCTCCATATTTCCGGATTTGATATCAACATCCAGTTTGGAGAGTTCACTCATTACTTCCGATATATCATTTAACGAATACTTGTGCACTGTCTCCAAAGTCTTCTGAACCCTGTACGGATGCACATCCAGCTGATTTGCGATAGCGTCTTTGCTGAGATTTCTCGAATCCAGATATTTTACCTTGTATAAGAAACGGAATTGGGATGCCAATAAACCGATCAGCGAGTAATAGTCCTTCGTCATGACCGAGATATCTTTCCAATACTCCATCGTTTTCTTTTGATCTTTGGCAAGTATTGCGTTGGAAAACAGAAGACTGTCTTTTTCACCGTTTCCGAACAAATTCCTGGTAAACAGCGATTCAATAATTTCGGGAGTAATATCCGATCCGGCGTTCATTAATTTCACGCTTTGTGTTTTCCAGTTTTCCGCATCTACGGGCAATCTTTCCATCAATGAAATCTCGGCCTTCGGAGATAGACGTACTTTCATTTTCTTCAGATCTTCTTTCACCATACGGGAAAATGTATCCTGATCCAGCGGAGCAACCTTGATATACCGGCACAGTTTCTTTAATTTCTTTGTATCCTGGCTTCTTCCGTCCGGGGCATTTCCCGAAACATCCAGCAGCAATACCGTTGTTTCGTTGGGATGCTCGAGATAGTTCATTATACGGTCAAAGTCGTCCTTTTTCAGTTTTCCGCGTTTGGCAGATACGTTCAAATCCGCGTTTTTCACAACAATTCCCTTCTTATCCGTTAAGAAAGGAAATTGTTCCGCAGCATGAAGAATCTCCTGTACCGGCGTTTCATCCATAGAGAAAACCTCGGGATTCCATTCATTGTACTCCCCGAGTTCTTCCATCATGATTTTCCGGACGGTATCCGAAACCATGTACGAGTCTGATCCTTCAACGATATAGTTCATATTTGTCCTACCATTATCTTATCAGTTTCATTCGAAGATGTGACTGAATTTTTTATTTCAGGCCGGATACTTGACAAATATTCAAGGAAATCCTCGATGGAAAAGCGGATCTTACAGTCTCCGTTTTCACTCATCATGACATAACCTCCCGGAAACAAGGTAAAGGTAATTGCTCCGGAATATGCGGTATTCATATAGGAAACCCGGTAATTCTTCAGCCGTTCGATTACGGATGCGGACGGATGATGATAACGGTTATGTTTACCGGAGCTTATGATCGCAAGTTTCGGACGGAACGCCTCCAGTATTTCTTTTGACGTACTGGTTGAGGATCCATGATGTGCCAGCTTTAAAATATCTACGTCCAATCTTCCGGTCTCATTCACCAGATCATATTCAGCTGCTGCCGTAAGATCTCCGGAAAAGAAAAATGCCGTCCCTTCCAAATCGAAATACTGGGTAAGACTGGATGAATTCGGATCATCATACGTTTTCTTATAAAGATAGTCTTTCATAACCAGATCACCCGCTTGGTAAAACGGAGCTTTATCCGTGATCAAGGTTTTGACTTCGGCATAATATGTCAGTGTTGCGAAACCTCCGCTGTGATCGAAGTCTTCATGGGACAGCAATACCGCATCCAGCGAAGTGATCCCATAGGAAGAAAGCACCGGATATAGGATTTCTTTTGATATATCTTTGCCATACAATCCTCCGGTGTCTATCATGATATTTCCTCTATGAAACGGAAGCTGGATCAATGCGGAATCCCCCTGCCCGACATCGATAAATGTGACCGAAGGAAAGATGCGGATATAGTTTTGAAACATAGTACAGAGCAAAAGTCCGATTGCAAATACCAGAGATTTCTTTTTCCTGTAGGAATTCCATTCAATGACTAAAAGGATCATTACGAGGAATACTGCGATATGGGGCTTTCCTGTAAGCGTCAGATGACCCTCCGGGATTAACGAAGATATCTTTGTCAGTGTCCGGGAATATAGAGTCAAAACCGGGGAAACAGGCAGCCAGATCCAAAGCACGCATAAAATATAACCGGCGGCGAAAAACGGCCGTAAAAGAAAGAATGACACGGTGTCGGAAAGCTTTGCGTATCCGTTAGCGTACATGGCACATAAAACGGATATCGCAGCAGCCGTGTATTTAGATGATGAAGAAAAGCATCCGCAGATCCGGATCAGCAAAGGCAGATAAAATCCGATTTGGTTTGTGCTGTACGGATACAAGAAGCTCATGATGACCAACAGAACTCCGGTCTTTTCCTTTGAATCGAATTTTGTGTAAGATAAAAGTTCTGCGATAAGAATGCGAACCATATACATCCGGACTCTTACAAAGATAAAAAGAAACAGTGTTACAGAAGTCATTACCGGTTTTTTTCTGCGTTTTGTCATAAAGAGTCCCAGAACAGACGAAAGAAAATGAAGAAAAAAACGTATATGCATCCCCGTCGACATCAGAAGCCCGGTTCCGCCGTCATTTTCATCATAATCATGAAACAGGAATCTTTTGAGGACTGCCTGCGTTTCCGGTGATTCCTGCAGAACTTTCAAATATACGCGGTTACGGAATGTATTCCCCTTCTTAATCACGGATACTTCAGCGTTTGAACACGAATACCTGATCCGCTGGGATAAGGCATACGTATCAAATTGAAATCCTGCACGGTTATGCGGACTCACGATTTCTTCCAGTGAACAGCTGATTTCTGCCTGATCATCAAAATTTACTCCGTAATTTCCGTACACCGTGATACTTTGATCTTGCATCTTTAATACGAAATACGTATCTTTTACAGAATCAACTCTTCCGCGCATATGTGCGGGAAATTCCGGTATCCAAAGAATCCGTTCAGCAAAAAATGCCAAAGTTATCAACAGGAATACCAGAGATGTCCTGTATTTTTTCTGCCGCAGAAAGATCAAAAGAAAAATCAGCACACAGGCAATCTGCGAAGAACTTCTCGGCATAAATCCTGCAAGGAAAATACCGGTACCGCATAAAAACAGATCGATGCCTAAAGACATAAGGAATCCTTCAGTTTCTCAAAGGTTTTCTCTTTAATCCCTTTGATTTTCATTAAGTCTTCCAGCGATTGAAAAAATCCGTGTGATTCGCGGTATTCAATGATGGCGTCGGCTTTCCCTTCTCCGATTCCCTTTACTTTCATGAGTTCTTCCTTTGTCGCATGATTGATGGATACTTTATTGCCGGTTCCGTCGGAAGGTATCACGATGACATCGCCGTTTTTTAACACAGTAAGACGGTTGATGGAAGATAAATCCGCGTTTTCCTTTAGAGTTACTTTTTCAAGCGCATCATTTACGGTGGAATACGCAGGTAACTGCAGGATGATATCTTTTTCAACCGCCCCCTGAACGCAAACGGTGATAGTGGATTTTTTGTCCGCAGAAAAACTATTCTTTCCGGAAGGAAGGAAATAGAGAATCACCAAAAGAAAAAGTACCGGAATAAGATGTTTCATAACTCCTCCGGTACTTAATACGCGTCAAAGTCCGGATATCCTACAAATCCGACCACTTTTGATACTTGGAAATAATAAGTTCTGCAGCTTTTAATCCGTCGATGGCGCTGGACATGATCCCTCCGGCATATCCCGCTCCTTCACCTACCGGATAGAAACCGGCAATCTCCGATTCCATGGAAACCGGATTTCTGAGAATGCGTACAGGTGAAGAAGATCTGGATTCGACGGCTGTCATGATTGCTCCGTCTTTCGTAAATCCCGGAATCTTTTCTTCGGCATATTCGAAAAACTCTTCAAGAGACCGGTTGATTGCCGGTGTAAACAGTTCGTGAAGATCCGTCATGGTAACTCCGCGGGAGTATGTCGGCTTGACCTTTATAATTTCATTTTGAGATTCTTTTCCGGTATAATTGCCGATCAATTGGCACGGAGCTTTACCCTTGCCGAGGATATATGCTTCTTTTTCAAGGTTTTCCTGAAATTTTACGCCGTCAAATAATCCGTCTCCGTAATCGGAGGAATCCACCTGGACGAGAATTGCGCTGTTCGCATTGACACCGTCCCGGGAAGAATAACTCATGCCGTTGGTAACAACCGTGCCGTCTTCAGATGAACTGGCTACGACATAACCTCCCGGACACATACAGAACGAGTACGTGCCTTTGCCTAAAGAAGACGTATGGGAGAGGAAATATTCCGCAGGCGGCAGCTCGTGCGCAAACCGGATCTTACGGTATTGATTCTGATTGATAAAACTCTGCAGATGTTCAACGCGGACCCCGACAGAAAACGGTTTCGCTTCAAGCGGGACATTTTCTTCGTGCAGCATACGGAAGGTATCCCGGGAGCTGTGACCGATCCCCATAATGACAATATCACTGCGTATTTCATCGCCGTTTTCCAAACGTACGCCTTTTACTTTACCGTGTTCATGCAGCAATCCTACAACTTTCGAGCAAAACCGCACACTCCCCCCGTATTCTTCAATGGTGCGGCGGATATTCTTATCGACAATACGAAGCCTATCTGTACCGATATGCGGATGATTTGTCCAGGCAACCGATTCATCCGCGCCGAATTTTACCAGATATTTTAACACGGCTTTCACCCGGTCATCTTTGATTCGGGTTGTTAATTTGCCGTCAGAAAACGCGCCTGCGCCGCCTTCACCGAACTGGACATTTCCGTTCAAATCCAGTTCTTTTCCGCTCCAGAAGGCCTCTACGGCCTCTTTACGCTCATCTATGGACATACCTCTCTCGAGAATGACGGGACAATAGCCTTTTTTCGCCAACAGCAATCCGGCTGCCATACCCGCAGGTCCGAATCCCACGATGACAGGCCGGTGTTTCAGAGGTAAATTTCCCGGTTTGGGTGATCTGTACTCATAACGTTTCACGCTTTTGGCATTCTTTCCGATCCTTTTGCGGTAATATTCTTCACTCTTTAAATCCAAGTCGATCTGATATACATAGGCCGCGTCTCTTCCGCTACGCGCATCCAGGGATTCATGGACTATTTCAAAATGCCGGATGTCCCCTTCCTTAATGCCGTATTGCCGGATTAATTTCTCGATCGGTGTTTTTTTGTCCTCCAAAGGACAGCGAACTTCTACCCGCAGCATACTATTCTTTCCTTCCCCGCAAAACCGCGTTTCCAAACTTCTTAAACGTATTCATCATCTCGGATGTAAGACTTACCGGATCTTCGCGGTATTCCATTTCATCCCGTGAGATCCATAAGGCTTCCGAAAGCTCTTCCTCGTCGATTCTTTTGATCTCAAAATCTCCGTCCGGCTCGCAATAGAATCCCATCAGGAAATCCGAATCGATTGCCCAGGGCTGTGATTTGTAATAACGGATGTTTTTGACTTTCAATCCGACTTCTTCATATACTTCACGCTGCACCGTTTCTTCAAACGTTTCACCGATTTCCACAAAACCTGCCAGCAGCGCATAGTTCTTGTAGGATCTTCCGCGATATCTTGAGACAATGATGGAATCACCGTGTACACATCCGATGATCACTGCCGGACAAATCTTCGGATAAACAGTATTCCCGCAATCAGGACATACCATGGAACGTTCTTTTGTTCCGGGAATCATCTTATGCGCGCATCTTCCGCAATACGTATTTTCCCTGTACCATGAATCCAGCTGGTATGCGGTCATTACCGCGAAATTGCGGTATAAAGGCGTGATATGACGTAAAGAGCGTACGGACTCGTATTCATACCCATCCGGACAAAACACGTCACCTTGAGCCCTGAAATACCGTTCATCGTCAATCTTAAAAAGATATTGCGCAGAAACATTTCCGGAAAATTCGGAAAGTTTCGGGAATACCGCGTCAGAATTGATATCATAGCGGATCAATACTTTTCCGTCCCTGAAAACAAAAACTGTATCATCGGGGTTTGCGGCATCTTTGCAATATGTATTGTCAAACTTTTTCGGTGCAATTTCCTGTATCATAGTACCTCGTAAAAAATATGCGGAAGAAATCTTCCGCATATATCATATCCATACTTCTTCAAAGAATCCAGTTTTATCGTTTTACATCCGTTATGATCTTTTCATTTCCGGAATCGTAATAATTGACGGTCAGTTCATCGCCTTCCTGCATGAACAGGATCACACCGGCATTCTTCTCGTTGACTGCAGTCTTGTACAAATCATTGCCGGAAAGAATATAGACATATGTATTTCCGCCGATGATTACGCTGCGGATCTGATCGGCGGTAATGACGGCAGTCTTTGTCTCAACTTCCGGAACCGGTTCGGATCCCGAAATCTCCTTGATCAGATCGTTGATGGCACTTTCCGCATTCTTGTCCGCTTTGATCGTGTAGACCTGTTGGTAATCCTGGGCATCCACCATCGCGTACATCTTGATCAAACCCGCCGAATCTTTTAAGGATAATAAGTAAGTCGGCGAATCCTTGATGTTCACCAATACCGGGAAGGTAGCCGTATAACCGTAGTTTAACACTTCCCCTTCGGCACTGGCCATCGCCGCGTATTCCGACGCCGCACTGGATGCGATGAATTCTGCCTCATGGGTGCGTAAGTCTACCATCATAAAGCCGACATTCGAATCATCCGCGGAAACGGAAGTCATTCCCGTATAAAGCCAGATATCTCCGTCTTTGGATAAGTAATTATATCCTTCGGATGTCTTGATAACACCTTCCTGCGCAAAGACCGAATTGAAGAATCCTTTCTGGTAAGCGCCGTAGTCATTCAGCTCGTTTTCTACAAGGTCTTCCGGATATACACGGTCCACCCAGGAGGGAATTTCACCCAGAGCGTATTGTTCGGATGAACCGGTCACCGGATCAAAGATGATTACGCCGGTAACCCTTCTTAACGAACGGTAACCCTGGTAGGTATATGTCGTGCAGACATAGTACGGCTTTCCGGTTTCATCAATTTCAAATGTAGGATCTCCGAAAATCACAAACGGATGGTCAAATCGCAGTTTCCGGTAGAAGTTTTCATTGAACATTGCGCTGGGCACATAACGCATCTTCTCCGATAACCGCACCAACTGTGTTTCACCGGTCGTCGTATTGACTATGATATAGCCCGGAATACCTTCGCCGCGGTTGCGGAAATACTTGATGATCCCGTCATATGCCAAAGGAGTAACGCGGTAAGTTCCTTCTTTATAGGAAATCTGGCTGTATTCCGTGGATACGGTAAACTGGGAAACCAGATCGGTCATCTGTCCCATGACTTTATCGCCTAAGATCTGCGAACTGTCACGGTCGATAATCGCTGTCTTGTTGAAGGAATACGGCGGAATTTCCGAGAAATCGACATTCGTGACCTGAATACGGTTGGCGTATTTCTTGGCCATAAATACCGGAGAGAATATCACCTGGGATACTCCCTGAATCGCCAATACCGCAACAACTAACAGGGCGACAAATCCAAAGTGCTGGAAAGACTGTCCCATGCGCTCAAAGAATTCCTGGATCTTGGTCCAAAGATTCTTTTTTACACCGGCTTTTTTTGCGCGGATTCTCTCATTTTGTCTGGCACGGATCGAATGCAGAAATAACGCAAGCCCTCCGATCACTAAGAACATAAACCAGAATTCGGCTGAATGAATATTAATTGCGGGATGGAATATATAGAACCAAAGCCCTGCAGCCACAAGGACAATCACAATGTTTCGGATAATCTTTTTCATCGAACATCACTCCTCTCATGAATACAAGTATAACGATTAATAATCAAATGTCTTTACGACATTCTTGGTAAAACGTTAAGAAAACTGCGCCGGCAAATGAGGATATTTACCGTTACAGGTCCAATGTTATGACATCGTAGTCGTCATTCGACGGAAGTTTTTCTGTCTCTTCCGGTACCGGAATGACTCTCGTTTCAGGTAAATCATTACCGACAAACCAGGAAGACGCCTTGATGACCGGCTGGGTATAAGTCGACTCTCTGGTCATTAAGGTGATTTCCTTGAATGCCTTCTGATCGGCTCCGCCTTCAAAAATCAGCGGGATCATCTCTTCAATTTTGCCGGTCAGAAGATAACGCACAGTCACCGGATTGGTCTTATTCGGTTTCGCGCATAATACACCCTTCGCCGGACGGTTGAGTTTTTCAAATTCAGAAAGTTTGATCCGTTTGGATTGAGCTGTCTCACTGAAGATAACCGCTTCGGTGTCCTTCGGCTCCACCGCACATGCGTATGCGATCGAATCTCCTTTTTCAAGTTTCATCGCCGCGACACCCGACGAATGGGTGCCGGTTGCCGGAATCTGTGTAAGATCATACCTTACAAGATATCCTTTGGCGCTGATCAGTGATACTTCTTCGTTTTCATATACCGGGAATGCGCGGATTACTTCATCATCCTGCGCAATCTTGAACGAAGTCACGGTACGGGAATATCTTTGAAGTGCAAACTCCGACAAAGGTGTACGTTTCACTTTCCCCTTCTTCGTAGCCTGAACGATCCAAAGATAACTGTTGAATTCCGGAACGACCATCGCATCAACGATCTTCTCGGCATTGTTCATCTTTACATACTTATTGATATGGGAACCCAGGTCTTTCCACTTGCTTTCTTCAAGATTGAAGATCGGAAGACAGAAGTAATTCCCCAGATTCGTAAATCCGACAAGGAACCATGCCGTATCCGCCTTGGCAATACCTACCGCATGATCTCCTTCTTTCAAACCGGTGATGCTGCCGTTGGAAGAATTGTAGGAGCGTAAGGAAACGCGCTTTACATATCCGTCATAGCTGACCGTTACCATGACATCCTCATGAACGATCATCTGTGCCTTATCAATAACAATATCTTCGACTTCATCTTCGATTCTGGTGCGTCTTTGTGTCGGATAATCACGGACGATTTCTTCCATTTCACCGATCATGACGCGGTTTAAGCACTGTTCATCATCAAGAATATCGTTTAATTCTTCGATTTCTTTCTGTAAGCGTGCATATTCTTCTTCCAGCGCAACAATATCCGTGTTGGATAAACGGTACAGCTGTAAGGTTACGATGGCTTCTGCCTGGGCCTCGGTAAATTCAAATTTCGCAATTAAATTGCGCTTAGAATCTGCCTTATCCTTCGAATGACGGATCACATAGATTACATCGTCCAGAATCGAAACCGCCTTGATCAAGCCTTCAATAATATGACAGCGGGCAGTTTTCTTCTTTAAATCAAATTCCGAACGGCGGCGGATTACTTCGGCTCTGTGATCAATAAACGCCAGCAGCAAATCTTTTAATCCAAGCTGTCTCGGTGCGCGGTTTACGATCGCAACCATGTTGTAGTTGTAGTTGGTCTGTAAATTTGTCTTCTTATAAAGATAATTCAGGACAAACTGCGCATCGGCATCCGGTTTCAGTTCCACCACAACCTTCAAGCCGTTCAAATCGGTTTCATCAAGGACATCGACGATTCCCGGAATTTCCTTTTCAAAACGGACTTTATTGATGCGCTTGATCAGATCGGATTTGATCACATCGTACGGGATTTCGGTAATCACCAATTGATTCTCTTTGGAATTCGATACGATTTCAACTTTTGAACGAACAACTACCGAACCTTTTCCGGTGCGAAATGCTTCTTTGATTCCTTCTTTTCCCTGGACGATACCTCCGGTCGGAAAATCCGGCCCCGGAACAATCTTCATGAGTTCATCCAGAGTCATATTGCGGTTTTTAATCAATTCCACACATGCCTTGATCAATTCATTGAGGTTATGCGGCGCAATCTCCGTCGAATAACCTTCCGCAATACCTTTCGCGCCGTTTACCAATAGATTCGGGAATCTGGCCGGCAATACGGTAGGTTCCATCAAGGTGTCATCATAGTTCGGCGCCCATTCCACCGTTTCCTTATCCAAATCTTCCGTCAGTAATTCGGAAACTTTGGATAACCGGGCCTCGGTATAACGCATCGCGGCTGCCGGGTCATCATCGATAGAACCGTTGTTGCCCTGCATTTCAACTAAAGGCATGCGCATCTTCCAATCCTGGGACATACGCACCATGGCGTCATATACCGAACTGTCCCCGTGCGGATGAAGCGTGCCGATGACGTTACCTACCGTTTTCGCTGATTTACGCGTCGGCTTATTGTAGGTATTGCCGTCTTCGTGCATGGAATAAATAATACGTCTTTGCGCGGGTTTTAATCCGTCTCTGGCATCCGGCAAGGCGCGGTCCTGAATAATATCTTTCGCATACGACGCAAAACGGTCCTCCATGACACCTTCCAATGTCATCGTGAGGATATTCCCGACCGTCGTAAACTCTTCCTCTTTGCGCTTCTTAGGCATTTGTTCCACCTGCCTCATAACTGTCTTCCAGCGTAAACTGGATATTGTCGTCGATCCATGCCTTCCGCGGAGCGACTTCTTCTCCCATTAATACGGAAACTCTGCGTTCCGCTAAGAAGGCATTTTCAATTGTTACTTTCACCAGGGTTCTGTGATTGGGATCCATGGTGGTCTCTTTAAGCTGCTGTGCATTCATTTCGCCCAAGCCTTTGTAGCGGCTGATCTGGCATTTCCCCATCTTATCGGAGAGTTCTGCCAGTTCCGCGTCATTGTAGGCATATGCGATATCCTTTCCCTTCGCAAGGCGGTATAAAGGCGGAATCGCGATATATACCATGCCCTGTTCGATCAAAGGACGCATATAACGGTAGAAGAATGTCAGTAATAAAATCTGGATATGACTTCCGTCGACGTCCGCATCGGTCATGATGATAATGCGCGCATAGTTGGAGGATTCATAATCAAAGTCCTCTCCGACACCCGCGCCGATTGTCTGAATGATCGTGTTGAAAATCTCGTTTTGTTCAACATTCGCGAGTTTCACTTTTTCGGTATTTAAGACCTTGCCTCTAAGCGGAAGGATTGCCTGATAGCGCGCATCTCTTCCTTGTTTGGCACTGCCTCCCGCGGAGTCGCCCTCCACCAGGAACAATTCTTTCTTGGAACTGTCTTTGGATAACGCAGGAGTAAGTTTCTCGGATATCAGCATCTCCGCCTTCGTGTTCTTTTTCTTATTGCGTGCTGCGTCCTTCATCTTACGGATATCGGCCTTGAGCTTCTGGGCTCTTTGGCATCTTTCCGCCAGCATATTCGCCGTCTGCATATTTTCCTGCAGCCAGTATTTCAATTGCTCATACACAAGATTCTCCACCGCAGGCTTTGCTTCCGGCGTACCGAGCTTTCCTTTAGTCTGTCCTTCAAACTGAAGAATATTTTCAGGCACATTAATGGATAAAACGGCGGTTAACCCTTCGCGGATATCGTCTCCGTCAAAGTTCTTGTCTTTTTCTTTCAGGAAACCGTGTTCTCTGGCAAATTCATTAAATGCTTTCGTGAAACCGGAACGGTATCCGACTTCGTGGCTTCCGCCGTCATTGGTCGAAACCATATTGACGAACGATAAACAGTTTTCACGGTATTCATCAAGATATTGGAATGCGAAATCAATCTGGATCCCTCCCGATTCCCCGGTAAACCGCACCGCCGGCGTAATCGTTTTCCGTCCTTCATGAAGATATGCCAAAAAGCTCTTTAAACCGTCATCGTATTTGTATTCCTCGACACGTTTGGAACGTTCATCACTTACAACAAACTTCAATCCGCTCATTAAGAATGCCTGTTCGCGGCAATGTTCGCAAATATCCGCATATCGGAAATCCACGGTACTGAAAATCTTTTTGTTCGGTAAGAAAGTAACGGTGCTTCCGGTCTTCTTTGTCGGCCCGAGATCTTCCAGCTTTCCGATTTTTCTTCCGCCGTCTTCAAAACGCATTCTGTACGAATGTCCGTTGTAATTCGAAATGACTTCTACCCATTTGGATAAGGCGTTTACGGTTGTCGCACCGACACCGTGTAATCCGCCTGCCGTTTTATAGCCGCCTTCGGACGTAAATTTGCCTCCTGCGTGCAGCTTACAGAAAATGACCTGCAGAGTGCTGACCCCCGAGGCGTGCTTACCTACCGGCATACCCCGTCCATGGTCCGTGACACTGCACGATCCGTCTTTATTTAAACGAATTTCGATTTCGTTCCCATACCCGTTGAGCGCTTCGTCCATAGCGTTATCCAGGATCTCCCACACCAATTGATGCAAGCCCCTGGAGTCCGTGGACCCGATATACATGCCCGGGCGTTTACGAACGGCATCTAATTCATCCAGTACTTGGATACTGTTCTCGTTATAGTTACTATTCGCCATACGATACCTCACGACGTACATTTTAACATATTTCGATCTCTTATATGATGATTTTGTCTTAAGTTCGGTTATGGTATAATAACCGGGAAGAAGGTGCATATTATGAACTTTGGATTAATTGTCCTATTCCTGATCGCCGGTTACCTGACCGGTTCCATATCCAACGCCTTACTGATAGGAAAAGTCTTCTATAAAACCGATTTGAGAAAACAC
>CACYEP010000125.1 GCA_902773425.1 uncultured Erysipelotrichaceae bacterium | reverse complement strand
TTTGGCAATTTCAATATAATCCGGGAACTTAAAACGAAGTTAAAATGCCGGGATTGTTTTGAAAAAAACGAAAATCAACAAGGAAACCGCGTTTTTTTGCAGGAAATATTGAAAATAAAAATGAATTTTCGTATAATAACAAAGCCGTCGTATGATGGTTCCGTAGCCAAGTGGTAAGGCAACAGACTGCAACTCTGTGATCACCGGTTCGACCCCGGTCGGAACCTCCACCTTTGGAAATGGGGATGTGGCGTAATCGGTAGACGCAACGGACTTAAAATCCGTTGGTGGTGACACCGTGTGGGTTCGAGTCCCACCATCCCCACCATTGAAACAAGAAACCCTGATTAATCAGGGTTTTCTTTTTGCCTATTCGTTATTTTGTAAGATGCGTCCGGTCAGATAGAAGTGGATCAGCTGCCTGCCGTTTTGGAAATCAATGCCGGAGATTTCCTTGATCCGGTCCAGCCGTTTGGCCATGGTGTTGCGATGAATAAACAGGGCTTCGGAAGCTTCGGTGATCGAACATCCGTGTTCAATGTAGGTGTTCAGAGTGGCGCAAAGGCCGGTGTTGTGCGCGGAATCGTATGCGTACAGGGTCTTATAGGCGGTTTGCGGGAAGGTCAGTTTTTCCTCCGGGGTCAGAGTGCCGGTCAGCGCGGAGAAAATTACATCGTCAAAATATGTAACGCGGGATTCGCGTTTTTTCTTGCGCGCGATGTTCCGGATCGTCTTGCAGGAATCATAGAAGATCTTCAGATGATAGAGATTCCTAAAGGGGTTACTGACATTGATGAATAGATTGTATTGGTCCGCCAGGGCACGAAGAGTCTTTCCGTAACCGGGAAGCACGGAAGAATCGTCATAGTTCAATAACACCAGCAATCCTTCTTCCGCGTGCAGCACGTGCGCGTTTTCAATGGCGGAAAGAATGCGGAACGAAAGATAGTCCGCGTTGTCGATTCCTTCCTCGCGGTGCGAAGGGGTGATCAGGGCGCATTGGAAGAATTTCTTCGGTGTCCAGCTGGCAGCGCGAAGACGGTCATTGAGCACGGTGGCAGAAGTAATATTTTCATTAATCAGATCATGAAGAATTCCTTCGTGCATGGTCATTCCGGGGCGCAGAATGTCCGGATCGTTTTCCAGAAAAATTGCCAGGATATCGCACAGAAGGTCGGTTGTGTTTAAGTCGCATTCATCAAAAGGACGGTTCATCTGAAATACGCCGATGAAGGCAGCGGGTTTTCCGCGGACAATGACTTTCTGCAGAATGCGCGGGATGAGTTTTCCGATTCCTTCCCGCAGAATATACGCGGACCGCTTGGTTAACACGTCATGGGTGATTCCTTCGGATTCAAAGGCGTAGACCGCTTCCGAACTGCAGTATCCGGTGGTTTCGGCAGCTTCCCATACAGAATCTTTTACATCGTATCCGGCATTATCCAAAACCAGAACACGGTAATAGGAGGTCGTTAAGATGATCGGCGCGTCAAACAGCACGGCTGCTTTGTGCACTAATTCAGCAAGGCTGTCTTTCTGTAAGAGGCTGTCGACAAGGACTTCCTTGCGCTTTGCGTAATCCGGGGTGACTAATGACATTTTTCCTCCTTTTCACAACATGTGCAGAATGCACATAATCATTTGATATATTTGTTGAAATCTACAATTCTCAGTCGATATACACATTATATAATCTAATTATCAAACATGTGCAAAATTTATCAAAGTTTGCATAATGCACCTGTACAGTGGGATAGGGTGAAAGGAGATACAAATGAACACTACTAAATATCCACATCTTTATTCTTACGGAAAAATCGGCAAATTAGCCCTGAAAAACCGTATCGTAATGAGCCCGATGGGAACGTTCTCGGAAAATCATGACGGTTCCGTTTCCTCGAATCAGCTGGAATACTTCCGCGCAAGAGCACGCGGCGGTGTCGGCATGGTCATTACGGAAGTCCAGTATGTTACCAACAAAACCGACCCGTGGATCAACTACATCACAACCGCGGATACCGACGAACAGATGAAAGGCTGGTCGACTCTGGTGGAAGCGATTCACGCGGAAGGAGCGAAGGTCTGCATCCAGTTAGGCTGCGGCTTAGGCAGAAACGCATTCCCGTTCTCCGATGACCAGATGGTATCGGCTTCGGAAGTTCCTTCCTTCTATTTCCCGGATCGTCTTTGCCGCGCGTTCACGGTAGAAGAGATCCATGATATCGTAGGATGCTTCACACGCGCTGCAGCACGCGCAAAACTTGTAGGCGCGGATGCCGTTGAAATTCACGCACACGCAGGCTATATCCTTGACCAGTTCATCACTCCGATCTGGAACAAGCGTACCGATGAATACGGCGGAAGCTTCGAAAACAGAATGCGCATCTGCAAGGAAATCTATGAAGGCATCCGTTCCCAGGTAGGACCGGATATGCCGATTCTGATGCGTGTTGCGGCAACGCATGATTTCAAAGGCGGAAGAACGCTGGAAGAATCCATCGAAGTTGTCAACTACATGAAGAATTTAGGCGTTGACGCATTCGATATCGACGTAGGCGCTTATGAAGACAAACAGTGGGTTTGCCCGTCCATCTACCAGGGTGATTCCTCCATGGCGGATTACGCGGCGAAGATCAAGAAAGCTTGCGGTGTCATCGTATTGAACTCCGGTACGCATACTCCGGCTTCCGCGGAAAAAGCGTTAGCGGAAGGCAAGATCGACTTCGCAATGTTCGGACGCGCATTGATCGCGGATCCGGATATGCCGAACAAGATTCTCGAAGGTCATGAAGAAGATGTACGTCCGTGCTTATTCTGCAACCAGATCTGCGTAGGCAGACTTTATGAAAACCGCTCCATCAGCTGCGCAATCAACCCGCAGGCAGTCCATGAACTGGAATATCCGTTAAAGAAGACCGAACATCCGAAGAAGGTTGCCGTCATCGGCGCAGGTCCGGGCGGACTGGAAGCGGCAAGAGTTGCGGCGGCGCAGGGACATGATGTCACTCTGTACGACAAGGCAGATGTCTTAGGCGGACAGTTAGTGGCTGCGGCGGCACCGAGCTTCAAGAAACATCTGCGCGAATTCGTTGAATACGAAAAAGTTCAGATCAAGAAGAACGGCGTCAAGGTTGTCTTAGGCAAGGAAATTACACCGGATTCGCCGGAATTGGCGGAAGCTGACCGCATCATCTTAGCGCTGGGCGCTGTACCGGCAATCCCGAACATTCCGGGTATCCACGGTGATAATGTTGTGGAAGTCTGCGATTCCCACCTGCATCCGGAAAAAGTCCGTGGCAACAAGATCGTTGTGGCAGGCGGCGGTGTATCCGGCTGTGAAGCTGCACTGGATCTCGCGTATGAAGGCAAGGATGTTACGATCGTGGAAATGCTGCCGGAACTTTGCCCGACGGCTCTGCTGGATAACCGTAACCCGTTATTGTTCCGTCTGCGTGACAACCATGTCAAACAGTTAACCTCCACCAAGATCAAGGAATTCACCAAGGACGGTGTTCTGGTGGAAGGACCGGAAGGCGAAAAGAAGATCGAAGCGGATACCGTGATCGTTTCCTTCGGTATGAAACCGAACAACGGTCTGGTGGAAGCGATCTGCGAAAAATATCCGACGACGGCGGTGGTCGGCGACTGCATCAAAGTCGGTCAGGTCTGCGATGCGGTGCGCGGAGGATTCTTCGCTGCCTGGAGCATTCACTAATCTGTATCTCTTCAAGACGGATGTCATCACGGCATCCGTCTTTTTGTATGCAATCATGTGAAAAGAATCTCTTGTGTGGGATTGCTTGAAACCCCGGAGTATTTCCCGTTACAATATTAACAGTGAAAGAGGGATGACCTTATGTATAAAAAAATTGATGTAACCGCCTTGGGAGAACTATTGATTGACTTCATCGAAAACGGTGTGAGCGATCAGGGAAATCCGCTTTATGAGGCGAATCCGGGAGGAGCTCCGTGCAATGTCCTGTCGATGTTATCAAAGCTTGGACGTAAGACGGAGTTTATCGGAAAAGTCGGGGATGACGGGTTCGGACGCCAGCTTTCCGACGCGATCAAGTCCCAGGGAATCGGTTCCGAAGGCCTTTTGTATGACAAAGAAGTTCATACAACGTTGGCGCTGGTACACAAGCTGCCGGACGGAGACCGGGATTTTTCGTTCTACCGGAATCCGGGCGCGGATATGAATCTTAGGGAAGAGGAATTACAGGAAGAACTGATCCGTGATGCGAAAGTTTTCCATTACGGGACACTTTCATTAACGGATGAACCCGTGCGTTCCGCTACCAAGAAGGCAATCAAAATTGCGGAAGAAGCCGGCTGTATCCGTTCCTTTGATCCCAACTTAAGACCTCCGTTATGGAAGGACCTTAAGGAAGCCAAGAAGATGTTTGACTTCGGATTCCGTCATTGCGATGTCTTAAAGATTTCAGATAACGAGATCGTATGGTTTACCGGCAAGGAGGACTACGATGAGGGAATCGCGGTATTGCGTGAAACCTATCATATTCCGCTGATCTGTCTTTCGATGGGCGCGGACGGAAGCCGGGCATACTATAAAGATCTGCGGGTCGAAGTTCCTGCGCTTCTTCAGGAAAATACCGTAGAGACCACCGGTGCGGGAGATACGTTCGGCGCATGTGTGATCGACGGAGTTCTCCGGTACGGGCTGGATCAGTTGGATGAAGGGAAACTGAAAGAGATTCTGACATTCGCGAATGCGGCTGCGTCCGTTGTGACGACAAGAAAAGGCGCGCTTCGGGTCATGCCGGATAAAGAAGAAGTTCTTTCCTTAATCAGAGGAACGGGGAGATACGAATGATTTCGAGAGAAGACTGGGCAAAAGAGTTCCTTCGCCGTTTATCCAAGCGTGAGGATGAGATGAAGTGGCTCTATATGGAGCTTTACAACGATCAAGACGCTTACGATTATTTCGTGGGAATGCTGTACCGGATGTATTGCGAACGCAGCGAAACTCTCCGTGCCTGGGACAGGGAACGGTTAGGCAAGAGTGCCTGGTATCAGAAAAACGATGTACTGGGCATGGTCATGTACGTGAACTGCTTCGCGGAAAATATCCGGGGAATTCTCGATCATTTCGATTATCTTCAGAAGTGCGGAATCAAGTATCTTCATCTGATGCCGCCTTTGGAGTCACCGGAAGGAAAGAGTGACGGCGGGTATGCGGTCAGTGATTTCAGAAAGATTGAACCGGAACTCGGAACGATGGAGGATCTCGCGGAATTATCCGCCCGGTGCCATGAGGCAGGAATCTATGTGTGCCTGGACTTCGTGATGAACCATACCAGTGATGAACACGAATGGGCAATCAAGGCAAAACAGGGGAATCCGGACTATATGAACCGGTATTTCTTCTTCGATAATTGGGATATTCCGAATGAATTTGAAAAGACCGTTCCGCAGGTATTCCCGACCACGGCGCCGGGAAACTTCAGCTGGTGCCCGGAAGTCGGAAAGGTTGTCATGACGACCTTCTATCCGTATCAATGGGATTTGAATTACGGAAACTGCGTAGTCTTCAATGATATGACGGAGAATATGCTGTATCTCTGTAATAACGGTGTGGATATTGTGCGTTTGGACGCGACACCGTATATCTGGAAGGAACTCGGCACGAATTGCCGGAACCTTCCGAAGGTTCATACTCTGGTGCGGATCATGCGTCTGGCAAGCGAAATCGTTTGCCCGGGAACTCTTCTTCTCGGGGAAGTCGTGATGGAACCTTCGAAGGTTGTTCCGTATTTCGGAACCGTGGAAAAACCGGAGTGCCACCTTCTGTACAATGTAACTACGATGGCGAGCACCTGGCATACCGTGGCGACCAAGGACGTAAACCTTCTGAAACATCAGCTGTCTTCGGTCTTTGCGCTGCCGGGTGATTATACTTTCCTGAATTATCTGCGCTGTCATGATGATATTGGATGGGGGCTGGATTATGATTTCCTGGCCAATTACGGCATGGAACAGGTTGCGCATAAGAAGTTCCTGAACGATTATCTGACCGGAAATTATTACGGTTCGTATGCGCGCGGGGAACTCTACAACAATGATCCGAGTCTCGGAGATGCGAGATTATGCGGAACAACCGCTTCTCTTTGCGGCATTGAAGGCGCCCTGGAAACGGAAAACGCGGAGAAACTGGAAGACGCAATCCGGCTGGACAGAATGCTGCACGCGTTCCTGCTGACCCAATCGGGTGTGCCGGTATTGTATTCGGGGGATGAAGTCGGACAGCTCAATGATAACGGATATCACAATGATCCGTTAAAACGCGAAGACTCCCGGTATATTCACCGCGGAAACTTCGACTGGAAGAAGGTTCAAAACCTGCAGGATCTTTCGACCGTGGAAGGACAGGTATACTCATCCGTGATGAAACTGGCGAAGATCCGCAAAGATTATCAGGTCTTCAACAGTAAGGCGGATATCTGGTTATTGGAACCATATAATGACCATATTCTGGGAATCGGAAGATACTATGAAGGTCAGAAACTGCTGGCGCTGTTCAATTTTGCGGATGCGGAAGAAATTGCGTGGCTGTATGAAGAAGGGGAATATACCGATCTTTGGACCGGCATCAAAAAAGATGCGATGGAAGTGCATCTGAAAGCCCACGACTTTGTGTGGTTATATAGGGAATTTGAGGATACATACGAAGATGAAACTGATTTTTCTTGATATCGACGGAACACTGGTGGAGGCCGGAACAAACGTTCCTCCCCAAAGCGCATTGGAAGCCATCCGTAAGGCGCAGGATGCCGGCAACAAGGTCTTCTTATGTTCGGGAAGAAATTATGATATGCTGAAACCGCTTTTGGAATACGGATTTGACGGATATATCGCGTCGGCAGGCGGATACATTGTGACGGACGGAAAAGTCCTCTACAGCGAACCGATGGAACAGGCAGAATTCGAAGACCTTCTTTGCTTACTGCATAAAAACGGGGTGTTCTGTACGGTAGAAGCGAAAGACGCGACATTCGGTGATGAAAACCTGAAGGAATTCATCGGAAATACCGGGAAGGGAAACTCTGAGATTGAACGGTGGAGAAAGGCACTGGCCGAAACACTGAACATCCGTCCGCTGAATGAATATGACGGTAGGCCGATTTACAAGATTGTGGTCATGTGCGAAAAGGCGGAACAGCTGGATGAGGCAGTCCGGGTGTACGGTGACCGGTATGAGTGCTGCGTTCAGGAAGTGTTCTCGCATGGGGGAATCATCAACGGGGAATTCATCAACCGGAAATATGACAAGGGACGCGGGCTTGAAAAGGTAGCGAAATATTACGGTGTCCCGATGGAAGAGACTTACGGATTCGGAGATTCAATGAACGATGTGACCATGATTGATGCCGCGGGAGTCGGTGTCTGTATGGAAAACGGATCGGAGAGTCTGAAAGAACACAGTGACTTTGTAATTCCGGCCGTGGAAGATGACGGATTATATAAGGGATTTGAAATGCTGAAACTGTTTTAGGCAAGGAAAGGGGAAAAGTTATGGCATTGGATTATCGGAAATGCGCGGAGGAGATCTTCAGCCATTTAGGGGGGAAAGAGAATATCGCCTCGGCTGCGCATTGTGCTACAAGACTGCGTTTGGCCATTGTAGACAACAGCAAAGTAGACGTGAAGGCATTGGAAGATACCGAGGGAGTACAGGGTGTCTTCTCGTCGAACGGTCAGCTCCAGCTGATCATCGGGACCGGGACGGTCAACAAGGTTTATGACGAATTCCTGGCGGTTACGGGATTAACCGCGGCAACCAAGGATGATGTCAAGGCGGCTGCGGCTGCGCAGATGCCGATCTGGAAGAGATTAATCAAATCGTTAGGGGATGTATTCGTACCGATCTTACCGGCCATCGTCGCATCCGGCTTGATGATGGGTGTCGTCGAGGCGTTAGGTAAGGCGATTCCGACCTTCGGGGCATCCGACTGGTTCGGATATCTGGATATGGTCGCGAACGCAGCGTTCGTATTCTTACCGGCACTGGTGGCTATTTCGGCGGCCAGAGTATTCGGCGGAAATATCTTCTTGGGTGCCGTCATCGGTTTATTGATGATCCATCCGTCACTGATGAACGCGTGGAATGTCTCAACCGCGGAATCCATTCCGGTTTGGAAATTATTATTCTTTAATGTTCAGCAGGTAGGTTACCAGGGCCATGTTATTCCGGTAATCATCGCGGTTTGGCTGATGAGCCAAATTGAGAAGTGGCTGCACAAACACGTACCGGAAATGATCGACCTGTTCGTTACTCCGTTAGTGACCGTGTTTGTGACAGCGTTCCTTACGTTCACGGTGATCGGTCCGGTCTTCTCGACTGCGGAAACCTACGTATTGAAATTCGCACAGTGGTTAATTACCGTCGGTTACGGTATCGGCGCGTTCTTAATGGGCGGTGTCTATCCGACCACGGTAGTCATGGGCTTGCATCATATGTACAACGTTATTGAAGCGGGTCTTCTGTCTTCGGCAGATTTCGGCAACCTCAACATCTGGATGCCGATTGCGTCCGCGGCGAACTTTGCCCAGTTCGGTGCCTGCCTTGCGGTAGGTTTGAAGACCAAGAATGCCAAGACCAAGGCTGTAGCCATTCCGTCTTCCTTATCCGCAGCGTTAGGTATCACGGAACCGGCGATCTTCGGTGTGAACCTGCGTCTTATGAAACCGTTTATCTTCGGTATGGTCGGCGGCGCGGTCGGTGCCATGTTCGGATCCTGGATGGGAATCGGCGCAACCTCTTACGGTGTCACCGGTATTCCGGGCTTCTTGATTGCGAATAAGCCTTTACAGTATGCGCTGTTACTTCTGATCGCATGCGGTATTTCTTTCACGTTAACCTTCTTATTCTGGCATGAAGATGAAAAGAAGGAAGAAGCGGCGGAAGAAAAGAAGGAAGCTCTGGAAGTTGTCATGACCACCGAAGCGGGTGAAATCACGGCTCCGGTTTACGGAAAAGTTATTCCGGCATCGGAAATCCCGGATGCGATGTTCGCACAGGAAATGATGGGTCCGTCGGTAGGTATCGAACCTTCGGAAGGCGTTGTGTACGCACCGTTTGACGGAAGCGTGATGATGGCTTTCCCGACCGGTCATGCGATCGGCGTAGCGTCCAAGGGAGGCATGGAAGTGCTGATTCATATCGGCGTGGATACTGTCAATATGAACGGCGACGGCTTCAAACTTCTGGTCGCGCAGGGCGATGAAATCACCAAGGGCCAGAAACTGATTGAATTCGACCGTGCGAAGATCAAAGCGGCGAATCATCCGGATACGGTCATTGTCGCGTTAACCAACGGCATGAATTATTCGGACGTGAAGAAATCCGTTTAGCGAAAAGTTCAGAAAAGATTCAGATAACGGGAACCGGAGGAACACTCCGGTTTTCGTACGGCGTGATATAATTAGGTCAATATTCCAAAAAGGAAGGGATGCGCCATGGCGAAAATACTGGTAGTCGACGATGAAGAAAAGATCCGCTTTATGATCCGCAAGTACGCGGAATTTGAAGGTTACGAAGTGGATGAGGCAGCGGACGGTTTTGAAGCCGTCAGCAAGGTGAAAAACGAACCGTTCGATCTGGTGGTCATGGACATCATGATGCCGGAACTGGACGGGTTTTCGGCAACCGCAGAAATCCGGAAGTTTGATGAAAACCTGCCGGTGATCTTGTTGTCGGCGCGCGGAGAAGAATACGATAAGTCGCATGGATTTGAGCTCGGTGTGGACGATTATGTCGTAAAGCCGTTTTCCGTGAAGGAACTGATGTACAGGATCGCGGCGGTATTGCGCAGAACGAGCAAAAAGCCGGAAGAAAAAGATGTGATGAAGTTCGGCGGGCTGGAGATTCATCATGCGGCAAGAACCGTGAAAGTGGATGGAAACGAAGTCAGCATGAGCCCGAAGGAATATGATTTACTGTATGATTTGGCACGCAATAAAGGCATCGCGCTGACCAGGGAACAGATCATCAGCGAAGTCTGGGGTTATGATTACTTCGGGGATGACAGGACATTGGATACACATATGAAATTATTGCGGAAGGATCTGGGTCCTTATCAGAAATATATAGTCACCCTGCGGGGTGTGGGGTACCGTTTTGAGCCGGAAAACAACGCGTAAAAACAAGCCGATCCGGTTTTATATCATCTTGATGATGGCTGTGTTCTGCGCCGTTCTTTTCGGCGCGGTTTTCCTTTACCAGAACGTGTTTATGAAGGATGTCTACCGTTCCGGAAAGATCCGGGGCATTACGGAAACATCCCATTCCCTGGCGGAAGTCGCGGAATCCACCACGCTGGACGCGTCGGTGAACATTGAGGAATTCAGGCAGAGAATGGAGGCGGATTCGTTTGAGTCCGATTCGTGCGCATTGATTTTGAATCTTGACCTCGGACTCGGGGTGGAAAGCGGAACGAACCGCCGGGACTGTCCGTTACGGGAACTGACACCGTTTTCCGTCAAAGTCCTTCATGATGAGGCGGATAAGGACGGCGGGGAAACGATACTGTACGCGAATGGGGAAGATAAGCTGGATATCGCGAATCTTTCCAAGGAATATGACAACCGGGATACCATGCAATGTGTGGTACTGGTAAAAAATACCGCCGACGCGTCAGGAAATGATGTGACGATTCTGCTGTCGACGATTTTACGTCCGGTCGGAATCATGGAAAATGTGATGAGTTCGCAATTGTGGATCCTGTTCGCTATCGTGCTGGTGATGACGGTTGTTCTTTCGTATGCGCTGAATAAGATCATCGCAAATCCGATTGCGAAGATCAATGCCCAGGCGAATCATCTTGCGGCGGGAAATTATGCGCAGGACTTTGATGAAACGAACGGTTATTCCGAAGTGACGGAACTGGCGGGAACTTTGAACCATGCTGCGGAAGAATTATCTAAGGCCGATAAGGTGCGGAATGAACTGATCGCAAATGTGTCCCATGATCTGCGTACGCCGCTGACCATGATCGAAGGATACGCAGAAGTCATGCGGGATCTTCCGGGAGAAAACACGCCGGAGAATGCGCAGACGATTCTGGATGAAACAAAGCGATTGGATGAGATGGTACAGAGCCTTCTGGATTTATCCAAGTTACAGGGCGGAATGGTGCCGATGGATATCAAGGCGCATGATTACAGTGCGTTTGTGCATGAAATCGCGGATCATTACGGGCATATGATTGAAAAAGACGGGTTTATTCTGAAGACGGAGATTCCGGAAGGAATCACGGCGGAATATGATGAAAAACGGATTGAACAGGTGTTATACAATCTTCTTCACAATGCGGTAAATTATTCGGCTGACAGCAGGGAAATTGAAATCCGGGTATCTTTGACGGATTCGAAGACGGTAAAAACGGAAATTATCGACCATGGGACCGGTGTGAAGGAAGAAGACCTGCCGCATATATGGGACCGGTATTACCGCGTAGATAAAGAACATAAACGTGCGGTGAAAGGGTTCGGCATCGGATTGTCCATTGTGCGTTCCGTGCTGGAGAATCACAAGGCGAAGTACGGAGTCTTCAGTGAATATGGGAAGGGCAGCAACTTCTGGTTTGAACTTCCTGTGAAAGACATGTGAAATTGCCGAATTCACTTGAAGAAGACCGGGCATTTGGTAAAATATATATGAAGATTTAAGATCTGCCACAATAGAGAAAGGGCTGATAGTTATGAGAAGCGTTTTCGTTACTCTAAACCTGCATGGTACTCAGGCATTAGGGGTTTTTGTTGCGGATGAGTTTAGCTTGAATCTGGTTTTTTTGCGGGATGCTTAATTGCGTCCTTTTTTGTTATCCAATAAGGAGGATCGTATATGAATCAGGTAGACAAAACATTTTTCGACGCAGCGGCAGCAGGTGAAGTCGCAAAGGTCAGCGCGATGCTGGCACAGGGCGCAGATGTCAACGTCATCAACGGAGACAGCCGTACGGCATTGATGCGCGCGGCAAAACGCGGGCATGAACAGATTGTCCGTATTCTGCTCGACCATGGAGCAGATGTAACCATTCGTGATTTCAACGGAAAGACTGCGATTATGGGAGCGGCTAAGAAAGGCCACTACGATATCGTAAAGATGCTGATCGAAGCGGGTTCCAAGGCAGACGTAGCCGATAATAACGGACGTACGGCATTGATGCGCGCGGCATTCTTGGGATATCCGAGCGTATGCCAGTTATTGATCGATAACGGCGCGAATGTCAACGCACAGGACGACGCGGGAAGAACCGCACTCATGGAAGCATGCAACGCGTGCAATGTAGACGTAATCCGCACTCTTCTTGCGAACAACGCAAACATCGATGCGCAGGATGATCACGGATGCACCGCGTTAATGCGTGTAGCTTACAGCGGCTACAAGGAATTGGTACAGCTGCTTCTTGAAGCGGGCGCGAACAAGGATGTCCAGGATAAAGCAGGACGCACAGCGATTCATTATGTCCGCCGCGAGAACTTCGAAGAATTAAAGGAAATGCTTAAATAGGGAGAACACATATCATGAAAGACTACAAATCCGAACAAATTCGTAATGTCGTGTTGTTAGGACACCGCGGAAGCGGCAAGACTTCCGTAGTCGAAGCAACCCTCCATTACACCAAGCAGACAGACCGTCTGGGTAAAACAGTAGACGGCACCAGCGCAATGGACTATGATCCGGAAGAAATCAAGCGCGGGATGAGCATCTACACCAGCCTTTGCCCGATTGAGTGGAAAGACTGCAAGATCAACTTTATCGATACTCCGGGTTACAACGATTTTGCCGGCGAACAGGCGGCAGGCGTTGAAGTAGCGGATAACGCGCTGATCGTTGTTTCCGCGAAAGACGGCGTTGAACCGGGTACGGATAAGGCTTGGAAAGAAGTTGCGGAACGCAAGCTTCCGACCATCTTCTTCATCAACAAGATCGATGAAGAACATACTTCCTTCGAAAAGGCGTATGAAGATATCCGTAACACCTTCGGCGCAAGCGTAATGCCGTTTGAAATGCCGATTATGGAAAACGAAAAAGTTATCGGTTCGGTAAACATTCTGAAGAACAAAGCTTGGTATTACAATGATCCGTCGGCTCCGAAAGAAGTACCGGCAAACCTGGCAGACACTGTCTCCATGTATCATGATCAGATCTGTGAAGCAGTTGCGTCCACGGATGATGAATTAATGGAAAAATTCTTCATGGGTGAACCGTTCACCGATGCGGAATTATTACAGGGCGTACGCAAGGGAATCCGTTCCGGCGAAATCCATCCGGTATATTGCGGAAGCGCGGTAAAAGAAATCGGTATCGAACGTTTACTGGATCTCGTTGTTGAATATCTTCCGACTTATGCGGAAAGAGGAACCGTTACGGCGTATGATGCCAACAACAATCCGGTTCAGTTAATGACCAGCGAAGAAGAAAAGCCGTCGGCATTCATCTTCAAGACCATCGCGGACCCGTTCGCAGGCCGTATTTCCTTCATGAAAGTTATGAGCGGTGTCGTTACCAGCGATTCCCAGTTATATAACGCGAATAAAGAAAAGACCGAAAAGATCAGCCAGCTGTTCTCGTTAAAGGGCAAATATCAGATCGGTGTCGGCAAGTTATTTACCGGTGATATCGGCGCGGTCGTGAAGTTACAGGTGACGGAAACCAATGATACATTATCCGCGAAGGAATTAGCCGTTCATTACCCGGAAATCAAGTTCCCGGAAGCGATGTTAGGTATGGCGGCTTGGCCGAAGACCCGCGCGGACGAAGACAAGTTCTCTCAGGCGATTCAGAGAATCATGGAAGAAGACAAGACCTGCAAGCTTGAGCACAATGTTGAAACCCATGAACAGGTTCTCTACGGCTTGGGTGACCAGCATGTCGATGTCATCAAGAACAAGTTATCGACGAAGTACAAAGTTGAAATCGACTTAACAACTCCGAAGGTTCAGTACCGTGAAACCATCCGCGGCAAAGCGGAAGCACAGGGCAAGCACAAGAAACAGACCGGCGGCGCAGGCCAGTACGGTGATGTCTGGGTACGTTTCGAACCGTGCGACAGCGAAGAAATGGAATTCGCAGTGGAAGTTGTCGGCGGTGCCGTACCGAAACAGTACTATCCGGCAGTTGAAAAGGGCTTGAGAGAATGCATGCTGGAAGGTCCGCTGGCAGGTTACAAGATGGTCGGTGTCAAGGCTGTTCTGTACGACGGATCTTACCATCCGGTAGACTCCAAGGAAGTTGCGTTCGTTGCCGCGGCGCACTTAGCTTACAAGGCAGCTATGCCGAAGTGCAAACCGGTCATCCTCGAACCGATCGTTGAAATGCAGGTAACCGTACCGGATGAGTACACCGGAACGATCATCGGCGACTTAACGAAACGCCGCGGTATGATCATGGGTCAGGAAGCGGAAGGCAAGCTTACTGTCATCAACGCAGAAGTACCGCAGTCTGAAGTCATGGTTTATTCCACGGAATTACGCGCTATGACCCAGGGCGTAGGCATCTACACGCAGAAGTTCTTACGTTATGACCCGGCTCCGGCAAATGTCCAGGAAAAGGTTATCGCGGAAGCTAAGAAAGCTGCGGAAGAAAAGAAATAATCTTTGAAAGAGCTGTGTTTGAAACACGGCTCTTTTTTTGCGCGAAAATGAACTATAATAGTACATATCAGGTGAACAGTATGGGAAAGATTTATGTAATCGGCGGAGCGAATGTGGATATTCAGGGATCTTCGGTTCAGGGGATTATTCCCGGAGATTCGAATATCGGACATATTTCGTATTCGTTCGGAGGTGTCGGAAGAAATATTGCGGAGAATCTGGCATTGTTAGGGACAAAGCCGGTTTTTGTGAGCGTGTTCGGCAATGATTCGACCGGGACGGATATGTACCGGTATTGCGAGGCCGTCGGCATGGATCTTTCGTATTCCGTAAAGACGAATCATGTCAGTTCCACATACCTTGCGGTTATGGATGAAAAGAATGACATGGTTGTGGCAATCAATGATATGCACATACTGGACTTGTTTACAGTTGAATCCGTAAAGCCGGTTATGGAAAAAATCGGACCGGAGGATTACCTGGTATTAGACACGAATGTATCCGAAGAAGTGCTGGAGTATTGCACGGCACATTCGAAGGCTCCGGTGGCGGTTGATCCGATTTCAACGGTGAAAGCTGAAAAAATTGCGCCGTATTTATCCCGCGTGGATCTGTTTAAGCCGAATAAACTGGAAGCCGAACATCTTTCCGGCATCTCCATTACAGATGAGAAGAGTGCCGCGGATGCGGTGCAATACTTCCTGGACAAGGGAGTAAAGAATATTGTGATCAGCCTTGGCAGGGACGGTTCAGCAGGCGGAAACGCAGAAGGGATTTTCCGCCTGCGCCACCCTTTTACAGCGATGAAGAATGCGACCGGTGCCGGAGATTCCTTTATTGCGGCATTGGTGTACGCAAGATGGCAGGGAAAGAATCTGGAAGAGGCAGTGAAATTTGCGTGTGCGGCAGCATCCGTAACCGTCGAAAGCGTCTTTACCGTCAGTGAAAATATGAATTATGAAAACGTGAAATCCCGCATGGATTCCTGGAAGTTTGAAAAGGAGATTCTGAGATGAGGAAATTGTTATGCGCGTTACTGGCTTCGCTTCTTCTGTTCAGCGGATGCGCAAAGCCGGGGAAGTATGTCAAAATTACCGCGGAAGAAATGAAACAGAAGTTCGACAGCAAGGAATCGTTCATCTTTTTCGTGGCGATGACAACATGCGAAAACTGCGCGAAGTATTTTGATTATCTGGATGAATACCTGACGGATCATCCGCTGACGATTTATTATGTGGTCGCGGATGCGCCGGAAAACGAAGAGACCTTCGATGAGCTGTGGGACAACTATTTTCCGATGGTGGAGCGCACACCGACGACGGTTGTGGTAAAGGAAGGCGTGATCCAGACGGAACCGGAACCTGCGATCGGATACTTGCTGCCGGAAGAACTGGATCAGTATCTCAAGGACAGTAAAATCACATTGCCCAATGAATAAAGGTAAGCGTATGAAAAAGATTTTCGCTATAATAAGTATAGTACTTGCGGTTCTTCTTTCCGGCTGCGGACCGAAGGGACAGTTAATCGAACTAACCGCGGAAGCGATGATTGAAAAATTCGAAAACAAGGAAACTTTCATCTTCTTCGTCGGAAAATCGGATTGTCCGCGGTGTGCCGAACATGTGAATACATTGGAACGCTACATGAAAAATCATGATTTGACCGTGTATTATGTTCTGCAGGACAGGGAAGAAAACCGGAATTCGTTCCAAATCTTATGGGATACATATTTTCCGGGATTGGAGGATATTCCGGCAACGATTTATGTCAAAGACGGAGAAGTGGTGAAGAATCAGGTCGCATCCGGAAGATTTACGGACGAGGGCCTGATCAATTGGTTGGAGCGGATCGGTTACGATACAGGCAAATGAGGGATACTATGAACAAACATACGATCATCAAAGACGCACTCAATAAGGACGATTTAAAGGAAATCTTCCGGGAAGCCGGCATAAAGCCGGGGATGACGGTAGAAGTCCACTCGTCTTTGCGCGGGCTTGGCTATATTGTCGGATATGCGCAGACCGTGGTCGACGCATTACTGGAAACGGTAGGTTATGAAGGAACGGTGGTGATGCCGTTACAGGCCGGAAGTAATTCCGAACCGAGCTCCTGGAGAAATCCTCCGGCGGATCCGTCCATCTGGAATAAGATCCGTGACAGTATTCCGGCGTTTGACCCGATCGAATCCGACGCGGAAGAAATGGGAATGGTCGTCGATAACTTCCGCCGGCGTCAGGGAGTTTATTACACAAGACATCCGTCATGCGCGTTCGCGGCGTACGGGAAATACGCAAAGCTGATCTGCAGTCACCAAAACCTTCATTATCCGTTAAATGACCAGTCCCCGATCGGAAAGATGCGGGAACTCCGGGCGCAGGTGTTATTAATCGGCGTGGATTATGATAATTGCACGGGCATGCACCTAGGGGAATATCAAAGCCGCACCCGGCCGATTGTTGTATGCGGCGGCGCGTTAGACCGCGGAAACGGACGCGAATGGGTCAAGTATCTGGATATTGCGCTGGATTCGAAAGCTTTCGAAGAAGCCGGCAAACGTCTGGAAGAAGACGAAAAAGTCAAGGTTCTTCAGGTGAATCAATCCACGATTAAATGTTTCCGCCTGAATGACGGAATCCGGTATACCCGGGAATACCTGATTGAAAAATACAAATAAGGTTCTGTGATCACAGAACCTTTTTTCATACCGATGATTTACGGGATAATAGTTGTGCGCACCGGATGATCCAATCACGTTCCGGTCCGGAAAACCGGTCCGGCACCGCGGAATCGATATCCAGAACTTTGATGATTTTTCCGTGATCAAAAATGGGAACGACCAGTTCACTGCGGCTTGCGGCATCACACGCAATATGGCCTGGGAAACTCAGCACATCATCCACATATACCGGTTTTTGATCATCCACCGCTTTCCAGCACACACCTTTATGCGCCGGTAAGACGGAACACGCGGGAAGACCCTGGAAGGGTCCCAGGACCAGTCTGTCATCGCGAAGATAATAGAAACCGACCCAGTTGATATTGTCAATCAGGGAGGCGAAGAGTGCCGCGGAATTCGCATCATTGGTAACTTCTTCATAAGACGGGTCAATCAATGCGCTGAGCTGGGCTTCGCCGAGCGCGTAGCGTTCATCAAGATTTTCCGGATAGGGTGTTTTTTCGAACATGGAATCACCTCGTTCAATATTGTATCATACTTCGTTTTGTGTTACTATTTCTCCGATGGCAGGGGTGCACGTCAACTGCGTGCTGAGATCAGACCCTTATCACCTGATCCGGTTTGTACCGGCGTAGGGAGTTCCGTCTGATGCGTGCACCTTTGTTTTATGGGAGGTGCGATTTTTTATGGCTAAAAGAAGTACAACAAGGGAATTGGCGTATATGGCACTGTATGCGGCGCTGTGCATGGTGATGCAGCTGGTATCGGATTTTATTCCGTTCTTGCAGATGCCGCAGGGAGGATCCATTGAACTTGGGTTTGCGGTGCTGTTCATTGCGTCATATCATCTGGGCTGGAAAGACGGAATCATTGTCGGAGCATTATGGTTTGTGATCGGTTTGATGTTCGGAAAGAATTCCTGGTATCTGAATCCGGCACAGTATGCGTTTGACTATTTATTACCGATTGCGGCAGTGGCGATCGCTCCGGTGTATTGGAGAAAGAAGGGACAGTATATTCCGGGAGTAGTGATCGGCATGGTCCTGAAATATGTCTGCAACCTGATTTCGGGTGTTTATTTCTGGCCTCCGGAAGGCGGCGCGGCCGGAAGCAAGGCGGCTTGGCTGTACTCGCTGAACTACAACGCATGGTATAACCTTGCGACGATGGTGCTCAGTATAATTCTGGTACCGCTGATTATCTCGAAAATCCGTTCGTCGGTTAAGATGAATCATTAAGACTTCTTCGTGAAGTCTTTTTTGATGCGTCAAAATAGGGTAGAATAGAGGTCGGTACAGAAAAGGGCATTTTATGAATCTTACACCTGGGAAGATGGTTTATATTCAAAGTTACAAGCACGACGGGTCGCTTCACAGAACATGGGCGATGGCTTTTGTGCTGGAGTCCGATGATGAACGGACGGTTTTGGTGACAAATCATACATGGGTTACGGAATCCAACGGGCGGAAATGGTATACCAGAGAGCCGGCTATTTGTTACTTCTATCCGCACAGATGGTTCAATATCATCTCCATGATCCGCAATTCCGGCGTGTATTATTATTGTAATCTGGCATCTCCGATGATTTGGGATTCTGAAGCCCTGAAATATATTGACTACGATCTGGACGTCAAAGTATTCCCCAACGGTGAAGTTAAACTTCTCGATGAAGATGAGTACGAAGAACATGGGGAAGAAATGGAGTATCCGGAAGAGATCAAGGAAATCCTGCAGGATGAACTGGATCTTCTGTATTCCTGGATCGAAGAGAAAAAAGATCCGTTCGATAAGAAGGAAATCGACCGGATGTTTCAGAAATATCTGGAATTGGTAGAGAAAAACAGACAGGCAAAGAAAAATAACGGTTCGCAGGGATGATGCGAACCGTATTTCTTATTTCTTCTTTTTGAATTCTTTTCCGTTGGTGCTTCCGCCGTCGCAGAGAATATCAACTCCGGCAAGATAACCGTTGCGTTCGTCTGCCGCTGTCGCAATAGCGTATCCGAGTTCTTCCGGCTTGCCCATGCGCTCTTCCGCGGAAAGGCCGATAAGATATCCTCCTGCTTCTTTTTCAAGATTTCCCATATCCGTTGCGATCAGGCCCGGGCTTAAGGAAACTACACGGATTCCCTTCGGACCGTATTCGTAAGCGCACTTTCTGGCATACCAGCACACAAAGTTCTTACTGAGGGCATATGCAAAGCCCGCTTTTTCATAATCGGTTTTCGCAAGATTGGCGTACTTCATCATTTTCTTCAGGAATTCGGTCTCGTTGGTATATGCGAGCTTATAATTCTTTCCTGCAAGCCGCGTCAGCAAATGAGGAAGCGCATATGCGGAATTACTGGAAACATCCAGGATGACGCTGTGTTCCTTCATGACCTTTGCGAATTCTTCATTTACATAGACCGTACCGATTGCGTTGACTTTCAGAAGAGTCTCTCCGTCAGACATGTTCGGGGACATACCTGCGGCGTTGATTACGTTGCGCACATTTCCGAGTGATGCGGCATATTCCGCAAGTTTCCGTACGCTTTCGCGGTCGGATGTATCACAGGTATGTGCGTAAGCTTCATAGCCGAGGCTTTCGAGTTCCGCGACGGCTTTTTCCAATTTCTTCAAGGTTCTGCCGGAAACAACAATGATTTTTTCTTTCGGCATGCATTTCGCAGCTTCCAAGCCCATTCCGCTTCCGCCGCCGGTAATTACAACTACATCTTTCATTTTTTATTCTCCCTTTTTTAATAATTTATTATACAACGCAGGAAGTGAAGTGCGGGGCATTTGCCGGAAAAGTTCTCAAAACGTAGCAATCGTATCATTTTAAGAAATTGATTTTGCGTAACGGTGAAGGAATTTTTTTCATATTTGTAATGGGTCATAATATAAATGACACATTTGTCACAAATAAAGGGGAGATTGCGTATGATGAAAAAAATGATGACGCTCCTGTTGGCATTTTTCATGATTCTCGGTCTTGCGGCACCGGTTGTCGCGGAAGGTGAATCCATGGATGTCAGCGGAAGCAAAGAAGCTTCACCGACACTCCTGCAGGCATCGGAAAGGGAAACGACAGTTACGTTGTCCTTACCGTCTGCGGAGTACAAGAACAATATCGATATTGTGTTCGTAATGGACAGCTCGAGTTCAACGGATTTGGGAAATGAGTTCATCGATTCTGCAACACAATTGTTTTCCGGTATTGTTGAGAACAATCCGAATGTAAACCTTAAGATCGGTATCATCTTATTCACCGGAAGCGCGAATGATGCGATGAAGTATGTTTCTGACGGGGCATACAGCAAACTGACTGTTTATAACGATGATACGAAGGAACTGTTCGAGAATTGCTTCCATATCAATGAAGGAAAAACGAAAGACGAAATCCGTGATTTGTTCGGAAGAGGATCCGCACCTCATGTAGGCTTGGATACAGCGAATATGTGGCTTGAAGAAGATACGGAAGTCGAAGACAGTCACAAATACGTAGTTCTGTTCACTGACGGCAAAGGCTACATTTGGGCAAATGAAAATCATGAGCCTACTTCGATCTACACGCAGTATTACACGAACAATAAATATTTATTGGCAAGCGGCGGATTACCGATGCTGGCTCAGGCTGCCGGTTATAATAAAACTGCTTATTCGGTGGATGTGTTAGACAAAACGGGAAAGAGCAATATTGTTACCTTCCTGAAACATGAGGACGGAAAATACTATTACGAGGATTTGTATAATTCTACGAATGAAGAATTAACAACCGTAACCAAATGGGATCAGCCCGTTCCGTATGCATTCGGAAGCACTTGGAGAGTCGGTCAGCCTTCAGGAACCGTAGTAAAGCATGAAGTTACCAACGGTGCAGAATTATTCGGTGCCGGCGGAACATATGGTAATTACGCAGATTATAAGTATTGGTATGAATATATACCGGACGATAACTGGGCAGGTTATACATATATGACGGCCAATCCGTTCATGGTTATCGATAACGGGGACGGAACATATACATTTGACACGGAAAATGTTAACCCTGATTACTATCAATACCACGTAGATTGCCTGCAGAAAGGCCTTTATAAGACCGGTCACCTTTGGACAGAAATGGGTGAAAAATATAACTGCGCGGTTGTCACTTACGACAGCAGCACCGGCGGCGGTCTTGAGATGGTCGGGCCGTTTAAAGAATGGCTCAGAGAGAACAGTAAATACGGCGCTAATAAGACCGATGTTTCACAAGTTCAAAACCTCTTCAAGGGAATTGACAACGATATCCGTTACATGGTCAATAACGGTGTTGTCACGGATAAGATCAGCGAAAACTTCGATCTGAAGGAACCTGCGGATTTCCGTATGACATTGAACGGAGAAAATCTTACAAGTGCGAAAGACGGAGATAAATGGGTATTCGGTGCGGCGGATGAAACAGGCAAATATCCGTATGAATTGGAATATGACGCGGCATCCAAGACCATCAAGTGGACGCTGAATGTTCCGATTGAAAATACAAAGCCGGTAACATTGTCCTACGACCTCCTTCTGAAAGATGAATACGCAATTGACGGAACCAAGTATCCGACCAATGAATCTGCGGTGCTGCACTATGTTTCATCGGATGGAAAATATGAAGGCGATTATACTTTTGAAAAACCGGAAGTTGAATACGCGGTAACAAACGTTGAAGGAACCAAGACCTGGGACGATGATGACAACCGTGACGGAAAGCGTCCGGAAGAAATCCGTGTAGTTCTGTTGGATGAAAACGGAACAGAAGTCGGTAAGACTCTTGTCACCGCGGAAAACGGCTGGAAGTATGAATTCACGAATCTGTACAAGTATGAAGACGGCGAAGAAAAAGTCTACACCGTCAAAGAATTCGAAGTGCCGGAAGGCTACGAAGCTACCTACGACGGATATAACATCAAGAATACTCATGCGCCGGAAACCATCGAGATCACCGGAACCAAGACCTGGGACGATGATGAAGACCGTGACGGATTGCGTCCGGAAGAGATCCGCGTAGTCCTGTTGGATGAAAACGGAACTGAATACGGAAAGACTCTTGTCACAGCGGAAAACGGCTGGAAGTATGAATTCAAGGGACTCTTCAAGTATGAAAACGGCAAGGAAAAAGTCTACACCGTCAAAGAGTTCGAAGTACCGGAAGGCTACGAAGCAACCTATGAAGGATACAATGTCACCAATACCCACGCACCTGAAACCACAACGGTCACGGTAGAAAAGAAGTGGGAAGATGATAATGACGCGGAAGGTATCCGTCCTGAAGCAGTCACCGTTGCGTTATTGGCGGACGGCAAGGAAGTCATGACGGCGGAACTGAACGAAAAGAACGGCTGGAAGTATACCTTCGAATCGACCGAAGAAACCCAATTATACAAGTACAAGGAACAGGGTAAGGAAGTAGAATATACCGTTGAAGAAAAGGAAGTACCGGAAGGCTACGTATCTGAAGTTGACGGATATACCATCACGAACTACTTATATGTGGAACCGGGTGAGTTCGAGATCGTCAAGATCTGGAAAGACGAAGACAACAAGAACAATACCCGTCCGGAATCCATCACGGTACACTTATTCGCGGACGGAGTAGAGATCGGCGAATTCGAGATCATGGCGGAAGAAGACTGGAAGTTAGGCATCGCGGGTGTTACGAAGATCGTAGGCACAAGGGAAGTCAAGTTCACGGTCACGGAAGATCCGGTCAAGGGATATTCCACGTCAATTGACGGACTCACGATTACGAACACATTGAATCCGCCTACCGGAGTCAAAGGAACAACGTCGTTCTGGATGATGGCGGTATGCGCTGCGGCGGCAGGTGTATTGATCCTCCGCAAGAAAGAAGAAGAATAAAGAAAGCCTGCGAAACAGTAAACTTTGAAGTACAGCCCGGATATCATTGTCCGGGCTTTTATGTATGGTATAATCAAAAACAGGTATTCTATGAGATTTTATTCAGAGACAAAAGCACCGGATTTAAGGGTATTCTTGTATATAACTCTGGCTTGGTTCGCCGGAGCGGTTTTTGTCATCGCAATGAATCACAGCACTGCGTATCAATGGGTCAGCTTTATTTCGGCAGTGTATTTCTTCATGATGTCTATTATCATGTTTATCTTTTATGTCCGTCAGATGCGTTACAAGCCTTATTCCTATGAGGCAATTTATTATGCCGGGTTCGGTATTTTCATGGCCATGCAGGCGCTGATTCATTCCATTACGCTCCGCGGTTCTCTTCTGTATCCGGAGAACTATAATATCCTTTCGTTTCTTTCTTCGATCCGCACTTCCGCGGAGAATTTTATGTATCTGAGTTTCCCGGCAGTGGTTTTATTCTCGGCCGCGCTTTGCGTCACCAATGTGAAACTTCTGAAGAAAGAGGGATTCAGTTTATCCAATATTCTGGGAATCCTGCTGTCCGTAATCATGGTGTCGGTGACGGTGCTGCTGTTTCTCTACGATATGTACGCGAGCGGTTCGGTATGGGATATTCTTGTGCACGATTTGGTTATCGGGACCGTGTCCGGAATCTATCTGTATTTTGAATGCATGATTATCGGAGCCATGATCGTCATGGGAACCTGCGTGCGCTACAAGCCGGATCATAACGCGGATTATATTATTGTCTTAGGGTGCGGAATCCGCCCGGACGGGACACCGTATCCGCTTTTACAGGGACGTATCGATAAGGCGCTGGAATTCCGCAACGCGCAAATTGCGGAGGGCGGGAAGCATCCGGTCTTTATCACCTCAGGCGGTCAAGGGGATGACGAGGTAATTTCTGAAGCGCAGTCAATGGCGGATTATCTAAAATCCAAGGGTGTACCGGAAGAAGAAATCATTCAGGAAGACCAATCCTTCAACACCTTACAGAACATGGAAAATTCCAGAAAGAAGCTTCCGGAACCGGAAGATGTCCGGGTGATTTATTCTACGACGAATTATCATGTGTTCCGCAGCGGTTATTTCGCGGAAGAAGCCGGAATGAAGGCAATCGGGATCGGCGCCAAGACGAAATGGTATTTCTGGCCGAATGCCGCAGTGCGCGAATTTATCGGATTGCTGACAAAACAAAAAGTACGCCAGGCGATTATCCTCTCATCGATTTTACTGGGATATGCGGCGCTGACGTACTACAGTATTATGATTTATTATTAATTCAGGCAGTTTTGGAAAACTGGGAATTATAGAGTTTGTGATAGAAACCTTTCTTCCGGAGCAGTTCTTCATGATTGCCTTTTTCTATGATTTTTCCGTCCTTCATCACTAAAATCAGGTCGGCGTTTTGAATTGTAGAGAGGCGGTGCGCAACAATGAAGCTTGTGCGTCCTTTCATAAGCTCATCGAAGGCTTCCTGGATTTTGATTTCCGTTAATGTGTCGATGGAAGACGTGGCTTCATCGAGAATTAAAATCGGAGGAATGGCGGCCATGACACGGGTGATACACAGCAGCTGTTTTTGTCCGTGGGATAACCGGTCATCCGAGACAACCGCATCCAATTTGCCCGG
>CACYEP010000124.1 GCA_902773425.1 uncultured Erysipelotrichaceae bacterium | reverse complement strand
TGATATTCATCTTTTTTGGAAGAATACGTCAGAATATCTTTATTCAATGCTGCGATTTCAAGACTCAGCATCTCCCGTTCACGGAAGACTTTTTCCGCTTTTTCGAGCGATTTCAAAACTGATAGGTTTTCGCTCATAGTTCACCTTATTTATCAGATTCCTTGGCTTTTAAGCCTTCCAGGATCGATTCAATACGGTTTCCGGTCGCTAGAGATGTATCTTCCATGAAGATCAGGTCCGGGCACTTGCGGATTGATAAGCGGCCCGCAAGACGCGAACGGATAAATCCTTTTGATTCTTTTAATGCCTCGATTTGTTCCTTTACATCATCCGCGCTGCTTAAGACGGTGACATAAACCTTCGCAATGGAATAGTCGTTGGTAAGATCCACGCCGGTCACCGTCACAAAGCCGATATCCGGAGATTTCAGTTCAAACTGGATGATCTCCGAAAGATCTTTCAGAATGATGCTTTCCAAACGCTCTTTCTTGACGCGTGTCATGCCGTCTTTACTTCCTCTTCCTTAAATCCTTCGACAATATCTCCTTCTTTGATATCGTTGAAGTTCTTGATCGTAAGACCGCATTCATATCCCTGCGAAACTTCCTTCGCATCGTCCTTGAAACGTTTTAAGGATGCTAATTCGCCGGTGTAAATCGTTACACCCTGACGGATTAAACGTACACGCGAACTGTTTGTCATAACGCCGTCGGTTACCATGCAGCCGGCAATGGTGCCGACCTTGGAAACCTTGTAAATCTGACGGACTTCCGCCTGTCCGGTAATTACTTCTTTGTACTCCGGAGCCAGCATACCCTTCATCGTCATTTCCATCTCTTCAATGGCTTTATAGATGATGTCATGCAGACGGATGTTTACGTGCTCTTCTTCGGCTTTCTTGCGGATATTTGCGTCAGGACGTACGTTGAATCCGTAGATGATTGCGTTGGACGCAGATGCCAGCATAATATCCGACTCGTTGATCGCACCGGCTGTCGCATGTATTACATGCAGCTTGACGGTATCGACTTTGATCTTTTCCATGGATGCTTTTAACGCTTCCGCAGAACCCTGGATATCCGCCTTGATAATCATATTGACATCCTGAACGTTTCCTTCTTTGATTTGTTCCGTCAAATCGTTCATCGTCATGGCACTGGTCGCGTTTCGTTCCTTTTCGATCTTTGCCTGCATTCTCTTTTCCGCTACAAGTCTTGCTTCGCGTTCATCCGCAAACACCTTGACACGGTCACCGGCACTCGGTACATCGCTTAATCCGATGATGGAAACCGGCGTGGACGGTCCTGCATGCTTAATATCGCGTCCCTTGTCATCGCTCATGCGGCGTACTTTTCCGTATACCGTACCGGCAACCACGGTATCACCCACATGAAGAGTTCCGTTTTGAACCAAAATGTTCGCGACCGGTCCTCTGCCTTTATCAAGCTTTGCTTCAATGACCGTACCGAATGCAGCACGGTTCGGATTCGCGCGTAATTCCTGTACTTCCGCTACAATCAGCATCGTCTGTAACAGTTCGTCTACGCCCTGTCCGGTTTTCGCACTGATTTCATGGACAATCGTATTTCCGCCCCACTCTTCCGGTGTCAGTCCGAGATCGGTGATGGCGTATTTGATCTTGTCGATGTTTGCACCCGGTTTATCGATTTTGTTGATCGCGATAACGATCGGAACACCCGCTGCCTGCGCATGGTCGATCGCTTCTTTGGTCTGCGGCATGATGCCGTCATCCGCTGCGACAACTATAATGGCGATATCGGTCATCTTTGCGCCTCTTGCACGCATGGCTGTAAACGCTTCATGACCCGGGGTATCAATGAATGTGACTTTCTTTCCGTCTACTTCAATCTGATACGCACCGATTTTCTGGGTGATGCCGCCGACTTCGCCCAGAGCTACTTTGGAGTTCCGGATATAATCCAGTAATGTCGTTTTACCATGGTCAACATGTCCCATGATCGTGATAATCGGAGGACGTTCTTTCAATTCCGCCGGATTATCTTCTTCCGTATCTTCCAGTGAGAGGTTAATCTTTTCCGCTTCTTTGGTAATGGTGCAGTTGTATTCCATTGCCAGAAGCTGAATCATATCGTCGGTAAGAACGGAATTGATGGTTACAACAGAACCCATCAGGAACAGTGTTTTGATCAAATCCGATGAATTACGCTTTAATTTCGCAGCTAATTGCGAGACCGTAATTCCATCCGAATAAGTCGCCTCTTTTACATATTCCTTGGGCCAGGTAGACCGGCGGTCATTCTTTTGACGGCCGCTGTCATGATTATCGTTTCTTTTCTTGCGATATTTAACCTGTGGTTTTTTTGCCATTGTTCAACCCTGCCTTTCCGTATTGTACTGCTGATGATTATTGAATGAGCTTTTCCAAGTTTTCGTATACTTCTTCCGGAATTGCGCATTCCAATGCCCTGGCGAGTACGTTGGTCTTTTTGGCCTTCGCTATCGTTTCGGGCGTGACATGGATATAAGCTCCGTGTCCGTTGCATTTACCGGTCAGATCCACCAGCACCGATCCTTCCGGTGTCCGAACCACGCGAACGAGTTCCTTTTTGGGGAACCGTTCGCCGGTTACAACACATTTTCGAAGAGGAATCTTCTTCATTTTTTAATAGTCCTCTTCATCGTAGTACTTGTCATATTCATCGTAATCGATGTCTTCATCGTACTGCGAATCCCATTCTGCCGCTTCCTGTTCTTCGATTTCCGCGAGTTCTTCTTCGGAATATTCCGGACGGATCTCGTAATCACGGTCTTTCAGCATATCTTTCAGCTTCAGCTTCTTTTCGTCCTCGTCGTTCTTCTTGTACTTCTTCTTCTTGAATGTCTTTTCAGGTTCATTCGAAGACTTCGCACCTGCCAGAGATTCAAACTTGGAGACATAATCGCTTGCGACCACATGAACTTTCTTCTTGCGCTTCTTTTCCGGCTCTTCTGCCTTTTCTTCCGCGCTCGGAGCCACTTCTTCAAACAGCGGAACTTCTTCCTTCACCGGCTCTTGCGCGACAGCTTCCGGTTCTTCTTCCGGTAACTCTTCCGTCGCCGCATTTTTCAGTTCTTCCGCCTTCTTGGCTTCTTCCGCTCTTGAAGCTTCTTCTTCCTTTGCTTTGCGTTCCGCTTCGGCACGTGCTTCTGCCTGTGCTTTCGCAAGTTCTTCACGCTGACGTTCCGCTTCGAGAATTCTCTGTTCGCGTTCCAATTCTTCCTGACGTTTCGCTTCAAGTTTCGCTAAGCGTTCTTCCGAAGCAATCGTTTCCCAATCGATGCCTTCTTTCGCCAAAGCAGAAACGGACTTGATATCAATCTTCTTATCGATCAGGTTTACCGCCAGACGTACGTTGTTTCCGCGTCTTCCGATTGCCAAAGACAGCTGATCATCCGCGACAACGACCAATAAGCCTTCGCCCTTCGGATTGTTGACAACCGCTTCGATCTGTGCCGGAGATAACGCATTGCGGATTAAATCTTCGTCCGAATCACTCCATTCGAAGATATCAATCTTTTCGCCCTTCAGTTCTTCAATAATGACCTGAACTCTGGAACCTCTCGGACCGATGCACGCGCCGATTGCGTCCACCTGCGGATTCTTGGAATAAACAGCCATCTTGGTGCGTTCGCCCGCCTCACGGGAAATCGCACGGATTTCCACGATACCCTGATAGATTTCCGGAACTTCCAGTTCGAATAAACGCTTTACAAGGTTCTTATCCGCACGGGATACCAAAACCTGCGAACCTTTTGTGTCCTTGTTGACATCGGAAATGATGACGCGGATCCGGTCACCTTCACGGTACATTTCCTGCGGCATCTGTGCGCTTTTCGGCATTAATGCTTCCGTGGAATCCAGACGTACGATCACGAAACGGTCTTCAACCTTATCGATAATGCCGTTGACCATATCGCCGACATGGTCGATGTATTTGTCGTAGATTTCCTGTTTCTGTGCTTCGCGGGTCTTCTGACGCAGAACGTTCTTCACCAATGCCACATCGCCTCTGCCGAAGTTTACGATGGTCTCCGCATCCGGAATCAGTTCTTCGTACATATCGCCGATGAGAATGTTCGGATAGACTTTCTGCGCGTCTTCCAGGGAAATTTCCAGTTCGTCGTCTTCCGGCTCATCTGCCACAACGGTCTTCTGCTGATACATCAGAATACGTTCGTTCTTGTCGTCCATCTCTACGCGGATCAGGATATCCGGAACATTGATGTGTTTCCGGTAACCTTTCGCAAGAGCTTCTTTCAGCGTATCTTCCGCGACGTCATTCGGCAGGTGATACGCTTCCGCTAAAAGACCGATGCTTTGTTTAATCTTCTTATAATCGAGCTCCATAATATCCTCCAATTAAATTTCGACCGCAAGGCGGATTTTCCGAAGATTCGCCTTGTCTGCCGTGAACTCTTTTTTTCTCGTTTTGACACGGTATTCCAATTTGACTGCGGTTTCCGTGTTTTCCAATAAGTATCCGTCTAAGGAATCAATGCCTTCCTTCGGATCTTTCAAATCAATGTGAATGAATTTACCCACGGCGCTTTGAATTTCTTCTTCATTGCGAAGTTCACGTTCCGCCCCGGGGGAACATACATCCAGCATGTAGCTGTCGGAAAGAAGATCCGACGCGTCCAATGCGGCGGACACCAGATCCGAAACCTTTTCACACGTGTCCATGTCCATGCCGTAATCCTTGTCGCAAATCATGATCTGCAGGGTCTTCATACCATCCGTACTGGTGAATCCCAGATCGTACAGGACCAGATTTTCGCTTTGAATAATCGGCTCAACAACCTCCCGAATTTTGCTAAGTTCTGCCATAAATCTCCTTACCATAAATTAAGGAGTGGCTTGACCACTCCTTTTACGCTGTTATTATACGAAACCGTTTCGAACATTTCAACATAGTTTTTAAAAATGTTGATAAACTAAGGCTTTTAACGCACCAATTCCCTTCGTACGATCATAGATACCGCTACAATTCCCAATACGACAAACACCGAAATTACACCGGTGATTGCCGAAAGAAGTGCCCAAACACCGGGCAAAGACGAAACGACGATCGTCAGCGGAACACACCAGGTATAGATGTCTCTGAACGGGATGATGAATCTGGCGACTTCGCTGTCCCCTTCGCATGCCGCATCATACATTCTTGTCAAAAATGTGTAGACAGCATACACTTCCCCGGCGGTCAAGAGAATATTGACGATCATATGGGAAAAACCGGTAAACAGATGAACAGCAAACAGTATAAGCGATGCGGCAATTTCCCCTATGCAGATCAGATTAAGATATTTCGGCTTATCGTCAAAGAAATACGGGATTGCCGTCCAAATCAATATCCAGCCGATAAAGTCCGGCAGGATTTCGACGGTAGAACCCTTCTCCGGGGATAATTGCACCGTAAGCCAGGAAGTAATGAAGATCAGTCCGAAGGATACCGTCAGAAATCCTTTTCTGTATTTCTCAAGTTTAGTCATGGATCCTCCTAGAACAAACTCATCTGGTTGGTGTCCTGCAGACCTTTAAGGACACCCATACGGTCCAGAACGTCGATATGCGTTCCGGATAACTGCGTTCTTTGCATCAAGTCTTCCCGGGAGATAAACGGATTCTGTTTTCTCGCCGCGACAACGGAATTCGCAACCGACATTCCAAGTCCGTCAATGGATGTAAACGGCGGGATGATCGAGTGATGGTTATCCGGGTTTACGGTAAAGCGGTAGGAATCGGATTTCTCCAGACTGATATTTTCAAACCTGTATCCGCGGCGGTACATTTCATAAGCTACTTCCAATACTGCGTAGATATTGTTTTCCTTGGCACTGAGCGCATCTCTTCCTTTCGCGTTCTTTCTGGATTCCAGTTCGTTAAGGCGGTTCAGGATCGCATCTTCACCCGCAATCATCGTATCAATTTCATAGTTATCCGCACGGATACTGAAATATACGGCGTAGAAGTATTCCGGGTGATGCACTTTAAACCACGCAATACGCAACGCCATCATGCAATATGCTACGGCATGCGCCTTCGGGAACATATATTTGATCTTATTACAGGAACCGATATACCATTCCGGAACATCATGCGCACGCATGTCTTCTTCCCATTGCGCGGTTAACCCTTTTCCTTTACGGACTTTTTCCATGATATCGAAGGATTCTTTCTTATCCATTCCCTTGGAAATCAAATAGGTCATGATATCATCACGGCATCCGATAACGGTACTGATCGTGCAGATGCCGTCCCGGATCAGCTCCTGGGCATTATTCGCCCATACATCCGTTCCGTGGGTCAAACCTTCCAAGGTAACCAATTCCGCGAAACTGTTCGGTTTCGTTTCATTTAAGACGTTTCTGGACGTTTTCGTGCCGAATTCAGGAATCCCCAGTGCACCGTTTACTTCCTTGTACGGAATGGACTTATCCAGGATATGAAGTGCTTCGGTACTGTTGAATAACGATAAGGTTTCATCGTCGTGAAGCGGAATTGTGATCGGGTCGATACCGCTCATATCCTGCAGCATCTTTATGGCTGTCGGGTCAACATGGCCCAAGACGTCAAGCTTTAAGATCGTATCGTGAAGATCCTTGAATGCGAAGTGCGTTGTCTTCCACGGGGACTCGTCATTGTTGGCGGGATACTGAAGCGGCGTAAAGTCATGCATCTTATTGATCTTCGGACATACGACAATTCCTGCCGGATGCTGGCCTGTTGTGCGCTTGACACCTACGCAGCGCATGGCCAGATAATTCAGCTTCGCGTTATTAAAGGGAGCTAAGTGCCGTTCTTCCTCGTAGGAATGCACATAACCCATGGCGGTCTTTAATTCAACCGTCGCAATGGTGCCGGCCGCAAACACGTTGTCCGCGCCGAAGATTTCCTTGATCTGCAGCTGTGCCTTGTTCTGGTATTCGCCGGAGAAGTTTAAATCAATATCCGGAACCTTGTCTCCGTAGAACCCCAAGAAAGTTTCAAACGGAATATTATGTCCCTGTTTGATCAGCGGAGCTCCGCAATCCGGACACTTCGCATCCGGCATATCGAATCCGTCCGCATATTCATTGTTCAGGAAGAAGCGCGAACGCTTGCACTTCGGACATACATAATGAGGCGGCAAAGGGTTTACCTCGGTAATCCCTGCCATCGTCGCAAGGAAACTGGATCCTACCGAACCACGCGAACCGACGATATATCCGTTTTCATGGGACTGTTTTACCATCAGGTGCGCTATATAATACTGGACAGCATAACCGTTTCCGACCACACTCTTGAATTCCCGGTCCAGACGGTTTTGTACGATTTCCGGTAAAGGATCTCCGTACATGTTCTTTGCGTTGGTATAGACGATATTCTCGAGGATTTTTTCGCATCCTTCAATATTCGGTGTATGCACATCGGTAAAAAGAGGATGAAGTTTTTCGATTTGATCCGCAATCACATAGGTATTATCAATGACAACCTTCTCTCTGGTTTTTTCATCCAAGAATGAGAAACATTCCAGCATCTCGTCCGTCGTGCGGAAGTGCTGGTCCGGACAGTCTTTCTTCTTTGATCTTGCGTAGTACATCGGATGCCTTCCGCCTCCGATCCGCTTAGCGTAAATATAGATATCCCTGAGGATCTTGTCTTCCGGTTCGATATAATGGACATCCCCTGTCGCCGCAACCGGTATTCCGAGTTTCTCCGCGGTATGGATGATATTCTCAAGGATTGTGATCAAACGGTCATAATTAAACGTTCCGGATTCATCCAGCAGATAGGAATAGTTTCCCGGAGGCTGAATTTCAATATAATCGTAGAACTTCATGCATTCTTCAAGCTCTTCCTGGGAACGGTTGCAGGCAATCTCAAAGACTTCACTGTAGGCGCATCCTGCACCAACCAGGCAGTGTGAGCGGTATTTTTCAATCTCGCTGCGTACGATCCTGGCTTCCGGAGGTACTTTCGTCTTCTTTTCACTTCCGTCATCCGAAAGAGATCCGGTCAGATACTCGGTATGCGCCAAGGTCACCAGATCATAGATTTGTTTGATTCCGTCCTGGTCTTTTGCCAAAAGATTCAGATGGTACGGATGATTCTTCTTATAGATTTCTTTTGTCTGTACATTGTCCAGTTCATCCAATGTCAGTTTTCTCCAGTCATCCACTTCGCAGAGAAGTTCTTCAAACACCTGAGACAGCACATACGCGTCATAATCGGCTCTGTGCGCTTCGTCTTCACTGTAGGAGATGTGGTAATACCTGGCGATGTTTCCGAGCCTGTAGGCGCTTCTTCCGGGCAATACGGCCCTGGCTAAAGGCAATGTATCAATCATCGGAAGCGTTAAGCGTCCTGCGCCGATTTTGCGCATTGCCGCATCCAAGAATCCATAGTCAAAGTATCCGTTATGCGCAACCAGAACGGTGCCTCTCATGAACTCTTCGATCTTCGGCCACACTTCACGGAACTTCGGAGCCCTCGCTAGATCTTCCTCGCTGATTCCGGTAAACTCTGTCGTCCAAGCGGTTACCGGCAGATCCGGCTTGATGAATGTCTGGAATCTGGATACTTCATGACCGTTTTTCATGCGTACTCCGCCAAACTCAATGATTTCGTCATAACGGTTGGAAAGTCCGCTGGTCTCCAGGTCAAATACGCAATATTCGGCATCACCTAATACTGAACCGTCGGAATTGGTGACGATCTTTGCGCGGTCATCCACGACGTGCATCTCCACTCCGAATAACACCTTGAAATCCGTGCCTTTGTTGGCCTTCTCGATATCAAATAACGTAGCCTGCGCTCCGGGATATCCCTGAACGACATTGTGATCGGTAATACCGATGGCAGGCATTCCGAACCTGAACGCAGTCTTGATGATATCGGATACTTCTTCTAAGCCGTCCATTTCAGACTTGTTGGTATGCGCATGCAGTTCTATGCGTTTTCTTGCGGCCTTATCTTCCCTTTTCGGAAGAGGCTCTAATTTTTCAACGGCATCCGCCAGCATCTCCAGTGCGCCGGAAAATGCCGAAAGCTGCACCGAACCGTATACTTTAATTCTCTGCCCTACTTTCAATTCACTTAAGAATTCCCGCGGGAAACGCTTTCCTTCAAACAACAGCACCGGAAGTGCGTCCACGCCTTCATGAATAGCGGCGGATACGATCCATTTGCCTTTCTTGGAGGTTCTTTGCTCCAAGGAATAAATAATGCCTTCTACCGTGATATCTTTCACATCGGAATCGATATCCTTCAGATGTACGTTTTTCGCTCCGTCCGGTATACGTACCGGTTTCGGTTTATAGGCTGATGCGCTTGCTTCTTCCGCATCATAACGGGAAGCCGGCGCTTTCTGAATAAACTTGCAGGCTGCGAAGATCCCTGTTTTCTCCAGATACGAGAGATATCCTTTGATTTCCGGCACATCCTCCTCTTCTTCCGCATTCGGAATCACAATCAGATTCTGTGTTTCGGTTTCCTGCGGGTAGATACCGGGAATTACCTTGGAAGGATTTAATTCTTCATAATGGGAGATATATAAGCGCAGTTCATTTGCGGATAGCTGCGGAATCTCCGGCCGGATCACGATCTCCACCTTCATGCCGAGCGCCTGTTCCATGATACGGGTTGCATCCGCATACACCGCAAAAGGAAGCGGACGCTTATTGGAAACCGGCAATTCCAGCCTGTTTGAATCCGCGAAATACTCAGGGCGTAAAATAAAAGAACTTTCAAACGGTCCTTTATCCCCGGTATATCCGAGACTTACTAACAATTGATAAAAGTCCATGGAAAGCTCCTTTCTATTCGTATGAATCTGTGACTTTATTGTACCACAGAAGCACGTCCCGATAGACCTCCTCGTTCGCGTTTCCGAACAAAGGATTCGATCTCTTATTCTGATAAACAATCTGATCGAGATTTGTATAACCTGCCTTAATCAAAATATCCTGTGCATTCTTAATGCCTTTGGGATAATTGGCCATCACGTCTTCCTTTCCGGTCATAAAGAGAATCGGAAGATTCTTTTTCAGCGCATGCCAGTCCCGGTTCACATAGACATCCTTGAACGCGAACATCAAATCCGCGGTCATCGCGTTTGTGAAGGTATTTCCGCATAATGGATCTTCATTGAACTGACGCACGGCCGCCGGATCATCCGAATACCACGTATTTACATCACTGCGGTCTTTTGTTTTCCGGTCCAATCCTCCGTAATACCAATTCATGAAGGAATTGTTCGGTTTGCGCGGACCTTCTTTCTTAATGACGGCGGGCAATAACGATTTGATCATTACAAATTCCGGCTTATATGCCGGTACTCCCGACAAAATCATTCCGTTGATTTCATACTCATAACGCTTTAAATAACTGCGCGCAATGAGTGTACCGGTACCCTGGGCAAAGATGTAATACGGTAAACGTCGGTACTTTTCCCGGAACCATTGACAGAATGTATTAAGATCCTTGAGATTGTTGATCCATCCCTTCTCATCGTCAAAATGGCCTAACGGATGATTTTCATCAACCGATTGACCGGTCCCCCGGTAATCCACCGTATACGCAACATAGTCATAGGACGCTAAAACAGCCGCGAAATCATCATAGCGGAACCTGGATTCCAAAAGATCCGGCATAATATGGATAATACCGATGGGAGGATTGTCCGGTACGGTCACCGTCGCTTTGATCACCAAATCCCCATAGGCAGATTTAATCGAAATAATTTCCCTCTTCATAGATAACATTGTAAAATAGATTTACAGTTTTTCAAGGTCACAATCGGGAAAACAGAAAGGCAATTATGAAGATCACAGGAATCATCGTTGAATACAACCCCTTCCATAACGGACATATTTATCACCTTCAAAAAGCCCGCGAATTGACGGATGCGGATGTTTTGGTGGCGGTCATGTCAGGAAACTGGACGCAGCGCGGCGAGCCGGCAGTTCTTTCCAAATGGAAACGCGCGAAGTGCGCATGCGAAAACGGTGTGGACCTGGTCATCGAGCTTCCTTTCATCTATGCGACACAAAATGCCGACCGGTTTGCTTACGGAGCTGTGCGCATGCTTCAAAACGCCGGGGTTGATTCCATCGTGTTCGGTTCGGAATGCGGAAATCTGGAATCCCTGAAAGAAATCGCCGAAATTCCCTTTGATACGGACCGTTTCCGTGAAAACATGGATGCCGGCTACAGTTATCCGAAGTCTTATGATATTTTTACTACACAATACGGACCAAACGATATCTTGGGAATTTCGTATCTCAAACAAATCGCAAACACCGATATTCAGCCATATATCATTGAACGCACGGTTCCCTACTTCGGAAATGAAATCGGTGAGATCTCCAGCGGCCAGGGAATCCGCAATGCTCTGTTGACGGGAAAAGACGTCCGTATTGCCACACCAATGGCCGGTATGATCGGATATATTCCTTCATGGAAAGATTATTATCCGTATATTCGGACTCTTTTACTGACCATGAACCCGGAGGAACTCGAAAGACGTCATATGGTATCCGAAGGAATTGAGAATCATCTGATCAAACTGGCAAAGAAGCATCCGGATTATGAGTCATTCCTGAACGAAGCCGTAACAAGGCGCTACACGGAATCCAGGATCCGCCGCATCCTCACCAAAATCCTGACCCAGACGACCAAAGAAACAGTCGGGCAATTACCGGAGATGAATTATATCCGCGTCCTCGCCTATAATACCCAAGGTCAGGAATATCTGAAAGATCTGCGCAAAAAAGAAAAACTCACCGTAGCAAATAAGTTTATCCAGGTTCCTAAGGCATACAGAGATCTTGAGTATAAAGCAACCTGCGCCTACGCGTTGGGATTCCCGGATGAAATGCGGGAAGAATTGATGGAAGAAGAAGTATACGGAATGCATAAATAAAGGACTGTATTTCACAGCCCTTTTCTTTTTAGTCCATTACTACGTTGTGATAAATGTCCTGAACGTCGTCGACATCTTCCAGGAAGCTTAACAGT
>CACYEP010000123.1 GCA_902773425.1 uncultured Erysipelotrichaceae bacterium | reverse complement strand
TCGGATTTTCTTTCTTTTCTGTCAGGGAATCAATCCACGGTGTCAGCATGTTCACGAATAATACCGCGAACATCGTGCCTTCCGCCAGATCCCCTTTCACACGGATCAATACTGTCAATAAAGCTGCAAGAACACCGACCGTGATTTTTCCGTTGGTCGTCTTGGAAGCAAGCACCGGATCTGATAACAGGAATACCGCGGTAAACACGGTGCTGCCTGCTAAAAGATGGAATGCCGGATACCAGAAACCGGTTTTATGCATGTAGGCGATGATCGAAGCCATCGCAAATACAGATACCAGATAGGCAACCGGAGTCTTCCAGTCAATTCTCTTGCGCAACACAAGCACAACACCTGCCAGCAATAACATCAGCGCCGAAACCGTACCGATTCCCGCGTCATATTTCCCGAAGAACAGATCGAAGAGTCCTCCGGATGCCGCGAACAGTTTTTCCTGTAATTCCGGTTTCACGATCAGCCAGCCGTATGTATTTGCGATTTCCGATACCGGTGTTGCCGAAGTAGCGACATCCTTTGCGACCGAATTGCCCAGATACATAAACATAATTGCTGCGCCGGCAGCCGCCGGATGGAACAGATACGAATCTTTTCCTCCGAAGAACTGCTTAACAAACAGAATCGCAAATAACGTTCCGATTACCATCGGATAAATCCCCGTGTTTGCCGGCACAAGCAGCACCAGGATCAAAGAAGTGACCCAGCCGTACTGTTCCACCGCATAACGGAACGGATTCTTTTTTAATGCGAATTTACCCCAAAGACCTTCTGTCAGAAGTGCTGTAGCAACCGAGCAAAGCAGCAGCAGCAGACAATGCAGCACGTTCTTGATCCCGTGATTCATGAACTGAAGAACCATCGAGACAACAAAGACAGCCGCAAGGACAGCGGTCCAATCCAAATAAGCCGGATCCCACTTAAAGGGTTCTTCTTCCTGAACCGGCTTCTTGGCTTTAGGCTTTGTGTCTAAAGACATTTAAACCCCTCCCTCATCATAAAGCCTTGACATTATATCATAGAATTTCACAAGCTACGCGTATTCCTGCACAGATTCATGAAAAATCTATGATATACTGTTGCAAGGTGAAATCTATGAAAAAACTTTACTTGTGTATATTAGCACTCTTACTGGCATTTACGGGTTGCGCAAAATCAAGTTTGAGCCGTTTCTCAAGGCCGACTGTTACCGCGGGATTTGATACCTCGTTCACGCTGATCGGGTTTACAAAAGACGAGAAGGAATTCAATGACCGCTTTGAGGAAATGAATACCCTTCTTCTTTCCTGCAACGCCTTATTCGATAAGTACAACAATTATGAAGGTCTAAACAATCTCAAGACTGTTAACGACAATGCCGGAATCAAGCCGGTGGAAGTCGATCCGCTGCTGATCGACTTATTGAAAACCGCGAAGGAATTCTATGACATCTCGGGCGGCGCATTTGATATCACAGCCGGAAAAGCCATGGAAATCTGGCACAACTACCGCACCGCCGGCATGTCCGCCAACGAGAAAGGCGACCTCAATCCGGCCGTTCCTTCTGCGGAAGAACTTGAAAACGCAAGAGTAATCAACGGATGGGATCACGTCATCATCGATGAAAACGCGAAAACCGTCTATCTCGACGATCCGAAGGTGATGCTGGATGTCGGAGGCATCGCGAAAGGCTACGCATGCGAATTGCTCGCGCAGCACTATCTGAAGGACAATCTGATGGGTTCGGGCGCCATCAACGGAGGCGGAAACGTACGCATCCTCGGCGCGAAACCGGACGGCTCCAAGTGGTCTGTCGGAGTAACCGCACCGGATTCCTCTTCGGCCTATGCCGGGACCTTCTATACCGACGGGAATCTCTCTTTTGTGACCAGCGGAGACTATCAGAGATACTACGTGTCTGACGGAAAGGTCTACAGTCACATCATGGATCCGTTTACCCTGCAATGCGCGCAAAATGTACGCAGCGTCACCGTGGTCACCGAAGACTCCGGGATTGCGGACTGCCTCTCCACTGCCTTGTTCGTATTGCCGTTTGAGGACGGACGGAAACTGATCGATACCTACAATGCGTCCCACGAAGAGCAAATCGGCGCGTATTGGGTATTCGACGATACCTGCAAGCCGGACTTTAACGAATTGATTTCTTACCAAGGATATTATGTATACGCGTCCGAAAACATCCGGGATATGCTGGATGTCTACGGTGCCTCGAAATAGAAAGGATTTCTTTATGACACACAACGAAAAACTCGAAGCTTTAAAAAACTGGGAATTCCGCCGCTCTGCCTACGAAATGGCTTTATCGGTCATCAACTACGACAAGATGACGGTCGCACCGGTTGCCGGCGCAGATTACCGGGATGCCCGCACTGCCTATCTTTCCGGAGAATTATTTGAGATTTCCGTCAATCCGGCAATCATTGACGTCTTGAAGGATCTGATGAACGATCCCGAAACGGATGCGGAAACCATGCGCAAATGCGAGTGTTACTACCGGGATATCATGAAAGTTGTCTCGGTTCCGAAAGATGAATATGTGGCCAATGCCGAATTGTCCAATGCCTCCTACAACGCATGGCTCAAGGGCAAAACCGAAGGCAACTACGAAATCTTTGAACCGTATCTGAAAAAGATGATCGAGGAAACCCGCAAAACCGTTTCCTACCGCAATTCCGATAAGACGATCTACGATGAACTGTTAAATGATTACCAGCCCGGCATGAACATCGAAAAATTCGACCGCTTCTTTGACCAGGTCGAAGAACGTTTGGTTCCTTTGATCAAGAAGGTATTTGCCGCCAAACCGGTCGATACATCCTTCTTAACCAAAGAGTATCCG
>CACYEP010000122.1 GCA_902773425.1 uncultured Erysipelotrichaceae bacterium | reverse complement strand
GGCCGCAACAGTTTTGAACTCCTTAAAGGAAAACTGTTGCGGCTTGAATTAAAGCGCAAAGTCAACTAACATTGGAAAGAGCCAAAATCCTCTTGACAAATTGAGGAGGTTCAACACATCGTTTCGATGTGGGAAGTTTTAGAAATTTATACAAAATTCGGATTATTTTTAAGATTGAACCTTGATGTTAATTGGTGCGCTTGTTATATAGTTGTAATTTGAGCATCCGAAGAATAATTTTATCATTTTAGCGGAAATGATAAAATTATATTTGATAGTAATAAAGTTAAATGGTATCATTTAATTGACTCATTTCGCTTAGAGACAAATGACAGGAGGGCTTGCTTGCCTGTTGAATATTGCAAAGAGGTACAATCGGGATTCGAGGAGATATTCCATATGAGCAAAAAGATGAAAGCTGCAATATGGGCATTACTTGCCCTTTTTCTGCTGTCCGCAGGTTTTCTGATATATATTTTATCCGGCTATGGCAGATGGATAACATATATGTCATATCTTCAGGAACCACAGGAAATTTATAACATGGAGGCCGGAATAATCAAAGGATTATCGGAATTTCAAGATGGAGAGGAGTGTAAAATCACCTATGATTTCGATAATACGGAATATCCAGATCTTCTTGCCAGATATGAAATTGATAAAATTGCCGGAAACGGGTCGGAGTTTGAAAAAGCGAGGGCATTGATGAATGCATTTGCCGACAGACTGCATCACAAATCTGATTATGATAATCACATAAACATGAATGCTGTTGAATTGCTGGAGTATAGCCTGGATAACAGAACGCATGGAATCAACTGCCGCGCTAAAGCTCAGATACTGAATGAGATGTGCCTCGCATTAGGCTTATATTCTCGTAAGGTCTGGATAAACCCTAATTCAGTATATGATTCAGATTGCCATGTTGTTAATGAAGTATGGGATACAGAACTTAATCAATGGGTTATGCTGGATATCACGAATAATTATTATTGGGTGGATGAAACCGGGAAACCATTGTCTGTTTTGGAAATCAGGGAACATATCGCAAATCAGGAGTTTTGCTCACCAGTGACACCAGATGACAATTTGAAGGAATTACAAAAATCTCTTCAACGAAATTATGAAAACTTCTTGTATATTGCCAAGAATATGGTTTATATGTATTATTGCACAAACAATTCCCTGGGAGAAACAGAGAACTTTTATATTATCATGCCCAAAAACTGTGTTTTGAATGAAAGTGCGCCGCTGATCCTTGTTTCCAAAGAATCGATAGAATCGTCACCCTTTGAAAAGTAAATATCGGAGACAAATTCCAGTCTGCATCTTTTATATGAACCCTTGCAATCAATATTTGATCTCGTTTCATCCTTGTGATGGTAGTAACACACCCCACTTCCTACTACGATGGAGGGTTCGAAAAAACAGAGATGTGAAAGTGTATTAATCCACATTTTGTTAAGATGAATTTTTTGTAATATATTGTTTAAAATGATGCAGTATGATATCATAAAGAAAAAAGAAAGGATGTGTTTCGATGGCTGTGATTCGTCCGGTTTCAGATCTTCGAAATTATAATACGGTGCTTGAAAAAGTGTCAGTTGGTTCTCCAGTGTATCTGACGGTCAATGGAAGAGGAAAATACACGATTCGAGATATTGCCGAAGATGAAGAATTTGAAAAGACGAAAGCGATGCTTCGTTTGATGTGTGAATTAAATGAGGGAAGGCGCTCCGGAGAGGAAGAAGGGTATGTCTCTTCTGATGATGTAAGGGCATACTTCCACGGTAAGAGACCATGAAATACAGGGTTCAATATTCAAAGACAGCAATCCGTGATCTTGATCGTGTATGGGCGGAGGTCTTTGAAGCCTCAAAAGATTATGACATTACTACCAGATATATAGACGACCTGATGGATAAGTTGGAGGCAAAAGCAGACTATCCGAAATCTGGCGCTCCCCTATACTACCAGGACAGCTTCACCGGATATTATTTTGTGGTTTTTAAGGCATATTTGGCTTTTTATCGTCTGGAGAATGAAGTGATGCTGGTTGACAGAGTTTTATTTGGCAGAAGTGATTACATGAGATGCCTTCATCTTAGCACGGATGAGGAAAACTGATATAGGCTGGAGCCGCTACTCCATAGATGCTTACTCATCTATTTGGCAGCGGCCTATTTTCATTGTAATTTTAAATTATTTAGCAGTACTCTTGTGTGATGGGGAGAAGCAGTTCTTTTCAGTCCTCTGCAGGTTTCACGTCCAGAAATTATCATATATAAAAAACTGTTTCACCGGATGATCGACATGGAAATGTCCAATGCGCAGCTGATGAAAAAATGCGGTTTCAGTGCCAACATCATCACCCGTCTGAAGCGGGATGGCTATGTGTCGCTGGAGAGCATCGAGTCGATCTGCAGGGTTTTAGACTGAAAGGTCGATGATTACGTTCCTCGTGATTACATTGCTTGGCTTAGATACAACTTCACCTTATGAAGGTACCGGCGGTCTCGGTCTCGGAATTGCATTTGGCATGATTATTGTCGGTGTAGTTTTTACAAGCAAATATGCGGCTAAGATTAGAAAATTCAAACTGTGGTTGCTTGGGAAAACAAAGTACGATAGCTGACCAGAAGGATACAGATTCAAGTTTTACAAAATGGAGAAAGCTCCCGGTCACCGGTGCACAACCGATGATCGGGAGCTTCTTTATGCCCAGAATCAGGATATCATTGCCGCAAGGCCGAAGCCAAAGGTGGCACTGCATATTGAAAATTCCATTTGCTGGGGACTGAAGAAATATGCAAAGCGCTATCCGGATGATCCGCTGTCGCATATTACGCCACATGTCCTTGATCATACCTTCTGCACCAATATGGCTAACGCCGGGCTGGATATTAAAAGTCTCCAGTATGTAATGGTGTCAGACGGCACATTGTGGGAGGTGCTAACCGCACTTTGATTTCGGTGAAAACACCTTCCCG
>CACYEP010000121.1 GCA_902773425.1 uncultured Erysipelotrichaceae bacterium | reverse complement strand
GTGCAATTATTTGACTCCGGTGATTTTTACGCCTTCCAAGCGGGTAACTGCCGGCACAACCGCCGTATCATACTGGCGTGTCTCTTTCGATAAGTACATGTGCTTGGACAGATCTTTCATCGACCCGGATACCGAACCTCCGGAAACCGGAGTAGTCACACCGTCATGATGCCAATACGCAAGACGGATTTCTCCCGCAATGTCTCCGGTAATCGCGTCACATTGGAAATCCGAGAATTCCACGACTTCCAGATAATCCCCTTTGCGAAGTTCCGCAGCGCTCTTGGAACCTCCCTCTACCGAATAATTGTAGACCAGAGAACTGTGTTCCAGATTCAGATATTGCGAGAACTGGCGGCTTCCGAAGAATGTTTCCGGAATATTATTACGGATCAGGCAGCGGTCACGGATCAGGGCGCCTTCCTCATCGAACAGGAAATTGCGGCTGGAATTCGGAAGTTCATGAAGCGCGTAGAGAGTCACCTTGTCGCCTTCCGCATCTTGGGTCACAGGTTTCCCGATTTCAAAGTCGGAGTATCCCATGAACTTATAGCCGGCAGACATGCGTTCCAGATAATAATTCCGGTAAATGGACAATACCGCATCCGTGGAGAACAGGACCGCATATGTCCCGAGTTTCGGTGTCGGTTCACAAAGAAGGCGGTCTTTTCCGAACTTCATTGTCTCGGTGATATCGTGCACCAGGGATGCCTTGTCGCAGGTTCCCGAGTGATACATGCGGTATAGCTCAATTTCATGACCGTCACGTCTTGCGTTCACGACGACTTCCATCATGGAATCCGGATACTTCACGGTATAGTCGATTCCTTCGGAATTGATGATGCGCCGTTCGATCTCATTCACAAAGATTTCGTAAGAATTGATATCTTCCGTGCCGGTTTCCGGAACCGCCTTCGCCGCTTCCATGAAGTCCTTCGCAATGGAAGATACATCCACCGGTTTGGCTTCCGCCTCCAGGAAATTTACACGGTTATTCAAGGTATACGACGGGTTTTTGACATAAGACGCCTGCAGGGACAGACGTTCAATCGCGGCCTTGATTTCTTCCTTGCCGGCCGTCGGAGAGATTTCGGTCTTTGCGCTTCCCAGATACTTCCCGTCTTCCAGGGAACGGAACACCTTCACCTGAATATGTTCCACGTCCTTTACGCGGTTTTGATCGAGTTTATGACGGATCAGATAGAATTCCCATCCGCGGATCTTCGTGTCGGTAATTTCATAACCGGCGATATCGCTGTATTCCAGCACTTCGCGAATTGTGTCTACAGACATTATCCCAACCTCGCTTTCGTCTTTAAGTACGGACCTCCGTCCGCGACTTTCACAAATTCCTTGTAGCCTTTTCCGCAGGCTCCGTTTCCGTCTACCCGGCAGGCCTTGGATGCCATCGTAATATTGCCCAGAAGATCCGGCACATACCCGGTCATAACTACCGGAGCCGCGATCTTTCCGGTCAATTTACCGTCGGCAATTTCATAGCCTCGCGCGATGATGCACTGGATTCCCCAATGTTTCGGGTCTTCCATCCCGCTTTCCATGCCTTCGAGAAGATATCCGTATTTCACCGATGCGATCATATCTTCCAGGGTATCTTCCCCGGCATCAAAGACGGTATTGGTCATACGGGTATATACTTTGTGTTCAAAATTCTGGCGTTTCCCGTTGCCGGTAGGTTCAATGCCTAAACGGAGCGCGCTTAACGCATCCGCAATACCGGTCTTCAAAATACCGTGATCGATTTCCGTAACATCACCCGCGAGGGTTCCTTCATCATCAAATACGAATGCCGTAACACTCTCTGCGCACTTGGCGCCTTCGTGCATGGTCACCAGATCCGAACCTACGCGCTTGTTGAGATACTCTTTGCCTAAGGCGCGGTTTTTCACGAACATATCCATTTCCACGCCGTGTCCGAACGCCTCATGCGCTATCAAACCGGTGACTCCCGGATCGGTAATGACTTCGTATTCTCCCGGAACGATCGGTTCGGCCTCCAGCATCTTTTCTCCCAGCTCTGCGACTTTTTCCGGCAAAGCACGAAGCTCTTCAAATACTTCCGGTCCTTTACAGCCGGATACGCCTTCATACACAAAGCGCGGACCTTTTTCATTCGCTGTCACAAGAGTCATATTTGCCTCGGAATAGACATAGCTTTGACGCAGATATCTTGCTCCGGAAATAAACATCTTGGAAATATGCGTGGATTGAGCGCGGATGGCACACTGCACCGCATGTTCGCTGCGGATCATGCATTCATCGGTCAAATCGGTAAACAGCTGCACCAGATAATTCATATCCGCCTTCTCCGGCAAGACCTCTGTCTCTTTTTCAACAAACAGTTCCAGCGGTTCATCCGTCATCTTCTTCGTGTTATAGACTTTGGTGCCTGTCCCGCCCAGCATTTCCAGCTGACGGTCAAGCTCTTTTCTGATCTGATTTGCCAGTTCGTCCATGTGCTTTTCATCGAAATCATTGAACGCATATTCGCTGTACAGTCCGTTCTTATAAACACGGACGACATTTCCGCGTTCGGTTGTCAGGTTTTCATTGGTAATCGATTTATTCTTCGGAGATACCGAAACGGTGAATCCTTTCGAATCCGTCGACAATACGCTGACGTAATCATAGTCTTTCCGTAAAAACCGGACCAGTTCCTTCATTTTGGAGGAAATAGAATCCAGATACGGAGAAAACGGTGCTTTCATAGTTCCACATCCTTTCATAAAAAACGGGGAAGCAACTCCCCCGTTTTCGGTTATTTCGCTGACTTTTCTTCAGCGGCTTTCTGATTTTCCGCTGCGAGTTTGCGTCTTTCCGCATCCTCTTCTTCCAGCTTACGGTACGCGACCTTACCGACCAATGTCTTCGGGAGTTCATCACGGAACTCGATTTCTTTCGGCATCGCGTATTTCGCGATATGCTTGCGGCAATAAGCCAGAAGTTCTTCGCGTGTTGCCTCGGAAGGCTCTACGCCCGGTTTCAGCATAACGAACGCTTTAACCGCCTGCATGCGGTATGCGTCCGGAATACCGATGACACAGCTCATCTGAACCTTTTCATGCGCATCGATAATGTTTTCCAGCTGTGCCGGATAAATATTGTATCCGGAACTGATGATCATTCTCTTCGCTCTTCCGCGGAAATAAATGAATCCTTCATCATCCATAACGCCTAAGTCTCCGGTATAAACCCAGGTAAGACCGTCCGCATGTTTGCGTAAGGTATTCGCGGTTTCTGACGGATGGTTCATATAACATTTCATGACGGTCGGGCCGGCCAACAGGATTTCGCCCTCTTCACCGTACGGAACTTCTTCATCGGTGCCCGGTTTGACTACTTTGATGTAGGTATCCGGGAACGGGATGCCGATACTTCCTTCTTTATAGCGGTCACGCGGAGTTAAGCAGCACGCGGTAACGGTTTCGGTTGTACCGTATCCTTCACGCACCTGGATTGCCGCATTGTGATCCGCCAGGAATTTGTCAAATTTCTTCTTTAATTCGATGGATAAGGAATCCCCGCCGGAGAAGACACCCTTCAGGCAGCTGAGATCTGCGCCGTCCATCGACGGTAAACGCAGTAATGCTTCATACAGTGTCGGAACACCGGCAATGAAGTTGCAGCGGTATTTCGTGATCAGTTTCGCGTAGCTCTTCGCGGTAAAACGCGGAACCAGAATGCATCTTCCTCCCTGGGATAACATCGTATGGATGCAGACACCCAGACCGAATCCGTGGAATAACGGCATAGCCGCTAACATCTTGTCTCCCGGACGGAACATCTGGTTGGTCGCAACGACCTGCTGTCCCAACGCGTTGAAGTTCAGGTTGGTTAATTCGATACCCTTGGTTGTTCCGGTCGTTCCTCCGGAATATAAGATAACCGCAGTATCATCCGGCTTCTGTTCTGCCTTGTAGTTGTAGAAGCAGAATTTGCCGAGATTCATGAATTCCTTCCAGCGGATTACCGGAGCGTCCGAAGGAATCTTCTTGATCTTTCTTCCTTCCGTCAGCATATATCCTGCCATAATCGGCTTGGATAATTCATCTTTTACGCTGGCGATGATGATGTTGACAACCTTGGTATTCGCGCGGATGTTCTCAAACTTGTTGTAGAACTGATCCAAGGTGATCGCGGTAACACTCTCGGATTCATTCAGATAGAATTCGATTTCCTTTTCCGCGGATAACGGGTGAATCATGTTTGCGATGGCGCCGACTAGGTTGCACGCATAGAACATATAAATTGCCTGCGGGCAGTTCGGCATCGCAATCGTGACACGGTCTCCCTTGCGGACGCCGATGGTGCGCAGAGATTTTGCACAGTCATTAATCTTTTCAACAAGTGTGCGGTACGTTGTCGATTTTCCCATGAAATCGAACGCGATATAATTCGGATACTTTTTAGCGACAGCTTCTACTGCCTCATACATGCTTCCCTGGAAGTAATCCAGATGTTCCGGAACTTCGCCCATCTGGGAATACCAGGGAGTCTTTACTTGTGTATTTTCCATAATCTCCTCATTTCCAGTTTGTTAATCTTGTCGTTTACAACAAATTATATTATACCCTTATTCAAAAACTTTTTGAACTATTACCTCATGCGTTGAGTTCCTTTTTATGAAAATGATAGATCAAAAGCACCAAAACTCCCTGCAATACGAAAGATAACACGACGAACAGGAACTCTCCCTGAATCAGAAAAGCGCCTGCCAAACAATTCAAAAACACCTGGATCCAGCTGGATTTGATGACTTCCAGCATAAATTCCTTCACGGATAACACAGAATCTCTCGCAAGATACGGTACCAAGCCGTTGGGAAGCCCCGGAACCATATAAGCCAGCCGGACGATGACATTCGGATGCTCCGAATTGATCTGCCGTTTGATCCATGTGCTGTCGGTATGCCTGCTGATGAATTCCGGAACCGTAAGCCTCAGCTTCTTAACAACATAGTAGACAAGGGTATGCCCTGCGACAAATCCCGCGAAAGTCACGAAGAATCCTTCCCAAAGCCCGTAGATGACCCCGGCAGCCATCTCCACCACCAGACACGGGAATACGATAGTCACGACCTGAAGAATACTTAGGATAAAAGTGTTGATCAATCCTTCCGCATGGCCCATCGAAGAAAGATAGGTCTCCAGCGCCGCTTCATCTCCCGCGGACAAGACTTTCACCAAGCCGATAATCTGCGGCCCGAAGGAAAACCACAGGAAAACTGCCGTCAAAATCCCGACCGCAATATATCCCGCAGCGATGAATGCTTTCTTGTTTTTCACTTTCATAATCCAGAATTATAGCCGTTTCATCGCAAAAAAGAAACGGAATCCCGTTTCTTTTCATCAATTTTTCATAGAACCTAAGCGTTTTCCTTCCTTGCGGTTTTTAAGAACTGGGTCTCGTACAATTCCGTATAAACGCCTCCGGTTTTCACCAATTCCTCGTGAACGCCGCGCTCGGCAATCACTCCGTCTTTGATGACCAGAATCTCATCCGCAGCCAGAATTGTTGAAAGACGGTGCGCGATCAGGATGGAAGTTCTCGATTCCACCAGCGGATCGATTGCTTCCTGAATTTTAGCTTCCGAAATGGAATCGAGGGCAGACGTCGCTTCATCAAAGATCAATAATGCCGGGTCTTTCAGCAAAACTCTCGCAATCGAAAGACGCTGTTTTTCACCTCCGGACAGTTTCAGTCCGCGGTTTCCCACCATTGCGTCAAACCCTTCCGGCTGGTTTTGAACAAAATCGTATATGTTGGCTTTCTTGCAGGCATCAATCAATTCTTCTTCTGTCGCATCGTTCTTCGCATACAGAAGGTTTTCCCGGATCGTGCCGTTAAACAGGTAAGTATCCTGGGTCACAATGCCGATTTGCGAACGCAGATAGTGCAAATCCAGATCACGCACATCGACGCCGTCAAACTTCACCGAGCCCTCCAGCACATCATACAGACGCGGGATCAAATTGATAATCGTGCTCTTCCCCGAACCCGACGGTCCGACAATCGCTATGCAGTCCCCGCTGTTCAATTTGAAGTCAATGTCTTTTAAGATCACGCGGTCCGGCTCATACGCAAACTTTACATGATCGAACGTAACTTCTCCGGCCGCTTCCTTATCCGGAATCAAGGCATTCTCTTTATTTTCGATTTCCACCGGCATATCGAAGTATTCGAAGATACGGGTAAAAAGCGCCATGGAGCGGATCCAGTCCACTTCAATATTCAGCAATGAATTGACCGGTCCGTACATTCTTCCGAGCAGCGCCACCAGCACGGTAATATCACCGACGGAAACACCGGAATCATATTTCATGATCAGAATACCGCCGACCAGGTACAATAACATCGGCCCGATGCTGGTGAAAGTGTTCAGGACGACACGGAACCATCTGCCTGCCATGCTTTCCTTGATGTTCAGCTGAATCATCTTCCGGTTTGCGGATTCATACTTCCCGTATTCTTCATCTTCTTTGCCGAACAGTTTTACCAAAAGCTGTCCGCTGACCGACAGAGTTTCATTCAGAATTCCGTTGATTCTGTCATTGCATTCCTGCGCGTCCCGGGTAATTTCCCAGCGAGTCTTACCGGCAGTCCTCGTCGGAATTGTAAACAGAGGCACGACGATAATCCCGATGGTTGCCAGAAGCCAGTTCTTTTGGTACATCGCGACTAACGCAACCACCAGGGTGATGACATTCGAAAGGATACTGGTAAACGTGTTCGTAATGATTTGCTGAACGCCTCCGATATCACTGGTCATGCGGGTGATGATGTCCCCTTGGTTGTTCGATGTGAAGAAACGCTGAGACATTTTTTCCAGATGACGGTACATCGCGTTGCGCATGTCAAAGGTAATGTGCTGGGCAACCCACGTATTCAGATAGCTTTCCAATACACCGATCAGATTCGCGCCGAGAGTTACACCCAAAGACAGCAAAATCAGCTGAATCAGTTTCTGCAGATCTCTGCCGATTAATCCCTCATCAATGATGCGCCCGGTCAATAACGACGGAAGAACGCTCATCAAAGAACTGGCGACAATGCACACAAGCACCAGGATCATCTGTTTCCAATACGGTTTTAAATACGAAAAAATACGAATCAGTAATTCTTTGGATACTTTCGGACGGTTATTCTTTTCTTCTTCCGTCAAAAATCCGTTACGGCCCATGCGGCCCATTCCCGGTCCCATCGACATGTCGGTTTCCGCCTTTCTAATCGCTGAAATCTTTATCCTGTACAATCATAAACCGGTATTCCGGGAACTTTTCAGTTAATGCTTCCCGGATTTTCCCGGTTACTTCTCCCTTCTTGTCTTCTTCAAAATCCAATACTATATCAAACGTAACATACTTCTTTTCGGTATCCGCGTAGAATCCGTGCATCTGCAGCACCGAAGGATATTTCGCAAGTTCTTCGCGCACTGCGGTTTTAATTGCGGAGCTTTCCGCATCTGGTGTATTGGTCGCGTAAATTCCTACGGTCACGATGATGCCGAATTTATTGTAGATTTCACCGGTGATCGTACGGCTCAGGGTATCGATTTCCTTCGCGGTTAACGAGTCATCGACTTCGACATGAATGGAACCCATCTGTTCGAGCGGGCCGTAGTTGTGCAGCACAAGGTCATACGCTCCGTGAACTCCCGGAACTGCCTCCACGGTCTCTTTGATTTCCTTGGAGAATTCCGAGTCAATGCGCATGCCAATCATCTCGTTTAATGTTTCTTTTAAGATTTCAAACCCGGATTTCAGGATAAACAGCGAAATGACCGCGCCGATCCATCCTTCCAGATTCCACTTCATCACCATGAACAATACCGCGGATAATAACGTCGATGCCGACAGGACCGCGTCAAACAACGCGTCCGATCCCGAGGCAGTCAGAGAGTTGGAGTGAAGGTCTTCCCCGCGCTTCTTGAAATATGTTCCGAGGAACACT
>CACYEP010000120.1 GCA_902773425.1 uncultured Erysipelotrichaceae bacterium | reverse complement strand
TAATCACTAATAAAAGAAAGCCCGTTCGGAAATCAAATTTCGGACGGGCTTATTGATTAATTTGCTGGTATCAGAAAAGCTCCCTGTTCACTATCAAAAGGGCCAATCATTAAATATGTCATATTCTGCTTCTTCAATAGTAATAAACCATCCAGTCTTGGAATCTTTTCTATTTCCTTCCGCATCCTTCCACAAAAAGTGAACTCTGAACTCAATTTAGTTAGTTTTCGGGTTAATTCTTTTGATTATTGCCATAAAATGCTCCTGTGAAGCGTTTTAGGCCCACTCTAGGCCCACTTCTCAATAACATAATAGGAAGAATTAGGCCCGCTTTTCAAGCCCACTAGTGGGCCTAAAAATTAGCCGTCGAAAATGTGTATATCGTCAAAAACCCTTTAAAATAAGGCTTTTTTGCACAAAAAAGAGGTCTTTCGACCTCTACATTTACTAATGGTGGAGCATATCGGATTCGAACCGACGGCCTCCTCGATGCGAACGAGGCGCTCTTCCAGCTGAGCTAATGCCCCAAGGCGAGATTTATTATAGCGCAACAGATATGAAATGTGAACTGTTTTTTGAAAAAAGTACAACAAAGAAAAACCGGGAGATGAACTCTCCCGGCTTGTGAATGAAAGATGGAAATTATTTGGTGAGGTTGTAGAACGCGTCTTTGCCTGCGAACTTCGCAACGTCGCCTAATTCTTCTTCGATTCTCATTAACTGGTTGTACTTCGCGATACGGTCGGTACGGCTCATGGAACCGGTCTTGATCTGACCCGCGTTGACTGCGACTACGAGGTCTGCGATGGTCGCGTCTTCGGTTTCACCGGATCTGTGGGAAACAACCGCGGTCCACTTGTTCTTCTTCGCCATTTCGATTGCGTCTAAGGTTTCGGTTAAGGTACCGATCTGGTTAACCTTGATCAATACAGAGTTCGCCGCATGCAGTTCGATACCCTTCTTGATGTAGGTGGTGTTGGTTACGAATAAGTCGTCACCGACCAACTGGATCTTGTCACCTAAACGCTGGTTCAGTTTCTGCCAGCCTTCCCAGTCGTTTTCAGCTAAGCCGTCTTCCATGGAGATCAGCGGATACTTCGCTGCCCACTTTTCATACATTTCGATCATTTCTTCGGAAGTCTTTTCGCCTTCACCGGATCTTGCGAGAACATATACGTTCTTTTCCGCATCATAGAATTCGGAAGAAGCCGCATCCATTGCGAAGCAGATATCTTCACCGAGCTTGTAGCCGGCTTTTTCAACTGCTTCAACCATTAATGCTAACGGGCCTTCGTTGCCTAAGGTTTCTAACGGTCCGTGTCCGCCCGGAACGCAGGACGGAGCGTATCCGCCTTCATCACCGACTGCCGTATTGTAGCCGTATTTCTTTAATACCGATTTTAAGTTATGGAATACTTCCGCGCCCATACGGATTGCTTCATGAACGCTCTTCGCGCCGACCGGCATGATCATGTATTCCTGGCAGTCCGCTGCGGAATCCGCATGCTTGCCGCCGTTTAATACGTTCATCATCGGAACCGGTAATACTTTACCGTTTGCGCCGCCTAAGTATCTGTATAACGGCATTCCGTAATAATCAGCCGCCGCTCTTGCGCACGCCATGGATACGCCTAAGATCGCGTTTGCGCCTAACTTGGACTTATCAAATGTGCCGTCCAATTCGATCATCGTCTTATCGATCAATGCCTGATCCGCAACGTTCATGCCTAAGATTGCCGGAGCGATGACTTCGTTGACATTGTTAACAGCCTTCAGAGTGCCCTTACCTAAATAACGGCTCTTGTCACCGTCTCTGAGTTCCAGAGCTTCTCTTTCACCGGTCGATGCGCCGGACGGTACAATGGCGCGTCCGAATGCGCCGGATTCGGTCATAACTTCAACTTCAACTGTCGGATTTCCGCGGGAGTCAAGAACTTCGCGGCCCCATACTTTAACAATTCTCATTTCTGTTCTCCTTTTTCTGTGGATTAACCATAAACATTATAAACAAATTCTTTTCAAAAAAATATAGCTACCCGTGATTTCTTTCGCAAAGTAAAGGGACGAATTATATTCGTCCCGAATTTACTTATTTCATTTGATTCCCGATCAGCACATACAGAAGAAGAATGAACAGTCCGAATACAACGGCATATACCAAGAATATCAGCAATCCCGCTTTTAAGGCTCCAAACATCGCCCACCGCGTCTGTTCGGGAGTCACATCATCACTTTCCCAGGGATTGCGTTTCCGCGCTTCCTGAGGCGTTTGAAGGCGTTCTTCATGACGGATACGGGTAGGTATCAGAATATTTCTGCGTCTTACCTCGCTCATGTCCGCAATCACGCGGCCGTCATCATCTTCATATTGTCTGTTTTCCGGCATGTTATTTTTCGCCGATGCCTTTCACATTGTCGTACAGGTGGCAGACAACGAAATGGCCGGGTTCGATTTCTTTCTGGCACGGCGTTTCGTGCTTGCAGATTTCCATGCACTTTGCGCAGCGCGTATGGAACTTGCAGCCCTTCGGCGGATTTGCCGGAGAAGGAATCGATCCTTCCAGAACGATACGGTTCATCTTCGCGTTCGGATCCGGAATCGGAATTGCCGAGAATAATGCCTCTGTATACGGATGTAACGGATGTCCGAAGATTTCTTCGGTGGTTCCGTATTCTACCAGGTCACCGAGGTACATAACACCTACCGAGTCGGAAATATGTTCGACAACGGAGAGGTCATGCGAGATGAATAAGTAGGTCAGCTTACGCTTTTCCTGTAAATCATTCAGAAGGTTGATGATCTGCGCCTGAATGGAAACGTCCAGCGCGGATACCGGTTCATCGCATACCACGAATTCCGGGTTCAGCGCAAGAGCTCTTGCGATGCAGATACGCTGTCTCTGTCCGCCGGAGAATTCATGCGGATAACGGTCTTTCTGGAAGGACTGTAAACCGCAGTCATCCATAACCTTTTCGATATAATCTTCGTATTCGGCAGCCGGAACAACACCGTGTTCGCGCACCGCTTCACCGATGATTTCACCTACCGGCATACGCGGCTGTAAGGAAGAGAACGGATCCTGGAAGATAATCTGCATCTTCGTACGCATTTCACGCATCTCCTTGTTGGAGAAATCGTATACTTCCTTGCCGTTGAACAATACCTGGCCGGCAGTCTTTTCGCCCGCAAGACGCAGGATCGTACGTCCGGTCGTGGTCTTACCGCATCCGGATTCGCCTACGAGTCCCATCGTTGTTCCGCGTTTGATATTGAAGGTAATGCCGTCAACTGCTTTGACATAGCCTACGGTTCTGGAGAACATACCGCCCTTGATCGGGAAGTATTTCTTCAGGTTGTTGACCATTAAGATGTACTGC
>CACYEP010000119.1 GCA_902773425.1 uncultured Erysipelotrichaceae bacterium | reverse complement strand
TTGCTTCAGCAATATCACTTGCAATCTTACTGCTGTTTACTTCAAAATCTACAACTAGTTTATTTGACGAGACCTTTGCTTTTTGACCGCAGACATAATGCTTGGGATTTTGGTTGGACAAAGAGTGACAGCAAAACTGTACCAAGGTATTTGTGAGGGGTAGTATCGCTGATAAATCTTGATGATACTGTATAAAGAACTTTTCAGTTACTGCCCTAAACATATCAAGGCTTAATCTCGATTGGGTGATATTTGATTCCTTAAGAATACTAAAGAAGTTATATGATAAAAACACAGAACAGCCATTGTCATATTTGAACAATGCTCCTCCAGGCAAAGCTTTTGCCTTTCGGGTAAACTGAAATACTGAATTATCATCACATATGACATTCCAGCATTCCGGACCCGCAAATAATGTACTGAACACGTGAAATGGAAACACCTTTCCCAGCTCAAGATAATGCGAAAGAAAATGGGCAGCGGATGTGTCTACCTCAGAATAAACATTACTATACTCTATAGCGCCCTTAGATATGAATCCTTTTTCACTTAAAAAAACAGTATAATAATCCGAGGCTCCTCCCCACGAAAGAACTTGGGATTCTCCATTCTTGTCATCCGAATCAAACTCAGCGATCTGAAATACTTCAGATGAAACCATGAGCATGTACATTAAATCAATAGCTGAGTAGATTCGCTTTTCATCTCTCCCTCGTAAATCAATTCTGGGTTGATCGACATTAATATGCTCATCGAAGCAAATGATGCTTAACTTACATTCTTTATCGACATGATATGCTTTATAGCCTTTTCCTGGTATTCTGGCTTCTAAATCTACAATACTTAAGCCATCCTCAGTATGCGCCTTATAAATAGCCGAGATCTCTTCCTCAATTCTGTGCTCATTACCACAATCAAGGAACACTATCAAGTTGCTGTCTTCCAGATATGCAAAACTTTTTTTGTTATCTAAAAGTGGTTGTTTATTGTCAAGCAACAAGGGCTTCCTAATAGTATAGCCCGTCTTTATATCATGAGAATCATAAATAGAGGCCAGCTTATCCGCCAAAGATGAAATGACAATACTGTGGAGTTCCCTATCTGGACGAGTCAGAAGAATTTTTGTTTGGTAATCGATCACAAGTGATGGATTAAACAATGGATAGTAGCGATTATTAAAACTGAAGAAATGACTTCGTACAATATCATTGCTTTCTGCAGTAAGCATTGAAAGTAATGTTGCTCCCAACTCAGTCCACTTTTCTTCAGTAATAAAGTCCTTTACATTTTCATAATAGTCGAAAGTTGGTGATTCAAATTGAGGATGTAATGAAAAATCTTCATTTATTGGAGTGTTTTTGGCTTTCAAAAAGTCTATGCAGTAATCGCTATAACAGAGCAGGCTAACGGTATTTGCATCCATGCATGCTGACTCGCTAATTTTCTCCAAAAACTGAAGTGCTGAAAAGATAGGGGCTGTATGTCCGGTTCCAGTGATTACTGAATAATACTTTGACCGATAGTTTAACTTAATCTCTCCAAAATCAGGGAGAACTGGATCATCATATGGTGTTGTCTTAAGAATAGGATATAGTAACTGAAAAAACTCTTCCAAATCATTAGGTGTACATATGGTTTTGCGGCCCCATTCTTTATTCTCTACCATTGCGGAGTTCAACGCCAAGCAACTTTCCTGAGCGCCTCGATTTTTCCGCCATGATGTTATTGAGAATACTGCTGTCAAGGCGGAGAGAAAATCATATTGACAGAGAACCGGTATGAGAGACTTTTTCTTTTCTTCCAAGAATACAAATCCATCAAACATGTCCATAGCGGTGTCTCCTTATAATTGACAATGAGAATTCAATGCCTTGACACTATCCTTCCAGCCGGTGCCGGATGTCGTTCAGCCACTCGCCCTTGTATTTGAAATAGCGAGGGCCGGCGACAGAGTATTTGCTGCCGGTGAGAAGCTGGGCTAAAGCGGAGAGCGAGTAGGTCTGCCCCTGATAGCTCACCGTTTTGTCATCTACGACGGTACACTTGATTTCCGGGT
>CACYEP010000118.1 GCA_902773425.1 uncultured Erysipelotrichaceae bacterium | reverse complement strand
TGCCACTCTGCCCCGGGCATCGGTAAATCGCACCGCTTCAATAATTCCTGTACACGGTTTTCCGCAAACATCCGGTATCCTTCATGATAGAGGCGCAGGATTGCTTCGGGACTGCGGTATTTGGATACCGCAACGGTCATCGGAATATAGTTTCGTAGTTCTTCTCTCATAGTTCTATTATAGCGATTTTGTTTGACATTGACGAAATCGGATATATAATAATCTGTTCGAAAAATGAGGTGATTGAAGATGAAAAACCGTATCCGCATTTTAGTGACCAGTGATGTCCACGGGGCATTGTTCGGTACGGATTACGCAAACGGCGGGTTTAGGCCTGCAGGTTTGGTGCGGATGAAAACCCTGATTGATTCGCTGAGGGATGAAAACACATTGTTGATCGACAACGGGGATGTGCTCGAAGGAAGCCCGATTCTCTACCATCATTATCACGTAGCCCGGGACGAAGAAAACCCGGTAGCCATCGCGATGTCCATGATGAACTATGATTATTTCAATCTCGGGAATCATGACTTCAATTACGGAGTCACGGAATTAAAGAAATTCCTGTCCGCGATTCATTGCGGATGCATTACCGGAAATGTGTCGTACAAAGGAATTCCGTTCGGTCCGAAATATCTGATCCGGTATATCGCCGGAAAGAAGATTGCGATCTTCGGCATCACCACGCAATATGTTCCGCATTGGGAAGACCCGGCGCACATCAAGGATGTCACGTTCACGGACGCGTATGAATTTGCGGTGCAGACCGTAAAGGAAATCAAGGAAAAGGATTCTCCGGACGCGATTGTCGGAATCTACCACGGCGGATTCGAACGGAACCGTTTCACCGGCGAACCCACGTCCGATACCGATGAGAACGAAGGTTACGCGATCATGCGGGATATCGACGGTTTGGATCTTCTGGTGATGGGACACCAGCACGAACATGCCGAAGGAGTCCTGTTCGGTACGGCATTCACGGAAACGAGATCCCGCGCCGCAGAAATCGCTGTGCACGACATTGATACGGAAACCATGACTGTGACGACTTCCATCGTTCCGGTTACTGCAGAAACTGCGGAAGATCCCGAACTTCTCGGACGCCTTCTTCCGTATGAAAATGCCGTACAGGAATGGCTGAATCAAAAACTCGGTGAAGCAAACATCGACATGACGGTTACCGATAACCTGGATGCCCGCATCCATAAGGCACCGGTAGTAACGTTCATGAATGAGGCCATCATGAGTGTTTCCGGCGCAGAGATTGCGTCCACCGCATTATTCCAGGGGGCCAAAGGCTTAAAGCCGGTCATTACGATGCGTGACTTAATGGCGACGTACATGTTTCCGAATACCTTGGTGGTCAAGAAGGTCACCGGGGCCGTATTGAAGGAATATCTCGAAAAAACCGCGGAATTCTGGACAATCCGTGACGGGAAAATCGCAGTTGCGGACCGCTCTTTGCCGACACATCCTCTGTATCATAACTATGATATGGCGGACGGCATTGAATATACCGTCAAGATTTCAAATCCTGTAGGAAGCCGCATCATCTCATTAACCAGAAACGGAGTCCCCGTTAAGCCGGAGGAAGAATTCACTTTGGCTGTCAACAACTACCGGGCTGCCGGAGGAGGGGAATTCGACATGATTAAAAACGCGCCTACCGTGAAGGAAGACGCGCGCAGCATTGTCGAAATTCTGGCGGAATACCTGATGAATCATCCGCACGTAACTGTCGCGGAAAACGAAAACATCACATTGATCCCGTAGAAGAAAGAAGTTTATGTTGTTCAAGGAATGACATAAACTTTTTTTCATATCCTTCCGGATCCTTGGAGAACGCGCACGAATGAACCGCATCCTTCACCGTGAAGAAATCTTTCGGTCCTCCGTATGCTTTATACAGGGTATCCATCATGTTCCGCGGCACAAAGTCATCCAGATCCCCGTGCACAAAAAGACACGGTATACGTGATCCCGGAATCACTTTGACCGGCGCCGCATCTTTTAAACGGAAACCTGCGAAAACCTTGGC
>CACYEP010000117.1 GCA_902773425.1 uncultured Erysipelotrichaceae bacterium | reverse complement strand
AGAATCCCTTTCTTTTTTCTTATTTTACAGTTCCGGCTTCAGAAAATCCATAAACACCGGGATTTCCTTTTCCCAGGACGCCTCCGAATGAGTTCCGGATAACGGCTGATACAGATACACCGACGCCCCGTTTTTCATCAGGGTATTCGCCGCATCCAGATTGTCCGCCGTACCCTGCGCCAGACTCCGGCGGCTTCCGAATTCCTTAGCTCCCCAGCTCAGATAAACACGGGTATCCGGAAGATATTCCCGGTCAAGCTCCCTGAGAAGTTTTCTGTGATTGTAACGGATAAATGAAGATACGCAGGCTGCGCGGGAAAAGACTTCATTGTACGCAGCGATGGTCCATAAAGCCATCAATCCTCCCATCGAACTTCCCCCGATATAGGTATGTTCTCTTTCCGGAAGCGTGCGGAAGGTTTCATCCACCCACTGCTTGAGATCTGAAGTCATCCAATCCATTGTGGTCTTTCCCCTGCCGGTCACCTTTCCGAGATATTTGTCCTTGAAGGAATACGGAGAATACTCACATAACCGTTCGTTTCCTTCGTGATTGCATTCGACGCCCACCGCAATGATCTGTGTCTTATGTTCATCCAGATACTCCTTGAGTCCCCAGGATTTTCCATAGGTCGCGGTATCGTCAAAAAACAGGTTGTGCCCGTCATACATGTAAAAGACCGGATAACGTTGATCCGAATTGCGGTATCCTTTCGGAAGATATACGAAAACTCTCCGTTTGCCTCCGAACGGTATTTCACGTTCATACTTTCTGACCATCTGCATCTCCTTCCGCGTTATTCCCACATACGTACGCGAAACGCGGTTTCTTTATCTTCTGCCGGGATTCTCTGTTTCCAGATCCGGCGGATTCCGTAGTAACGGCCTTCGCGCAGGCGGTTTTCAAGGACTTCCAATTCATATTCCGTCCCTTGGATTTCCGCCTCCACGTCGCCGCTGTAAAGGTTCCTTACCCATCCGGTAATGCCCAAACTGTTCGCAATCTGCTGCATTCCCCAGCGGAACCCTACTCCCTGAACATCGCCGATAATCCGCCAATGTTCACGGATACGTTCTTTTTCACTCATTCTAGCCTTTTAAGCCGCGGGACTGGCGTTCCATGTTTTCCACGACAACATCGTAGATTTCTCCCAGAGTTGCCGCATACTCCAGAACCTGCCACGGTTCATTGGTGTGAAAGTGAATCTTGATCAAAGTGTCATCGCCTACCGCCAGAAGGCTGTCGCCCTTGAAATGTTCGGTAATATAGTCATTGATGACGTCTTCGTCCAGATTCTCGCCTTCAATCAGTAACTGTGTATCAAATTTGAATTCCAGCATTCCCATACCTCCTTATTTGGTGTGTTGTTCGATCCAGGCAATGATATCTTCCGTAACCTCTTCGCGGTTGGTTTCGTTTAAGATTTCGTGATGCGCTCCCGGATAGAGTTTCATTCTGACATCCTTCATGCCGTTTTCGCAATATGTTTCGTAAAGTTTCTTCACGCCTTTTCCGTAATCACCGACCGGATCCATATCTCCCGAAACAATCAAAACCGGGAGATCCGCCGGGATCTTTTTTACGTTTTCTTTCTTGGATAAGGTTACCAAGCCATCCATGAAATCGTAATAGAATTCACACGTGCAGATCTGTCCGCAATACGGATCGGCGATATATTTGTCTACTTCCGCGTTATCTCTGGATAGCCAGTCGAAATCCGTTCTCTGCGGGCTGAATTTCTTATTGTAGGATCCGAACGCCAGACCGTTCAGCTTCGGCGAACGCGCCGTCGGACCGTTCTTCTTTAATTCCATCTTCGCGGCGATTCTTCCGAAAGTGAACAGAATGGATGCCCCGTTGGATCCGGATAACACAACGCCTTCCACGTCTTTTCCGTACAGTTCCATATAACGCTGCGAAACAAACGATCCCATCGAATGGCCGAACAGGATTAACGGAAGTCCCGGGTTTTCTTCCCGGATGATTCCGGTTAACTTATGTGCGTCTTTCACCAGCCAGTTAAATCCGTCCGAATCCGCCAGATGTCCGACGTTTTCCGGGCTTCCCGCCGTTTTTCCGTGTCCGCGCTGATCATGCGCATAGACCTTGTAGCCATGCGCGGTCAAAGCTTCCGCGAACCTTTGGTAGCGCATGGCGTGCTCTACCATGCCGTGCACGATCTGTACGACCCCGGTAACCGGTTCTTCTTCCGGTTCAAAGACGTAGGTATATATTTTCGTGCCTTCGTCGGAATTAAAACAGAATTCTCTAGTTTTCATGGTATTCCTCCTCATTATGTATCCATGTATAGAATTCATCCGGAGTATTCACTAAAACTGTCGCTCCGGCATCTCGCAAAGCTTGTGCGCTGCGGAATCCCCAGGTAACCGAAACACACCGTAATCCCGCATTCTTCGCCGTCATAATATCTACTTCCGAATCCCCGGCATAAATTGCCTCTTCCGGACGCAATCCCATATCCTTCAGCAGCTCATGCACCGGGTGAGCCGCCGGCTTTAACGCAATCCCTTCGATTGCCCCGCGGTTGATTTCGGTATACCCGCGGAAGAATTTTTCGCAAAGCCGCTTGGTATCCTCATCCGGTTTATTGGACAATACAGCCATCCGGATTCCGTCGTTTTTCAGTTTTTCCATCAGGTTCAGGATGCCGTCATACGGTACCGCGTGATCTGCCGCATGCGCGCGGTAATAGGACGCCAGATAGCGGAATACTTCTTCCAGCCCGGGATCATCCTTTCCTTCCGGAAGAGATCTTTCCGTAAGCTTTCTTAACCCGTTTCCGACAAACCGGCGGACATCGTCCATGGTATGTTCCGGATACCCGAAATGACGCATCGCTTCCAAATCCGCCAGATACAAGTCTTCCAGCGTGTCCAGCAGCGTTCCGTCCAGATCAAATAATACAGCCTTAATATTCTTCATATATATTAGTATACCACTTCAAAAAAAAGCGGTTCAACGCTGAACCGCATT
>CACYEP010000116.1 GCA_902773425.1 uncultured Erysipelotrichaceae bacterium | reverse complement strand
AAGATTGCTTCAAGTGCATCCATGCTTTTCTCCTTGTTTCCTTGTTATAGAGTTCATCGATCATCGTGATCAGACCGGTATAAAACGGACGGATATCATGCCTTTTTGCCAGGCCTCCCTGCAAGTACATATGATCTTCTTTCAAAACCGGCATTACATTCCAGATTCCCGGTTCAATTTTCATTGCGTCGAACGGACAACTCGGCGCATTATGCGGCGCAATCGCTGAATACGTATTCACCAAGCCGTCATTCTCTTTCCATTCCTCTCCGATTGCAATTCCGCCGCGGGTTGTGCCGGTATACGCACCGATTTGATAGGAACGCATCGTAAACAGCTGCTCCATACCCTTTTGCGGGACATGATTTCCGTCGGATAAAGAAGTCTTTGAACAGGGAACCGAGAAATAATAGACGGAATGCAGCGTTTCAATCCGTTCATTGATTTCTTTGGCGCGGTCCACATGCATATCATAATCCGCATAGTCCTTCGGATCCCGGTAATCGCGTTTCGGCGAAGTGCCCGCGGACATCATTTTCGCGAATGCCTTACTCCAAACCGGGACTTTCACGGAAGAAGGATCGAAGTCCGGATCCTCAAACAGATCGTACGCGGTGGTTCCGTTAGTCGGCGCAGCGAGTGTCACAATGGAGAAAATGCGTTTTGAATAACCGCCCTTAAACAATTCGGACAATGATCCGTCCCGGGTGCTGTTCTGTTCATCCCTGTCTCCGTTTGAAAGAAGCTCCGCGAATAAACGCGCCGTAACGCCTCCGAACGAATGACCGATCAATACGAGCCTTGTGTCATCACTCCATTCCTTGATCAAAGGCCGGTCGGTAAAGTCTTTCCCGTAGCGGGCATGATTAAAGAATTCGCTGTGATGTTTTCCGTAATCGGTCCTCTTTCCGGCAATCTGCGCATATAATTCGCATGCTCTGTCCCATGCGCTTCCGGTCGGATCGACGGATGCCGCATAGCAGTCAAAACCGCTCCAGCGCAAAAAGGTGATCAGATCTCCTCCGCGCATTCCCCAATACGGCATGCGCTTATACATCGGATCATACTGTCCCCAGCCGGAAAGACCGTGCACAAAAATATACTTTAGTTTCGGCATACTTCCTCTTAAATGATATATCGTTCTTAGTTTTATTATACCAGTCAATTGATTCTGCGCGATTTCTTACATGTACTTGTCCAGCAAGTCATCAACGCTCTTCATGTGCTTTACTTTCGGAGATTCAATCAATTTTCCGCGCACGATGACCGTTTTCACATCCCGCAATGCCCGCAGATCTTCCAACGGATTCTTTTCAACCACGATCATATCCGCGCATTTTCCCGGTTCAATACTGCCGGTTTCCCGGTCGATTCCGGCGATCACCGCATTATTCAAAGTCGCGGTATATAACGCGTAGGCATTGGATACGCCGACATATTTATGGAAGTAATATAATTCTCTCCAATAGTTATAATGCAGGATAAACGGACAGCCGACATCGTTTCCCAACCCTACCGGGATTCCTTCCCGGATACAGGTTTTCGCACATTCGATGATTCCGTCCATCACGATTTTTCCGTTGCGCTTGGCAACCGGTATCGCATGGCTTTCGGATAAATCAAACTCCGCGTACGGAAGTGCCGGGGAAATCGTGCAGATTTCCGCAGCTCCGCGTTCCTTAAACAGCCGGACGGTTTCTTCATCAAGCTTTGCGCCGTGTTCCACCGTATCGACTCCGTTTTCCAGCGCGGCTTTCACGCCTTCCGGGCTTTCCACGTGCGCCGCGACTTTATAGCCGAGCTTATGCGCTTCATCGCATGCCGCAGCGATGATTTCCGGAGGCATCCTCAAAACACCCGGTTCCCCGTCACTGGAGGAATCCATGACTCCTCCCGTAATCATCAGCTTGATTAGATCCGGTTTGGTTAACGCAATCTTCCGCACATGTTCTCTGGCCATTTCCGGAGTTTCGGCTTCTGTAGCTATGGAACCGGCGAAATGACCTCCCGGAACCGATATTCCGGTATTGGCCGCTAAAATGCGCGGTCCGTCCATTTTCCCCTGCAGGATCATATCGCGGATTTTCGCGTCAATATCCAGAATGCCTCCCACCGTACGGATCGTGGTGACACCGCTCATTAATTCATTCTTCGCGTTCTGTGCGTTCATCTTCTTGATAACCGCAATCACCGTTTTATATTTCGAAAGCGTGTCGAACAGTTTCTTGTAGTTGGTAGGCTTCTTGTTCGCTTTCGGGGGTTTCCCGGCGGTCGCAAGGTGTACGTGCAGATTGATCAATCCGGGCAATAAATACGCACCCTTCAGGTCCACGGTCTGATATCCGGTAAGATCCTTTGTGTCTTCCGCGATTTCCGTGATCCGGTCCCCGTCCGTCAGGACAACTTTCCCCCGGACCGGCTTCATGTCCTTTGTGCCGTCAAGAATTACTGCGTTCTTATATGCATATTTCATATTCTGCACCTCCTGTCAGATATTGTGATGAACCGCTCCGGGAAGGCTCTCCAGCTCGGAAACGGCATGATGATGTCCGTGAAGGTCATCGGTAATAAAGTGATCGTGCCCGTGGGTATGCGTAACCGTATGCGTGTGCGTAGTCCCGTCATGCGTATGCGTAAAAGTGTGGGTATGAGGATGCGCATGATGATTGATCAATGTATCCGCAACGACCAGCGCCGATCCTGCGGCCATAATGATCAATGCCAGAATGTATACCAAGGACAGTTTCTCTTTCAGAAAGACAAAGGACAGAAACGCGCCGACAAACGGATTCACTGCGTAATAGGCGCTTGTTCTGGCTGCCCCTAAGACATTCTGCGCACGGACATACAGGAAGATGCTGAGGCCATAGGCGAAAAATCCCAGCAAAAGCGCAAGCACAGCCATACGCGCCTCCGGGAAGGATTCTCCCTCAAAGAACGCAATTCCAAGCGCGCCGAGCCCTGAGAAGATTCCCTTTAGGATCACAATTTCGTAAGTATTCTTGGAAGAAATATTGCGGGTGCAATTATTCTCAAAGCCCCAGCATACAGTCGCCAGAAGAACGAACAAAGAACCGTAAGACAAGGAAAAGAAGTTTGACCCGTCAAACGAAAGAAGAATGCTGGAGACCGTAATAAGCGCAATCGCCGTCCATAAGCGTTTGGATACTTTTTCTCTGAACACAAAAAGCGCAATAACCGTCGTCGCGGCAATCTCAAAGTTCCCCAGCAAAGATGCGCTGGAAGAAGATCCGGTACGGATGCCGATCATCAGGAAAACCGGAGCCGCAATATCCAGCAGAATCATCCCGATTACATACGGAAGATCTTTCCCTGCGAGCTTTTTGGATTTTTCCATGTCCCGGCGGTTGAATATAGACAGGATCCCGATTCCGATTCCTGCGCCGAGATACAGCAAAGCCGCCATCATTGTCGGACCGATTCCGTTCATCAAGACTTTGGAAACCGGCACATTTACGGCATAGAAGATGGCTGCGAGCAATGCGTATAGAATTGCGGTAATCTTTTCGGTGCGCATTCAAAGCCTCCCTTTTTTATAATCATAGACCATTGAACCCGTATTGTCATGATACAGGCGCAAATGAAAAGGCCTGCAGTCGTGCAGACCTTAGTTTTGATCATTATTGTTTTCTGCGCAGCGAGTAACTGTCATCATTGGATTCAGAGATTTCGGTGCTGCAATGGAAGTAATGATAATCCGTTCTTCCGGTCTTTGTTCCATCCGTAAACAGGACTCCGTATCCTTCATCCCGGCTGGAAGACATGCCATAACTGGAAGTATTATCAAGTTTCACCGCTATGCCAGCGAATTTCCCGTTTTCCAGCAATATCCCGCCGCGAAGATCATTCGAAGCGTACGATCCCGAGAACACCAAATGATCAAACGGGATTGCTTTTTCTCCTTCTCCGGATTCTTCATGATTATACGCGAGATCTTCGTATTTCCATTTGTAGGTATCTATGATTTCCCAGTTTTGAAGTTCCTTTTCGATTTCTTCCCGCTGTTCTTCAGATATATTTGCCCTGCAGAAGAATACGGCTTCTTCGCCGCTTCCTGCTGTGCAAAGATTCTCTGCGTTCGGATCCTTTACAATTTGAAAATAACACAATGTTTCCCTCATAGGACTTCCCCGTTTCTAACAGCCCTTGCGTCCGTTTTTGTGATCCTCAATTGAACATGCGCCGGAAACACCGTATTCGATCAATCCCGCATCCGCCGGGTCCACAGATACCGTACCGTCTTCAAATACAAACGCCGGAATACCGACATCGCCGATGGCCTTGCAGTGATCAAAGACCGGACTTGTATCACGAAGCCTGGTAAATGCGCTCATATTCCGGATGTTCTCTCCGATATTGATATACTCAAACTCGTCTTCTCTGCCCTTGATCTGTTCATGAACATAATCGCAATACGGGCATGTAGGCATTCCATAAATTTTGATCATTTCTGTGTCTCCTTACCGTGAACTGTTTATCTGAAAGCGATGGCCGCCTCGTGAATGATCCATTTGCGGACGTTTCCTTCCCGGAAGCCTTGTCCGGCACGAAACTTCTGCGTCTACACTGATTTTAACACAGTCCTTTGTGTTTTTCTGTTTTCTGCTTCAAAAACCAATGCGCTCTGTACGCCCTGCAGCTGAAGTACAGCCATACCTCCGAAACTATGAAGATAATCAACAGTGCAGCTTTTCAGAAGACCGGTTTACTCAGCTGCCCGATAAACAATTTCTTTCATTTTGAAAAACACAGATTAACACGGATCCCCGGGAACCATTCTTTTGTATAGCTTCACCGCAATGAACATAATAACCGCACCCCAGCAGACGCCCCATATTTCAACTGCCCAAAGAGGAAGGATACCTCTCTGGTACAGTGCGGGGAATGTATCTGCCAGCATGTGGAGTACGACTGCCGTCGGCAGGAAGATCTTCTTTGCGTTGACAACGCCGTAATATACGATGACCGTCAGCCCGATATGCACGAACATCGCCAGCAGACGCTCTATGACGTTCATGGCCATCATCCCGTAATCGAACGCGGCTGCCGCCTGTACGGAAGGAAGCGCAGCCGCAGCGGTTTCTTCCGTAATGTTCAGTATCCTAAGTGCGTTTTCCAAATCCCCTTTGGAAAACAACACCGCAATGACAGAATACAAGATGATTGCCGGAAGAAGAACCGCCAGGATTTCAATTCCACCATGCCCGATTCCGTACAGAACCGCGTTCTCGGGGGTGCGGTTCTTTTTCATGATGTATTTCATAACAATATGCCGTCCGCATTCCTCGAAGACACCTGCCATGGTGATTCCGTAAAGGACAAAGGCGGCCGTGTTCCCGTTAATGAACCGTGAAACCGGATTATCCGAGATCATACAGACATAATGCACACCGAGTTCCAATACGCGGGCGGAAACGATAAACCCAACCGCCCCGGCAATCAGCCAAGGGATCGCCGTTGTT
>CACYEP010000115.1 GCA_902773425.1 uncultured Erysipelotrichaceae bacterium | reverse complement strand
GGATTGCTGCCGATCCTGGTCAATGCTCTTCATTTTGACCCGGCATCTGTCGCAGCTCCGATTATAACTACACTGTCCGATACAACGAGTCTGTTTATCTATTTTGAAATAGCCTCGCTGTTCTTCAAATTGAAATAATAGAAAAGGAGATTCATTATGTCTACACCTCACAATCATGCTGAAAAGGGCGATATTGCCAAAGTCGTATTAATGCCCGGAGATCCGCTGCGCGCCAAATTCATTGCGGAAAACTATTTGGAAAATGCGCGCTGCGTGAATACCGTGCGTAATTGCTTAGGATATACCGGAACCTACAAAGGCCATGAGATTTCCGTATTTGCCAGCGGTATGGGAATGCCGTCGATCGGTATTTATTCCTATGAATTGTACAAGTTCTATGATGTTGATACGATCATCCGCATCGGTTCTACGGGCAGTTATACCGCAGATATCGGCCTTTACGAAGTAATCCTCGGTGACAGCGCTTGGTCGAAGTCTACGTATGCCAAAGAAATGTCCGGAGATGAAAGCGAGTTCCAGTATCCTTCTGAAGAATTGAACGAAGAAATTCTGGCTGCTGCGAAAAAACTCGGTTACCCGGTAGTTTTGGGAAGAATTCATTCCAGCGATAACTTCTATTATGCCGAAGGACATCACGGCGGAGGAGTGGAACACGGATGTGTATGCGTGGAAATGGAATCCTTCGCACTGTTCCATAACGCACAGGTTTTAGGCAAGCGTGCTGCGTGCCTTCTGACGGTTTCCGATAACCTGGTAACAGCTGTCGAAACTACGGCGGAAGAACGTCAGAACTCCTTCACACGCATGATGGAAATCGCTCTTGAAATCGCGAAATAATGGATGAATTACAGAAAGCGCGGGAAACGATCGATGAATGTGACCGGACTATAGCCGAGGCATTCGAAAAACGTTTTTGCGCTGTGCAGGAAGTGATTCGCTTCAAGATATCTCACGGACTTCCGGTTCTGGATTCCGGACGGGAAAAAGAAGTGATAGAAAAAGGGACCGGACTGATTCAAGATGAAGCTATCAAGCCGTATTACGCGCGTCTTCTTCAGACCGTGATGGATTTATCCAAGGAGTATCAGGAAGAAATCAAACAAAAGAAATAGCCCGCGGGCTATTTCTTTTATTCTTTCATGAGGCATACTTTGAAATCACAGGCAATTAACGGCCTCAGCGCCGGACCTGTCCATGATGTAACGGCAGTTATGTATCTGGTGCACCCCGAATTCTTTACAAGGAAGAAGATGTACGCAGCCATTGACCTGTCCAAAGGTCTTTTGTACGGAAGAACCGTTTGCGATATCAACAACCGCTATAAAAAGAAACCGAATGTAAATGTTGGATTCAGTACAGATTTAGAAGCTTTCCGGAATAAAACCGAAAGGGTTCTGCGTTTATACGGGGATTAAAAAATGCCGGAATTGTAATCCGGCATTTTTTATTTCTTGGAAGCCAGGTATTCTTTGATCAACCGAATCACTGTGTCACAGTCATCTTTTGTGATTCCGTAGTGGGTTACAAAGCGGTATTGACCATGTTCCGGAGGTAAGGTGACGACTCCGTTTTTCTGAAGATATTTGCGCAGCGACTTGGCGTCATAGTTCGGAACGTTGATTTTGAAAAAGACCATGTTGATCTGAACTTTGTCCAATTCAAGTTCGATTCCCGGAATCTTGGATAAACCGTCTGCCAGATATTTTGCGTTTTCATGGTCTTCGCGTAAACGGTCAACCATATGGTCCAAGGCATAGATTCCTGCCGCGGCAAGATAACCGCCCTGACGGATTCCTCCGCCGATCATTTTGCGGTATCTGCGGGCTTTTTCGATGGTTTCCTTCGGTCCGGCAAGAATCGATCCTACCGGTGCGGATAATCCTTTTGAGAGGCAGAAACTGACGGTATCGGTATAATGGGCGATTTCAGCGGGTGTCTTTCCTAACGCAAGAGCCGCGTTGAACAATCTTGCGCCGTCCAAATGAACATTCCATCCGCGTTCTTTGGCCATAGCGTAATCGGCTTTCATTAATTCAAGCGGAACCACAGTGCCGTTTCCCAAAGCATTCTCCATGCAGAGAAGGGTAATCGGAGGTACATGAATATCCGGACCCTCGGTATGCGCTTCGATATCTTCCGGGTAGATACAGTCATCTACATTGCTGCAAGGCACCGGCAATACCCCCGAGAAAGCTGCGATCGCGCCGGTCTCGTGTGTGTATAAATGGGAGTTGGCTCCGACCAATGCCGCATCCCCGTGATGGGTTTGAGAACGGATCGCAAGTTGGTTTCCCATCACACCGCTGAGTACGAACATGGCAGCCGGTTTTCCGGTCAGCTTCGCGGCTTTTTCTTCAAGGCGGTTGATCGTCGGATCTTCACGGTAAACATCATCTCCGACTTCCGCATCAGCCATAGCTTCAATCATTTCTTTAGGCTGCAGCGTGACAGTATCGGAACGAAGGTCAATTGTTTTCATAGGATCACCTCGATATTCATGATACCACGTTCGGATTCAAAATATCGGCCGGATATGGTAATATTTATCTCACGGAGAAGATATGAAGAAACTGTATACCGAAGGAATTCCCGGAATGGATTATCGAAAACTCAAAGAAGCCGGCGCAGACGGTGTTTTAATGCCGGTTTCGGATTTTTCTTTCGGGCCGCAGATTCTTTATACACCGGAACAGGCTGCGCTTGATTTGAAGCGCGCGAAAGATTCCGGACTGGAAGTTTATTTCAAGG
>CACYEP010000114.1 GCA_902773425.1 uncultured Erysipelotrichaceae bacterium | reverse complement strand
TTTTGGCCAATCGGTCACGAAAACCGGTCCGCCGACAACTTCTTCGGTTAAATAGCGTTCATGTTCGGTCTGTAAGTCCTTGCCCCATTCAATCGGGAATTCGAACTTCTTATCTGCCTTCATTAACGCGTCGATGCACTCGCTGTAGGTCATGCGCGCGAATGTACTGCCCATAACTTTTTCCAGACGGTCGATCAGTCCCTTATGAATCATAGAGTCAAAGAACTTCATCTCTTCCGGGCAGTTATCCATCGTGTAGCGGATGCAGTACTTCACCATGTCTTCAATCAAATCCATAACATCGTCCAGATCCGCGAATGCGATTTCCGGTTCAATCATCCAGAATTCATTCGCGTGGGTCGTCGTGTTGGATTCTTCCGCGCGGAAAGTCGGACCGAACGTGTAAACGTCGCGGAACGCAAGCGCGAAAGCCTCTACGTGCAGCTGTCCCGAAACGGTCAAGCTTGCGTGACGCTTGAAGAAATCCTCGTCATACTTCCCGTCATTGCGGGTGGTCACGGTAAATACTTCTCCCGCGCCTTCCGCATCGTTGGCGGTAATGATCGGCGTATGGACATATACGAATCCCTGGTTCTGGAAGAATTCATGAATCGCCATGGATAATACCGAACGGGCACGGAATACCGCGGAGAACGTATTGGTGCGCGGACGCAGATACGCCTGGGTGCGCAGGTATTCGAACGTATGACGTTTTTTCTGCAACGGATAATCTTCCGCGCAGGCACCTTCCACCTTCACGGATGACGCATGCACTTCGAACGGTTGTTTCATTTCCGGTGTCAGCACAAATTTGCCTTCCACGGTAACCGCCGACCCTGTCAGCAGTTTGGAAATCTCCGCAACATTCTCCAAAGAATGATCGTAAACGATCTGGCAGTTACGGAAATACGTGCCGTCATTCAGTTCGATAAATCCGATTTTCCCGTTGTCACGGTTGGTGCGGATCCATCCTTGCAGTAAAACATATTCAACGCCGTCAACTTCCATCGGTTCATTGGAGAGAACCATTTCGTACAGTTCCCGGATCGTGTAAAAATCAGCCATAATAATAAATTCCTTTCCTAAACATTCATTTCGTTGGTTTCAAAGACAAGTTCCTGGATGGCGCTTACCACGTCAACCTGTTTGATGTTGACGCCTTCCGGGACCTGGATGTGTTCGTGGGTAAAATCGACGATTCCCTTGATTCCGCACGCCGCAAGACGGTCTACGGTCTTCTGGACATTGCTGGACGCTGTCAGAATCGCGATGCGGCATCCCTTCGGAATGCGCTCTTCCAATTCATCCATCGGATAAACCGGAACATCATACTTCATCTGAAGCTTGTTTGGGTCTACATCGAACGCGCAGGAGATTTCCCCTACTACATAATTCCAGCGGTTATAATGCATTAACGCGCTGCCTAAATTACCGGCTCCGATCAGAATAATCTTCTCATCGAATTCGGTTCCGAGTTTTTCATTGAATACATCAATGAGCTTGTCGATGGAATAGCCGTATCCCTGTTTGCCGAGCGTTCCCAAGAACGATAGATCACGGCGAATCGTTGTCGATTTGATCTGAACGTGTTTGCTGAGTTCATCCGACAGGATCCTTTCCAATCCCTGCTTTTTTAACTGACGCAGCGCCTTCAGATATACAGGATACCGCTGTAAGGTTGCCTTTGGCACATTTCTCGTGTTATTACTCATGTTAATATTTTAACATACGTTGTGAATTATTCAACAGAATTATCAAGTTGTATGCCATAAGATATATTTATGCCCCAAAAGAAAACCGCATCGGTTAATGCGGTATCTTCATTCCGAATTCTTTTTCGAACTCCGGCAGGATTCCGTTTCCGTCCTTGCACCAGGCAGAGTTCTGAATCATATCGTATCCCGGAAGCATATTTCCTTCCACCAATACCGGCCCGTTTTCCGTGATGGCTACATCCCATCCGATATACCCGAGCTTCGGCTCCACCATAGCCGCGTTCAGTACCAGTTCCACGGCTTCTTTGAACATCGGCACAGTGAATCCCTGAATCTTTGTGCCGGTATCCGGATGTGTATCATAGAAGATTCCTTCTTTTTCGCTGTAGGCCGGCCAGCGAAGCACGCCGTCCGTATCAACGCGGGTGTAGATTCCTCCGCTGGTTGCGTTATCGACCGGCTTTTCGCCCTTTCCCATGCGTAAAATCGCATAGATGAATTTCGGTTTCCCGTCTTTGACGATCGTTACCATGCGCATCGTGTTGACGCTTCCGGGGAACAGTTCATTCATTTTCGGGTGCTGGTGAATCGCTTCCTCAATGACATAACGCTTTTTCGGATCCGCCGTAAGTTCTTTATAGAGGGCATACGGATCTTCGATTTCGTCCCGTTTGATCTTTCGCACTTCCAATCCGCCGAACGAATTGGCCGCCTTGACAAACACCGCGTCATATTTTGATAAAAACGTACGGAAATACTCATCGCTCATTTCATCAACAACATGGCATTCCCTGCCTAAGAAATTGCGGAAGCGGTGAATAAACTCGGCTTTGTCATCAACCGCGGATACCAAAGATTCATCATTCAGCATCCGGTTGAGCGCGACGCTGTGATTCATCGTCATGAAGGTTTTGCGCTGCGCGGAAGATTTCGATTCAAACCCGTAGTTCGCATACTCCTGGTAACCGATTCCGTACCGGAGGATGCAGTTCGCCATATCCGCCAAAATAAGCGCAGTCGGTTTCCCGGTGCGTTCATGAATGCCTTTCGCAAAATTGTGCATGCGTTTAAGGCTTCCGGACGCCGCGCGGTTTATAAAGATTTTTACTTTGGAAATAGGGTTCATGCGTCCTCCTTTGACGGTTCAAATGATTCTAATTCCAATCCCGGATCCGGACTGTCATATAAGTCTCCGCGTACACCGAGCTTATAGGCATGCCATCCGGCTTTCGCAATCATCGCCGCATTATCCGTGCAGCACCACATCGGCGGAATCGTATAGGTCATATCCGGATGGGATTCACATTCCGCGGTAATCAATTCGCGTAACCGGGAATTTGCCGCAACGCCTCCTGCCATAACGAAGTGTTTCGGATGATACAGTTCAATGGCTTCGCGGACTCTTCCGGTGATTTCGTTGAGCGCGGCTTCCTGGAAACTCGCCGCCATATCGGCTTTATTCAGTTCTTCGCCGTGCCGTTCCAGCCTTCCCAAGGACTGGATGACCGCAGACTTCAAACCGGAAAAGGAGAAGTCCAGCGGATGGTCCGTATGTACTTTCGGAAGCGCATAGACCGGCTTCCCTTCCTTCGCGAGCTTATCGATCTTCGGTCCTCCCGGATATCCCAGTCCGAGAACTCTCGCGACCTTGTCGTAAGCTTCTCCGATTGCGTCATCATGCGTTGTGCCGACGCAGTCAAACTTCATATCGTCTTCCATGCGGATCAATTCAGTATGACCGCCGGATACAACCAATGCCAAAAGCGGAAAGCGCAGCGGCGCGATATATTCATTGGCGTAAATGTGCCCGGCCAGATGATGCACCGGCACAAGAGGTTTATGATACACAAACCCCAAGGTCTTCGCGGCCAATACACCGACATGGAGCGATCCGATCAATCCCGGACCCTGCGTATATGTCACCGCGTCCACATCGTCCATGGTGACTCCCGCTTTTTCCAATGCGGAAGAGATCACATACGAAATATTTTCGACATGCAAGCGCGATGCGACTTCCGGCACTACGCCTCCGAAAGCCGTATGCACGTTGATCTGCGACGAAACAATATTCGATAACAGTTCCGTACCGTTTTTTAAGATTGCACAGGCGGTTTCATCACAGCTTGATTCAATCGCCAGAATGATTTCATCTTTCATCCCAAATCTTCCTTTCCCATCAGGTATCCGTCTTCGGTACCGTAATAGTTTTTCTTTAATGCCCAGATTTCAAATCCGAATCTCTTGTATAAACGGATGGCATTTTGATTTCCCACCCGCACTTCCAGGGTGATATTCTGCCAATCCCCGTCCGCCGACAATCCGATCATCCATTCAAGAAGCGCCGACGCAATTCCCAGGCATCTTTTTTCTTCCGCAACCGCCAGATTCGTGATCTCCGCACGGTCTTCAAAATCCCAATACGCCAGATATCCAGCAACTTGCCCGTCCGTATCTTCATACACAACGACTCTTCCGTACGGCGTAACATCCCTCTCGTGAAGGAAATCTTCCCGGGTCCAGGCGCTTTTCCCGAAACTTTGATTTTCGATTTCCAGGATCCGTTCAAGGTCCCGGTCGTCCATCTGCCGGATCATTTTTTCACCATATACTCGGAGGAATCCTTCAGATACTTCGCAACCAGCGGATCCACCGGGTCGACAAACTCCCAAAGATCTTTCAGTTCCAGGAAATGATCCGGAGTATCTTCCTGAAGATCTTCTTTGCCGATATACCCGAGATCTCCGCGCAAAGA
>CACYEP010000113.1 GCA_902773425.1 uncultured Erysipelotrichaceae bacterium | reverse complement strand
GTTGCCCTTCCAGCCTTCTTCGGAATAGAGCCAGATTAAGAATGCTTTCGCAAGTTCCGGGTTATCTGCGTTCTTGACCTGTAAGCCGTAGATCGGATAAATGAAACCTGCAACCGGGTTAACATTCTGCGCGAAGCTTAAGTGCAGAACACCGTTGTCATCCGGTTTGTTGTTCTTAACATACTTATTCAGAGTGATTAACGCGCTCATCTTCTTGGTAGAAGCAGCCGTATCCTTAGCGATGGTGCCGTCGGAAGAACCTAAGACCATACCGTTCTGATACAGCATCTTGATGTACTGATAGCCTGCGTTCTTGCAATCCGGATCCAGAACTAAATCTTTTCCGTAGTAATCTTTGTACGCAGCTTCCAGCTTCTTCGCGTTTTCATCAGAAGTCAGATTGACTAAGAAGTTCATGTTAACGCCTTCGGAGGACGGATCCTTCATGCAGACAGCACCTGCATACTGCGGATCGGTAGCGTACCAAACGTTCGCGATTTCGCCGTCTGTGAAGCTTTCAGCGCCTTCACCTGCATTCACGTTGTAGATGAATACTTTGTTGCAGTAATCCCAAACCAATAACGGTTCGCAGTCTTCACCGACTAAATTGTGGATTTCTTCGTTATACCAGTTATAAACATAACCTTCATCAACGAGTTCGGTTAAAGTACGGCCGCCGTCCTGGATAAAGATGATGTCCGCGCCCTTAACATCCTGCGCAACTTCAGTAGCAACCTGGGTGATCTGGTTGGTGTCACCGATCTGCTGAGAGAAGTAGTCAACATTCTTCTTTGCTTCCGGATAATACTTCAGCATGAATGCTTCGACTGCATCGTTAACAACCGAGTGGGTTGTGTAGATCTGTAATGTCTTGCCTTCTTTTAAGTTTTCAAGGCCTTTCGCTAACAGATCGTCAAACTTTGCAGTGTCAATGGAGGTTTCCGGGGTATCCGGGCCTGCCGGGGTTTCGCCCTTCTGTCCGCATCCGACAAAGGATACAAGCATCAGAAGAGCTAACAGAACAGATAAAATCTTCTTCATAAAATTTCCTCTCCTTTGCGGTCTTTGTAACCGCTTTCCATGTATATTTTAATATCTGTGTGTCAAATCCCGCAACAGATTTCGTTTCTTTCTGCAGTCTTTGGATAAAAGAACCTGTGAAACTGATAACATGTTGAGCACATGTGTATAAACTGAAAAATTTACACGCTCTTTACAAAACACTCCGCCTTTTCAGACGGAGTGCAATCTTACTTTTGAATCAAATGAACCGCAAATCCGGCGATTTCATCCTTGAAATAAATCAGTTTCAGTTTTCCCTTTTCATCGTATTGCGCGCTTTCTTCCAGGAACTCATATCCCTGTGATTCAAAATAACGCACAGCACGGTCTGTATTATTGACGCGGTAAGCGATATGTCCGTGGGTTCCGCGGCCTTTTTTCATAACCTCTACGGTTGTTCCCGCGAATGTGGATACTTCGGTTTCCTTCACCCCGGACCCAAGGAGCTTTGCGAATTCCTTCGCGATATCATAATCGGTATCCTTGGACGCGTTGACACCGACATGGTCCAGTTCCAGTCCCAGCATCTTCTTTACCGCCGAACGGGTCAGTTCCTCGATCTTATCAAACCGTTTTTCCTTGATCAGTTTCGCATCGATCATCCAGGTCCCGCCGCAGGCGACAATGCGCTCATTGGCGAGATAATCACAGATATTGGATTCGTTGATTCCTCCGGTCGGCATAAACTTCAGATCCACATACGGCCCCGAGAGAGCCTTGATCATCTTTAATCCGCCGAGAGCTTCCGCCGGGAAGAACTTGACCGTATTGATACCGTGTTCCAGCGCCACGTCGATATCGCTCGGTGTCGAACATCCCGGGATCACCGGAATATTCTTTTCCTGACAATACTCCACAATTCTCGGATTGGTTCCCGGAGACACGATAAACTCCGCGCCGGCTTCCATAGCGTCATCCACCTGGGAAGTCGTCAATACCGTTCCGGCCCCCAGAATCATATCCGGGCGCGCCTTCTTCATCGCGAACATTGCGTCCTTCGCCAAAGCCGTGCGGAACGTAACTTCCGCCACAGGCAATCCTCCCTTGCAGAGGGCATCCGCCAGCGGCGCCGCGTCGTCCAGATCATCGATCTTCACAACCGGCACAATTCCGATTCTTGATACTTTATCCAAAATACGATTCATATGCGATATAATCCTTCTTTTTATCTGGCATGGATCTTCTGAAACATTTCATCCGAAAGCTTTTCACCCAGCGGAGCTTCCAGCAGTTCCGGATTTTCCAACAACAGTTTCATCATCTTCACGGTTCCGGAATAGTAATATCCGTCCGCCAGACGTTCATCGATCGTAAGACCCAAATCAACCGCGTGACGCATCTCAATGGAACCGTCCTCCTTGTAGAACGGCTTCATTTCCGCCTTGCCGACAACGATGAATACCGAGGTCGTTCCCCAGTTGGTCAAATGATGATAGCCCGCCTTCAGGCCGATCGAACCAATGTTCGCCAATAATACCGAAGCCTGGAACGGATCGGCTGCCGTCAATGCTTCCGGACCCCATCCGTGCTTATCCAGCCAGCTGACTACATTCGCGATTCCGCGCTTTACCGGTTTCGGAAGCTTCGTCAGAATATCCATCGTATCGGTGGTTTCATCAGCGCTCTTGTTTTTGCGGTATCCCGTGATGATCTTCAGCATCTTGTCATGAATGGAATCCAGGTTGTCTTCCGGCGTCGAATGAATAAACGCTAAAACTTCCGCACCGTTGTCATCGAATTCTCTTTTGATCGTAAAGGATGCGGTAACCTCGTTTCTCTGATAAACGTTGCGGTTCGCGATAAACCGGTTCATCTTGGAACGCAAAGTAATCGTTTTTAATGCCGTGGTGACGATGCACTGGAACATGTTGTATTTGTACATCGGATCATCCGCATTCTTCTTTTCCAAAAACTTATCGAGATTTGTCAGATCAATCGTCTCGGTAATATATGCTTCGTTGTCACAGCGGTTCGGATGAATCAACGGAATCAAGTCATGCATCGCATCTCCGCCGCGAATTAATGTACCGTCTTTGCGGTCTCCCCATCTTCTTTTGTTTGCCATATGTTTTCCTTCCCTTTCCTGTTACTTTAACACATATGTATCCAGCCGTTCAAACGCCTCCGTCAGTTTTGCCCAAGGAAGCGCTAAATTCATGCGAATTGTATGATCCACGCCGAACGGTCTTCCGTCCTGCCACGCAACTCCGACATCCCATCCCATCTTCAATAATTCATCCGTCGTCAGATGATGTTTTTCCAGGTATTCCGTAAAGTCCGGATATAACAGGTAGGTTCCCTGCGGCTTTGTAAGCGAAACCCCCGGAATCGCAGAGAGCATCTTATATCCGAACTCCGTATTGCGGGTCAGCACTTTCTTTAATTCGTCCGCCCACTCTTCGCCTTCCGGGCTGTACGCGCCGATTAACGCATGCATCGAAAGAACGTTCATCGAATTGTAGTGGCAAAGCGACGATTCTTTTAAGATCCGGTCTCTCAGATAACGGTTATAGACGATATGATAGCTTCCGACCAGCCCCGAAAGATTAAACGTTTTGGACGGCGCATAGAACGCAACCGTACGGTTTTTCGCATCTTCGGATACCAATTGCACCGGAATGTGCTGATATCCTTCCAACGTAAGATCGCTCCAGATTTCATCTGCGCATACCATTACGTCATATTTGCGGAACAGTTCCATCGCTTTCAGAATTTCATCTTTTTTCCATACTCTTCCGGTCGGGTTATGCGGAGAACAGAAAATCGCCGCATGGATACGGTTCTCCCGGATCTTCTTTTCCATGTCTTCATAGTCCATGACCCAGGTTCCTTCCGGCGTCTTTCTCAAATCCGAAGATACGATCCGGTATCCATTATCATTCAGAACTCTTGTGAATCCTACATAGGTCGGACGGTGTACAAGAACCGCATCCCCTTTGGAGCAAAACACCGACAATGCGTTGACCACACCGCCGAGGACTCCGTTTTCATACCCTATATCTTCTTTGGATAAACCGGTCACTCCGTTACGGTGATTCTGCCAGCGGATAATTGCGTCATAGTATACATCTCTAACGGGATAATATCCGTAGAGCGGATGTTCAATTCTATCTTTCAGTGCTTTCTGCACCGACGGAGCAGTTGCGAAGTTCATGTCCGCCACCCACATCGGAATGATATCGAATCCCTCTTTCGGCTTTTCCGGCGCAAACCCGTTTCCCAGCGCATCATACGCCAGTGCGTCTTTTCCTACCCGGTCCAATACCGATTCAAAATCATACTTCATCTGATAATCCTCCTGTAAGGATATATTTATTGTATTACATATTTGCGCGTTGCCGGCATAAAAAGTTCGGTCCCCGGAGTAGGAATTTTCCCGGATTTGTGGTTCAATATGAGTAAGGAAGTACGAATCATGATCATTCAGATACATTTAACTGACCAGAGTGTCATCACCCGCGAGTTTTCCCATCCTGTTTTGGCGCGGGATCTTGCGAGAGAATATCAAAAACGGTGTGATTATCCGATCCTCACATGCCGTATCAATCATGAGGATGCCAGTCTGAATACGGCAGTGGACCGTGATTGCGACCTTACGTTCTGTGACCTGCGCAATCCTTCCGCCAACATGTCTTACCAGACATCCTTAACATTCTTATACAACAAGGCGGTCCACGATGTTCTCGGAAAAAATGTCAAAGTCTTCATCTGGAACTCTTTAAATAAGGGGCTGTATACGACTTTGCGTCCGGGGAACTTTACCGTGAAGGATATTGAAAAGGTATCCGAGCGCATGCACGAGCTGATTGAGATGGATATTGCGTTCCATGAGCGGATCATTCACTGCGAAGAGATCGAAAAAATCGCCAAGGAGAAAAACATCGAACATATGATTGCGAATTCTCCGGACGTACAGGATGCGATTTACTGCACGATCCTGGATGAAGGCGAAATCCTGTTCCATCATCTTCTGCCTTCCACAGGTTACCTCAAAGCGTTCGAACTGCGCAAATATCATAACGGCATCCTTCTGCGCTTCCCGCATCCGGTTTTATCTCCGGACAAGGTTCTGCCGTTTGAAAACCAACAGATGCTGTACGAATCTTTCTCAGAAGCTGCGCGCTGGGGAAAACTGATGGGAATTTCCTGCGCAGCCGACCTCAATGAAAAGATGCTGCAGAATGACTACAAGGATCTCATTCTCTTAAGCGAGGCATTGCACGAGAAGAAAATCGCAGACATCGCCCAACAGATCCACGATTCCAAGAAGCGTATGATCCTGATTGCGGGACCTTCTTCTTCCGGCAAGACAACCTTTGCGAAGAGACTGATCATCCAGCTTCGCGTGCTCGGCGCAAAACCTCTTTACCTCGGTACGGATGACTATTTCCTCTCGCGGACCGAAACTCCGTTATTGGAAAACGGTGAAAAAGATTACGAAAGCCTTCGCGCGGTTGACTGCGAACTTTTGATGCAGAACATGAACGATCTTCTCGCCGGTAAGAAAGTTGACCTTCCGGTCTACGATTTCTTCAAGGGCGAAAAAGTATTCGGGACCCGGATCACCGCCATCGACCATACCCAGCCGATCATCATGGAAGGCATTCATGCGCTGAACCCGGAACTTACCACGGCCATCCCGGATGAAGAAAAATTCAAGATCTACATCAGTCCGCTGACCCAGGTCAACATCGATGCGTACAACCGCATTCCGACCACCGACGCCAGAATGCTTAGGCGTCTGGTCCGGGACTACCAGTTCCGCGGCTACAGCGCCAACGAGACAATCAAAAACTGGCCGGGTGTGCGCTTAGGCGAAGAAAAATACATCTTCCCGTTCAACGGGGAAGCCGATGTCTTCTTCAACTCTCATTGCCTGTATGAGTTGGCGGTATTGAAAAAATACGCAGAGCCTCTGCTCAAACAGATCACTCCGGATCAAAACGAATATCCGGAAGCCAGAAGAATGCTGGAATTCTTGGAATTCTTCGTAGCCATGCCGGACGACTCCATCATCCCCAACAATTCCATCATGCGGGAATTCATCGGCGGAAGCGTTATCGTTCACTAAGTAAAAAAGTCATCTTCGCGATGACTTTTTCTTTCGGAACTATTCCGCGTCTTCCGGTTTCTGAAGACGCGGACGCTTGGACTCCCAATCTTTTAATACTTTCTTTAAAAGATTCTTCATTGTTTCTTTTTCTTCGTCACTCAATGCCGCGAAGAGATCTTCTTCCGGTTCTTCTTTGGGCATGCCTTCCAGTGCCTTTCTGCCTTCGTCCGTCAATGTGATCAGGGCCATGCGGCGGTCTTCCTCTTCACGGGAACGCTCGATCAATCCCTTCTCTTCCATCTTTTTTAAGATTTCGCTGACGGAACCCGGTCTTACCCTAAGATTCTCCATAAGATCTTTCTGGGTGCGGTCCGGATGTTCAGCCAGATCGCGCAGGATTCTGTCCTGGGTCATGCCGAAGCGGTGATGTGCCTTATGACGCATGATATGCCCGGTGATACGTAATAACATGCCGAGATCTTCGCATTCCCCGATATTCATCGGTTCATGCGGTCTTCTTTCTCCGTGCATACGGCATCCTCTTGGGCCGTGACGGTGTCTTCTTCCCTCAAACGGGTGTTCTCTTTCTTCTTCTCTGTTCCAATGTTCCTCAAATTCTCTCATATGCCACCTCCTTATTCTTTAGGCACCTAAAGAATCTCATGATTACACAATAATGTCAAGGTACCTAACAATCGTTTACGATTTTGTCATGTTTCGGTATAATACGGATATGAAACTACCTGAGAACTATCTTACGGAAATGAAGGAATTATTCGGCGCAGATTTTGAGGATTACCTGGCATCTTTTGACGTTCCGGCGTTCTCCGCGCTCCGGGTGAACACCTCCAAGATTTCCGCGGATGATTTTTTGAAAATTTCTCCGTTCCGTCTGACTCCGGTTCCCTGGACAGACGACGGTTTTTATTACGCGAAGGAAGATGATCCGACAAGGCATCCCTTTTATCATGCGGGTTTATATTATGTCCAGGAACCAAGCGCCATGGCTCCGGCCTCCTTTTTACGGGTTGAGCCGGGAGATGTTGTGCTGGACGCCTGCGCGGCCCCGGGAGGAAAAAGCTGCGCTGTCGCATCCAAACTGAACGGAACCGGATTGCTGATTTCCAACGACTTGAGTTTCTCCCGTCAAAACGCCACACTTCGCAACTTGGAACGGTTCGGAGCTTCCAACATCTATGTCACCGGAGAAAACGCATTGGACCTGGAAACTCCCTTCCGGAATTATTTTGATAAGATCCTGCTGGATGCCCCCTGTTCGGGCGAAGGCATGTTCCGGAAAGATCCTTCCCTGATCCGTTCCTACCAATCCCAGGGAAGTTCTTTCTATGCGCCGCTTCAGAAGGAATTGCTGGAAGCGTGCGTGAACATGCTGAAAGACGGAGGCACCATCGTCTATTCCACCTGTACATTCTCCCGTGCTGAAAATGAAGAAGTCCTGGAGGATGTAATGTCCCGCCATCCGGAACTGTCTTTGGAAAACGCGCCTTATCAGTACGGCGGATTTACCGGAGGAACCGGCGAAGGCATGGAATCCTGCGTACGCTTTTATCCGCATAAGCTTTCCGGCGAAGGCCATTTCGTATCCGTTCTGAAGAAAAACGGGACCTTATTGCCGGTACCGTCTTCCAAGCTCAAGCCGTCTATTCCGGATCACAAAGGATTTACGGAGTTCATGCACCATGTCTTCAAGGATTTTTCCGGATACCGGTTTGAATTCATCAAAGACCGGATCTATGCCGTACCGGATATTGGCCTTCCTTTCAAAAAGATGCGGATTCTGCGGTCGGGATTATTGATGGGAACAGTAAAAAAAGATGTATTTGAGCCTTCCCAGGCACTTGCCATGGCCTTGCGCAAAGAAGAATTTGACCGGACCGTATCCTTTGACGCGGATGATCCTAGAACCATGAAATATCTTCGCGGTGAAACAATCTTTGCGGATACCGGTCAATCCGGCTGGGTATTAGTATGCGTAAAAGGCTATCCGCTCGGTTTCGCAAAAGGTTCCGGCACAACTCTCAAAAACAAACTGGATCCTTCCTGGAGGAAATTATGAGGTTAGACAAATATTTAGCCGACATGGGAGCCGGCACACGTTCCGAAATCAAAAAAATGATCCGTGACCGCCGGGTTACGGTCAACGGAAATCCTGCGTTAAAAGCCGATATGAAAGTCTTTCCGGAAGACTTGGTAAAGCTGGATGATGAAGTAATAACTTACAGCGAGTATGAGTATTATCTTCTTTACAAACCGTCCGGATACTACTCCACCGTGGATTATTCCCCGAATGTGACGGAACTTCTGGTAAATGCACGCAAAGATGTCATGCCGGTAGGAAGGCTCGACAAAGATACCGAAGGCCTCATCTTATTAACCAATGACGGAACGTTGGCGCATCGCCTTCTGTCTCCGAAAAATCACGTAGAAAAGACTTATTACGCGAAAACCGAGCCGGACATCCCCGAAGATGCCGCAGAAAAATTCGCTGAGCCCATGAGATTTGAAGACTTTACTTCCCTGCCCGCCAAGTTTGAACGGATTTCTTCCGACGAAGGTTATCTCACCGTGCATGAAGGAAAGTACCATCAGGTCAAACGGATGTTTCACGCCGTCGGCGCGGATGTCATTCATCTCAAACGGACACGGTTCGGATTCCTGACTCTGGGTGATCTGGAACCCGGTCAGTACCGCACGCTGCAGGAAGAAGAAATCGCAAAACTCAAGGAACTCTCCGGAACAAAAGAAAACCGTTAGTCAACTAACGGTTTTACTTTTCCTATGGCGCGCTCATCGGGACTCGAACCCGAAACCGCCAGAATCGGAATCTGGTGCGCTATCCAATTGCGCCATGAGCGCATCGCCATATTATATTAGCACAACCCCACCGAAAAAGGAAATCTATTTTAACTTTGCGTCAAACGCAGCTTTTGCCGCGTCCATCAGTTCTTTTTCACTTTCAATTTCCGCGGCATTCGGATAATACGCCGCAGCCTTCGAAAACTCTTCCGCACATTCCTCCGCCTTTTCCGGATCATGATCTTTTAAAAGACTTACGGCATACTTCGTACGGATCACGGAAAGACTGTTTTTCATGGCTTTCTCCATTTTCTTCATTGTCTTATCCATCTTGGAATCGATCTGATCGATGTCTTCCCCGGTCATCAACGCGCAATAGATCCAATCATTGACCGTCAGATACCGGTTTACTCCCGGCAAAAACTCATTCTTTGTGAGTTCGTCCAGTTTTTTCTTTGCGCCGGCATAATCTTTCTTGTCCAGAAGCCGGCTTGAAGCATTCAAATCCAGCGCGGTTACCAGCGCATTTGTATGATCCGCTCCTTCCGGGGCGCTGAACCATTCTTCCGGCAGATCCCTCAGCCGTTTCCCGTAATTGATCTCCTCATTTACCTTCAGGGATGACCAGAACGCAAACAGCGCAGCCGGATTTTTCCTGAGTGACAACGCATTCTTCCCGTCATTGTCGATCATCGCCGTTCTCATCGGAACACCGTTGAACACTGCGAGAATGATTCCGGACATGAAAATTCCCAAGCACACCAAGCTGATCCACAGAACATTCTTTGTCAGCAAAAAGAGAAGCCACGCGATTCCGGCAGTAATCAGGTTCGCAAACACGCCTCCCATATTGTAGATAAACTGCGGCATCTTTCCGTCATTGTAATCCGGCGGTCCCATCAGGCACTGCCCGCCGGTTCCGGCCAGAGAAAACCGGTAGAAATGTACTTTTCCGTCGCTTTTCTTCGCCCACATATAACTTCCTACCCGGTAAGAAACAAAGCGGTATCCGGACAGCAATCCGAACACCAGATGCCCTCCTTCATGCACCGCAAGTTCCAAAAGATAGGAAAACATGAAAGCGGCGCAGAAATACAAATACCAGAAAAAAGTATTCTCTTCCTGAAGAATGTCCGTCAGGATTTCTCCGAGAAGAATACCCATCACAAGGCACAAACCGGCACTGACCAGGAACACAATAACCGACGAGGACTTTTTTCTCATTTGAATACCTCCCTTCCGGATAAAAGAAAAGCCGCTGTATAAACGGCTTAACTTACAAATGGCGCCTGAGCATGGACTCGAACCAAGGACCCACTGGTTAACAGCCAGTTGCTCTACCGACTGAGCTACTCAGGCAGC
>CACYEP010000112.1 GCA_902773425.1 uncultured Erysipelotrichaceae bacterium | reverse complement strand
TTCACCCTACGTTTGTTTAAAGGGTCCATTCAAAAACCCTACGTTTATTTAAAGGCGTAGGGTTACCCTATGTTTATTTATAGTGTCGTGTTTTTATTGGATGCAGACAGCTGCTGTACGCGGTCTTTCCGTTCAGCATATAAATCTTAGGGTAAGGCATGAATCCTTCACCTGCAGCGTGTAAAGCGCGAAAAAGGGAAGATTACGCTCTTCCCTTAATTGTGAGTGTTCAGCGGAACAATTCGGTCTTAAAGAACAGCATGCCTTCGGCTTCTTCAACCCGGACGTTCTCCGGAATACCGAAGTAAATCGGGTCCCAATAATCATCATCCCAACCAAAACCAGAGAAAGTAAACCAATCAGTACAAAACGTAAAACAGAAGATTTAGAATTACGTTTCATGTCCTTTGCCTCCTTGAATTTTGATTTCATTGTACATTGCGTTACTTATATGCGATGACTACAAAAGAAACCGGTTGACTCTGTTGTTATAATAAAGACAGTAAGGAGGGAAGCCTATGTCATCTTCAATCAAAATTGTGAAAAAGAGTATTACGGGTTTAGATACGGAAATCGTAGTGAACGCGGCGAATAAACAGCTTCGCCACGGCAGCGGGGTCTGCGGATATATCTTTGAGGCTGCGGGAGCGGCAGAATTACAGAAAGCCTGCGATAAGATCGGTTTCTGCCAGACCGGAAGCGCGGTAATCACCCCGGGATTCAATCTCTGTAAGTATATTATTCATGCGGTAGGCCCGGTGTATGTGGACGGGAATCATCATGAACCGCAGGACTTGTACTCCTGCTATCAGAAATCCTTGGATCTGGCGAAAGAGAATAACTGTCATTCAATCGGCTTCCCGCTGATTTCCGCGGGCGTCTTCGGGTATCCGCAGTTTCCGGCATGGAAAAAAGCGCTCCAATCCGTGAATGACTGGATCATTAATCATCCGGATTATGACGTTGATGTGCAGTTTGCGGTAATCGATCAGAAGATCTATGATCTCGGCTTAACTGTGGCCGGAAGTCTCGGAATATCTTTGAAATAGTATCTTCCGCATTCTTTCTGAAATATGTTTATTTGAATCCCGGTGAAATCTGTCGCCGGGATTTATATCATAGTGCGGTCTTGCTTTGTTTTAGGTTGCTGAGAAGGAATAATCATCTTAAAATAATAGAAGATAGATGTTTTCTGTGAAATAGAATACAGGAGTTTTTGTATGAGACAACCTAAAGAAATCAATGAAGTGGTTCTGGACGGGCATCTTTTATCATTGGAAGAATTTATTGCCGTCTCGCGTTTTCACGCGGTTTTGAAAATCGGAGAGAACGCGCTGGAGAAGATGCGGGAATCCAGAAGACTTGTAAAAAAAATCGCGGACGAAAACCGCGTCGCATACGGTATTACGACCGGATTCGGAGACTTGGCGAAAGTTGCGGTCGATCATTCCAGTTCGAATACTTTGGCTACAAATTTAGTGCTTTCGCATTGTGTGGCAACCGGTGATCCGTACACGGAGGAACAGGTGCGAGGCATGATGCTCCTGTTGGCAAACAGTCTTTCGCACGGATACAGCGGATGCAGGCCGGTGCTGGCAGAGATGTTATGCGATATGCTGAATAAGAATGTGGTTCCGGTTGTTCCGCAGAAAGGATCGCTGGGGGCTTCGGGTGACTTGGCGCCGTTAAGTCATATCGCTTTAGTGCTTCTCGGAAAAGGGAAAGCGTATTTTGACGGAGAATCTTTGGAAGGGAAAGACGCGATGGAGCGCGCGGGCATGGAAACCCTGCCGCATCTTGTGCACAAAGAAGGTTTGGCGTTATCCAACGGAACGCACGCGATGACATCGCTTGCGGCCTTGAACCTTTATGACGCAATGAATGTTCTGATGCTGGCTGACATGAACGCGGCAATGAGCTTCAGCGTGTTGGAAGGCCAGCTAAACGCGTATGATGCGAGAATCCATGAAGCGCGCGGTCAGTCGGGACAGATGAAAACTGCCGAAGTGATCCGCCGGCTTACCGCAGGCAGTTCCCTGGTTCAAAATGCCCAAGGAAAACGTGTGCAGGATGCGTATTCACTGCGTTGTGTGCCGCAGGTCCATGGGGCTTGTCAGGATGCGATTGAATATGTGAAAAACGTTGTGGAACGGGAATTAAACGCGGTGACGGACAATCCGTTACTGTTCACGGAAGATGAATCTGTGATCAGCGGAGGAAATTTCCACGGAGAACCGATTGCGCTGGCGATGGATTTCCTGGGGATTGCGGTAAGCGAACTGGCGTCGATCTCCGAACGGAGACTGGAACGCATGGTAAATCCCGCGTTATCCAACGGATTGACACCGTTTTTGACTGTGAATGCCGGTATCAACAGCGGCTATATGATCGTGCAGTATTCGGCAGCATCCATGGTTTCGGAAAATAAAGTCTTGGCGCATCCGGCGAGTGTCGACAGCATTCCGAGCTCTGCCAATCAGGAAGACTTTGTGTCTATGGCGACGACTGCCGCCAGGAAGTGTGTCTGGATTTTACAGAACACAACATCGGTTTTAGCGTACGAATTGCTGACTGCCTGCCAGGCAAAGGATATACGGGAATATACGGATCCTAAGGCGGGAGAACTCTCGCCGGTTTTGAAAGAAATCTACGAACGGGTGCGCAAGGATATTCCGTTTACGGAAAAAGACCGGGAAATCCGGATCGACATCGAAAAAATCGAATCTTTAATGCGGAGCGGAGAATTGGAAGAAATTATCCGGAAATACATGCCGGATCTTCAATAGGAGGCAAATATGGAGTTGAATCTGGAAGACGCAATGGTTTATACGCTGGATGAGGAATTGCCGGAATACCCTGAAATTCTTCCGGGATACCGCAGAGCGCCGAAGCGTGAATCAAAACTATCCGAAGCGGATAAGGTTTTGGCAATCAAGAACGCGCTCCGTTATATTCATCCGAAACATCATGCCCAAATGGCGAAGGAATTCGCGAAAGAATTAAATGAACGCGGAAGGATTTACGGGTACAGATTCCGCCCCGAAGGAAAAATCTACGGAAAGCCGGTGGAGGAATACAAAGGTAAGTGCATCGAGGGAAAAGCCATTCAGGTCATGATTGACAACAATCTGGACTTTGATGTGGCGTTATATCCGTATGAATTGACGACATACGGAGAAACCGGGCAGGTTTGCCAGAACTGGATGCAGTACCGCCTGATCAAGAAGTATCTGGAAAACCTTACGGATGAACAGACCCTGGTGGTGATGAGCGGACATCCGTTGGGCTTGTTCCATTCGCATAAATTGGCTCCGAGAGTCATTATCACTAACGGCCTGATGATCGGGGAATTTGACGATCAGGAAAACTTTAACCGCGCCGCGGCGTTAGGCGTTGCGAATTACGGACAGATGACTGCCGGAGGATGGATGTACATCGGTCCGCAGGGGATCGTACACGGAACATTCAATACTCTTCTGAATGCCGGAAGGCTGAAGCTGGGAGTTCCGGAAGACGGTAATCTTGCGGGGAAACTCTTTGTGTCATCCGGATTGGGCGGAATGTCCGGCGCGCAGGGAAAAGCGGCAGAGATTGCCGGAGCTGCCGCGATCATTGCGGAAGTGGATGACAGCCGTATCGATACCCGCTATACCCAAGGATGGGTGTCGGAACGGACCGGTGATCTGGACGAGGCGCTGGCAATCGCAAAGAAACACCTGGAGGATAAGACTCCGTGCGCTGTTGCGTATCACGGAAATATCGTGGACTTATTGGAGTATCTGTATGCCAAAGATGTCCATGTTGACCTGATGTCCGACCAGACGAGCTGCCATGTGCCGTATGACGGGGGATATTGCCCGCAGGGTTTGACCTATGAAGAACGCACAAGGATGCTGGCGGAAGACCGCGAAGGATTCAAAAAGAAAGTCAATGAATCTCTGCGTCATCATTACGAGATGATTTGTAAGTTCAAAGAGAAGGGTACGTACTTCTTTGATTACGGCAACAGTTTCTTAAAGGCCGTGTATGATTCGGGAGTTACTTCGATCTGCCGCAACGGCATCAATGACTTAGACGGATTTGTGCTGCCTTCCTATGTGGAAGATATCTTGGGACCGCAGCTGTTTGACTACGGTTACGGACCGTTCAGATGGTGCTGTTTAAGCCGGAAGAGCGAAGATCTGGACAAGACCGATGCGGCAGCGGCGGAATACATTTACAATCATAACCGCCGTTATCAGGATTACGATAACTATGTCTGGGTGCGCGATGCCAAAAAGAACAAGCTGGTTGTAGGAACGCAATGCAGGATCCTGTATCAGGATGCGTACGGCAGACGGGACATTGCGTTAAAGTTTAATGAAATGGTTCGAAACGGTGAAATCGGACCGGTTATTTTAGGCAGAGACCACCATGATACAGGAGGTACGGACGCGCCGTTCCGCGAGACGTCCAACATCAAGGACGGTTCCAACATCATGGCCGAAATGGCAATCCAGTGTTATGCGGGAAACGCGGCGCGCGGCATGTCCTACATCGCTCTTCATAACGGAGGAGGCACCGGAATCGGCAGGGCAGTCAACGGAGGATTCGGCATGGTTTTAGACGGAAGCGAACGGGTCGATGAGATTTTGAAAATGTCGATGATGTGGGACACGATGGTCGGTGTTGCCAGAAGGTCCTGGGCAAGGAATGAAAATGCGTTATCCACGGCGGCGGAATTCAACAGGACCAACCCGGATCACGATGTGATCACGTTACCGTATGTTGCGGAAGATTCCCTGATCGAGGAAGCCTTGAAGGAAACAATCTGATATGTACGATCTTGTGATATATAACATCGGCTGTCTTGCGACACCTTACGGAGACAGTGCGAAATCCGGAAATGCGCAAAGGGACGTAAAGTTTTCCGAAAACGCATATATAGCGGTGCAGGACGGATTAATCAAAGAAACCGGAACCGGGGAATATCCGGAAGCTTCCGAGTATCTGGATGCGGAAGGATGCCTTGTGACACCGGGATTGATTGACGCGCATACTCATCTGGTGTTCGGAGGATGGCGTCAGAATGAAATGAAAATGAAACTGGAGAATGTGCCTTACCTGGATATTTTGAATGCCGGAGGAGGAATACATTCTACGGTCAAAGCGACCCGGAGCGCATCCAAAGAAGAACTGACGGAAAAGGCATTAAAGGCTTTGGATGAAATGATCGGCTTCGGGACAACCACATGCGAAGCCAAAAGCGGCTACGGGCTTTCGTTGGAAGAGGAAGTCAAACAGCTGGAAGTTATCCGGGATTTGAACCGGATCCATGCGATGGACGTGGTTCCTACATTTATGGCAGCGCATGCGGTGCCGGAAGAATACCGGCAGCAGCGAAGTGAGTATATACGCTTGATTTGCGAAGAGATGATTCCGTATGTGAGCGAACACCGGCTGGCAGAGTATTGCGATGTCTTCTGCGAGAAAGATGTGTTTGATGCGCAAGAGTCCAAACAAATCCTGGAGACAGGAAAAAAGTTCGGCCTGCGGGCAAAAATCCATGCGGATGAAATTGAGACGATCGGAGGAAGCGTGTTGGCCGGCGAAATCGGTGCCGTCAGCGCGGAACATTTGATCGTCTGCGATCAGAAGGGGATTGAGGCTTTGGCGAAGGGCGGTACGGTTGCGTGTCTTTTGCCTGCGACAAGTTTCTATCTCGGCGCAAAATATGCGAAGGCGAGAGAAATGATCCGAGCGGGCGTGCCGGTAGCGATGGCCAGTGACTTTAATCCGGGATCCTGTCCTTGCCTGAATATGCAGTTTGTGATGAATCTGGGGTGCCTTCGATATAAGATGACTCCGGAAGAAGTGTTGACGGCAGTAACGCTGAATGCGGCTGCGGCCATCGGGAGGGCAGCTGTTACAGGTACGGCGGAACCGGGAAAACAGGCGGATTTAGTAATCT
>CACYEP010000111.1 GCA_902773425.1 uncultured Erysipelotrichaceae bacterium | reverse complement strand
TGGCGCGCCCAGAAGAACTCGAATCCTCAACCTTCTGATCCGTAGTCAGATGCTCTATCCAGTTGAGCTATGGGCGCATCGCTTTTTGAAGCATAACTATAATAGCACATCAAAAAATGAAGTCAACCATTATTTTCATTTTTTTATTTTAACAGGTAAATGTTTTCCCGGGCGTGACTCTTGGAAAATTGATACGCTTCCTCCAGATATTCCATAACCAAGTCATGATCCACATCAAATAATTTCGCATTGACGGTGTAGATATCCGTCATCAGTTTTTTGATTTGTTCCGGCGAATGATCGGATGACTCAATGAATGCCAGATTCAGTTCCCGTCTTACCGCATTATCCGCGATTACACAAAGATCGTATGTCTCGTTTCCCCCGCTTTCCGCTTTTCCCGAGAAGCCGGAGATCAGCTTCCGCGGATGATGAAACCAGATATTCATGGATGCAATCTCCAGCACTTCCTTATGAAACCGGATCTGTTTTTCATCCGAATAGATGTGCAGATAATAGAACATGACAATGAAAAGATGGCGTTTTGCCGCCGGAAGATCCGTTACTTTCGAATCAACGAAATCCACGCATTTCTGCATGTACGCCGTATAGATTTCACTCAGAAGATCATTCTTTTTCGGAAAATAATAGGTAAAAGACCCCGGCTGCACACCGGACCGTTCGCAGATCTTGGCAACGCTGGTATTCTTGACTCCTTTTTCGTAAAAGAGAGCCTTCGACGCATCCAGGATGGATTTTTTTGTTTCAATTCCGATCTTATACATGCCCGCATTATACCATGTTCATATCAAAAAATTTCGTAGAAAATTAAATTTATACGAAATTGATGAATGTTTGTGCTATGATATAGACAGAAATATCGTATAAATCGATAAATATACGAAATATAATAAGGAGGCAATTATGGAAGTTAAGACTATCGCTGTAGGACCTATCACGAATTTCTACGCCGTCGAAGAAAACGGCAAAACGATGCTGATTGATACCGGATGCTACCTCAACCAGCCGGGCTGGACACTCAAATGCGTATTATCCGGCGTGGACTTAGGCAGTGTATCCCTGATTGTATTGACTCACGGACACATGGACCACGCAGGCGGCATTCATCACGCGAAGGCAATCACCGGCGCACCGGTCATGGCGCATCCCGGCGCGGACACCTTCTTAAAGACCGGCAAGTTCACCTGGTATGTACCGCGCAATGCCGAAGGCCAGGCATTCTATGACAACATCGCGGCTCCGGCACCGGTCGATGTACCCGAACCGGTCGATATTGATATCCCGGTCACGGAAGAAACCGACCTTCATCCCTACGGATTCAGCGGCAAGGTCATCATGACTCCGGGTCATACGCTGGACGCAATCTCCGTCGTCATGGATTCCGGTGAAGCGTTCGTCGGTGACACATTGGTCGATCCGTTCGGAAACGGCGCAACCTTCGCGGTGTTATCCCTTGACGATGAAGCATTGAAGGAATCCGGCAAGCGCTTATTGGACGCGGGCGTTAAATGCGCATACTCCGGACACGGCGGACCGTTCACCAGAGAACAGATTGAGAAAGCTTACTTCAATTTACTCGATCATAACGGATAATTTCTGAAACATCACACTTCAAGATTGTGGCAGGGCATCCTGCCACAACCTGTTTTCATTATGCCAAGGAGGTTATTATGACAAACATTCCCGGAATTATCGGATTGGTTTTGGGCCTTGCCGTCCTTTCCGTACTCATCTACAAGCGTGTACCTGCGATCTTAGCTGCCTTAGCCGCCACCGTCGTTGTATCACTGTTTAATCACGCGGACCTTTGGGATTCCTTCACCAATCTTTTTAACGGCATCGGTTCCACCTTCGGCACCTATTTTCCGATTTTCTTCTTTGCGACGATCTACGGAAAACTGATGTCGGACACCGGCTGCGCCAATGCGATTGCCGATTTCTTTATCCGTTTATTCGGACAAAACAGCGTCGTCTTAGTCATCTCGGTGACAACGGCTCTTTTGGTTTACGGCGGCGTGACGGCGATGGTCGTAGCGTTTACCGTATTCCCGTTAGGCGTATCGTTATGCCGCAAAGCCAACATCACCAAGAAATTATTGCCGGCGATCATTCAGCTCGGTCAGGCAACGTTTGCCTTAACCGCCCTGCCGGGGACTCCCCAGCTCAACAACATCATCCCCGCAGCACATCTCGGAACCAGTTCCACCGCTGCGCCGGTGCTGGGATTGATTGCCACCGCGATCATGTTCGGTCTCGGCTATGTCTATTTGACCCATGAAGTCAAAAAGAGTAAGGCGCGCGGCGAGTTCTTTGATGAAAAATCTCTGCGTCCGGGAAGCGTTTCCGAACTGAGCGGGGATGATCTTCCCAAACCGGTCTTGGCGTTCATGCCGATTTTCTTACTGATCGGATTGTATATGGTGCTGGAAAGAGTATCCTTCGGTGATTACAGCCTGAAAGCGCATAATCCTTACGCGCCGGTCTGCACGGCCATGATTATCTCCATCGTATATCTTCTTGCGCTGGGAGTTTTCATGAAACGCAAAGACACCGTCATCTCCTCCGTGAAGAAAAGTGCGCTGGAATGGGTCGGACCGCTGTTAAGTTTCTCGATTGTTGTCGGATTCGGAAGAGTAATTTCCTCGACGGAAGGTTACGCAGCCTTAGTCAGCACGGTAACCGGTTTAAACATGAACCCCTACGTATCCGCGGCATTATCCGTCACCCTTCTCGCAGGCGTCACGGGAAGCGCTTCGGGAGGCATCAATATTGCGTTGAGTTCTGAGTCTTTGGTTGCCAGCTGGACTTCCAAACTGACAACTCCCGCACAATTGGGGGCGCTCCACCGCATCATCTCTGTATCCAGCTGCGGCTTGGATTCCTTACCGCATTGCGGAGGCATTCTGGCAACCCTGGATGTGTGCCAGGAATCCCACGCGACTTCCTACAAGTACATCTTTGTGATCACGGTATTGTTCACACTGGTCGCGGCAGCCGTTCTGGTATTACTCGCGTCGCTTGGGCTCACGATGTAGGCTCTGACCAGTATACTAAGAAAAGATCTTTCTTGCATAAAAGCCGGCTGAATCAGCCGGCTCTTATAATCCAAACACCTGATATTATGTTTTCTGTCTCTATTATTTCTTTTTTGGGTTCCCGTATTCCCGTTCCATGGCCTCTGTCGATATAACCCATTGTTTTCCGTACTTACATGCATCCACTCCGTCAACAAGTTTTCCGTAGGCAATTGCCTTCCGAAGAGTGCTTTCATTCAAGCCCCATAGTTCTGTCGCATCCGTAAAAGCCATCAATCCGTCAAACGGTGTTTTTACTTTTTCCCCGTTCGCGTACAATTCATCACAGGATAAGTCAATGTCATCATTCCATACAATACCGTAACCGCCCGTATCTACCCTGACTGCGCCGAACAGTTCAGCAGACTGTTCCAAAGATTTGAAAGCCTTCCACTTTTGAAACAACGGTTTTACATCGTAAATCTTCGTGATACCTTCGGCAAACTGAACACTTAACCGATAATCCGGAAGCGCATTTACCGCTTTAACTTTATGAAACATTGAGCACCTCCCTTATTCCAATGGGGACAGCATCATGAATTCCTGTGTCTCCCAAATACGCAACAATTCATCTTGATGGATTATCACCCATTCTCTTACCATTTCGAGCGCCTTCTGCGGCAAATGTCCTTCAAGGACCGTCCCGCTTTTAATGTCTATTGCGGCCATATCTTCTCCATATAACGCATGAATATGAGGCGGATTGTGTTCCGACTGCTGAAAATACATTCGAATAACGATTCCATAAAATCTAGATAATACAGGCATTTCTACCCCCCTGCTGCAAATCCATTATATCACGGAATCGTGATATTGCAACCGCAATCTTATTAAATCATCCAAAAACGGCAGTTATGACTGCCGTTCATTTTTCATTGCGCGGTCTATTGCTTTATTCCGCTGATAAATACCGCTTCCGGCGTCGCTCCTGCGTTAAAAGGAGATTCCGCGAATATTAAGATGTCCGCGTCTTTTCCGGCCTCCAGCGAGCCTACACGGTCCTCTATGCCGAGGTGTTTGGCAGGATTGATCGTAATCGCCTTAAGGGCGTCAAACGGTTTAAGTCCGCTCTTCATGGCTAAGGCTGCGCATAACGCGAGGTATTGCTGGGGAATGACCGG
>CACYEP010000110.1 GCA_902773425.1 uncultured Erysipelotrichaceae bacterium | reverse complement strand
TTCTCCGTCATCGTAGAACACGTTCAGCTGCAGGTCATCGACCATTTCCCACTGTTCTTTCGTGAGGTTGATCTTGCCGTTCTTCCAAGTCAGATCCGCGTCGAAATGATTTTCCGCGATGTAGTTTGCCAAGGAGCGGTTATCCACGCTTCTGCCGCCGAATAAGAAGCTGAAGATATCCGTATAGTAATTTGAATAACTCGGCTGGGTGTTCGTATTCAGCGCGCCGCTTAAGAATTCGCCCAAGAGGCTGTAAATCAAATCACTGGAGGAAACTGTAGAGTAATCCTGCGTAAATGTTCCCAACAGGGAAGAATACGGATTGGAAGATCCGCCGGACGCAATCTGGCCGGTCGATTCGGTCGTCGCGAAATTCCGGATACAGGAAATATAGTCGGTCGGAAGATCAATCGCCTGATAAGTCCTGATCGCCGAATTCACGTAGTTCATCGAACGGTACGGGAAATAAATGGACAAGCCGTAGGAGTTGGACATATCGGCGGATGTGTTATTGTACTTGACGCATCCGAGAAGTGCCTTGCAGAGTTCCTTGCCTTCGGTTGTGCCCAGACGGTTTGCCATATCGATCATATCTACCATATCGATGCCGCTGGAAGCCGCGAATTCTCTCGAACCGCTTCTGGCGCTTGCCACCGTACGGTAACCGTTGTTGGTGATTAAATTGTTGGTGCCCTGCGCAAATGCCGTCAGTTTGGACGGAACCGTGTTTTCAAATTCCGCAAGGTCAATCAGCGACAATGTCGCGCTTTGTCCGCGGCACTGCTGCTGGCATGTCGCCACGAAATCATCCGCGATCTGCTTGCCGATTTCAATGGTCGGCATCGAAGTATTCTTCGATAACGCAGTCAGCCAATTGGTGTAGTACCATCCGATGCCCGGTTCAGATTCTTCCGATCCGATCATGTAGTCCGCATGTTCCGCCAGCATGAACGCCGTTTCTGCAGTCGCCATCAAGCACGCGTCAAATCCGACAAAGTCAAAGGAAACGCCTGCCGCAGTCAGTGCCTGATCGATTTCTGCCAAATCCATGGAACCGGAATTCGAATACTTTTCATCATAACCGTAACCGGTGATGGATCCTCCGCCGTGATCCCAGAAAATGAGTTCATAACGGTCTGCCGGGAAGTTGTCATCGCAATATTCGATGAAGCTCTGTAAGGTAGCCGGGTTCGTCATCGCCGCATTACCTGCGTTTTGAACCAGGCATTCAATGTCATTGGTCTTCAATTGGAAAATCTGGTTGACGCTGGAGCTTACAATATTGTTCTTCCAGGAACGGCATCCGCCCGTATATACAATCAGATTAATCTTGTCGGAGATATCTGCCTTCAGCATTTCCTGCAGGTCATATGTCGCCATGGCGCTCTTGGATTCCAAATCGGTTCCGCACATGTACACCATGATGGTGACGGTATCGTTTCCGTTTCCGGCAAGTTTCGTGCGTTTCGCACGGGATCCGCTCGCCACACTTGTATCCAGCTTCTTCAGATTGGAAGTCATCGTCCAGCCCGAAGATGCCGTTGACTGATTGGAGAAGAAACCGAAATACGGATCTTTGGACACATCGGTTCCCGGAGTGACCGGGTCCGGATCTGTTTTCCCGCTGTTTCCTCCGCAGGAACGGATTGCCGTAAACAACAGCACTCCCACCAGAAGGACCAGCACCAGTTTCACCGGAAGACCGCCGAATCCCGATGTACGGGTGACGGTTCCGCGGGGCATCCCCCCGAGGCCCCTGGAGCCGGGCTCTTCGTTATCCCGGTTTTGCGATGTCTTTTTCTTTCTCGGATTTAAAACTTCGGATATTACCTTTCCCGCAACTTCTCTCCCGACTTTCCCGGTTCCTAAGCCCGAACCTTTCCGGCCGACAGATCCGCTGCCGCCGACTTTATTTTTTTCTCTTCCTTTGTTGCTCATAGTACGCCTCCTTTACTAGTCGAAATAGTCGCTCTCTTCGTATTTGATCAGCGGTTCTTCATCTCCCGTATCTTCTTTCAGAGAACGTAAGAACTTGTCATATTCTTTGGTATCTTTCAATGCCTGCGTGAATTCCCCGCTTGCCTTCCGGATGCCCGGGAACGGATTCACACGGAAGTCCGCTTCCTTGAAATACGGAGAGTCCACGGTAATCGTATAGTATACGTTGACAAGACCGTTTCCCTCCGGCTGACGGCGGACCGAGCGTTTTGAGCCTTTGATCGCCGATACCGGAATCATGTCCGGGTTCTCTTTTTTCAGGTTGGAACGTCTTGTGATCAATACCCAGCCGTGTTCCTTATCGTAGGAAATCTTCTCGTAGGAACCGCAGCTGCAGGTCTCGCGGAACTCATCCAGTTTTGCCGCATTTTCTTCCCTGTACGCAATGTGATTCTTCAGTTCTTCAACGGAACATTCCGCAATGTCCGTGTCTTTTAACCACGGGGATAATTTTTTTGCGCAGTTCCGGCAGATGATGCCGTCCTTTGCCTGTTTGTTGCCGAACATCGTTCGTTCATTTCCGCAAATCGGACAGATATTATTTTGTTCTTCCATAAAGGATTCCTCCTTATCATAAATAATTTTATATCATTCCTTCCGAAAAATGAATTTTTTCATTATATTTGAAGTATGAGACATGCGATTTTTCAAACTCCCATAGGATTCCTTCTTTTGACAGCCGAAGGAAATACGCTGAAGGAGATCCGGTTTGTCCACCCGGACGAACGTTTGCCGCGGTTCGACAAAAACGATCCGGTTCTGAATCAGACGTGCCGGGCTCTTCAGCTTTACTTCCGGAAAGAAGTTCCGGATCTTACTAATCTTCCCATGGATCCCGAAGGCACAGTTTTTCAGAAGACCGTCTGGAATATCCTGAAGGAAATTCCTTACGGGGAAACCCGCACCTACAAAGAAATCGCGGAAGAGACTGCCAAGCGGCTCGGGAAACAGCGTATGAGTTCCCAAGCCGTAGGACAGGCATTAAGAGCCAACCCGGTTCCGGTTTTGATTCCCTGTCACAGAGTGCTGGGTTTTGACGGATCTCTTGTCGGATACCGGTACGGAATTGAGAAAAAAGAATATCTTCTGCGTCTGGAAGGCATTATAAAAGGTGAACCGTAAGTCCGGCTCACCTTTTGTTTTGAGTTATTCTACGACATCCGCAGTCATCGTGGTCGCGCCGCTGGTCAGCGTGTATTTCACCAGGTCGTTTTCACCGACTACGATAATCGGCAATACGACATCCTTGCCCGGTTCCACACCGGTCATATCTACGTATACCTTGATGTTATTCGCCGTGATGTCCGCGATATTGGCATCCGTTCCGATGACGGTAATCGACTGGAAGGTATCTTCCGCGCTGATTCCTTCAAGGTGGTAGTTGTTGGTGTTGTTGCGGTATTCCACCGGAACCGCACCGATGACCTTGGTCTTGGCTTCCGCAATCTTCACGTCGATGTTGACTTTTGTAACGCTTAAGCTGTTGACACCGGACGGTAAGCTGATCGCATAGGTCCAGCTGGAATCCTTGTTGATCTTGGTCGCGTCGATTTCCACGACGATCGAATCGATTTCATTCAACACGCTTTCCGGCGCATAGACGGTCACGGTTGAATGATCCAAGGTGATCTGGTCAATCGCATTGTTATCCGGAATTTCCCCAATCGGTTCAATCTTGATCGGAACTTCCTTCTGCGGCGAAGTAACTTCAACGCTCGCGGTAACCGTGGACGGGAAGATATCGACATCCATCATGTTTCCGTTCTGGTCGTACGCGACAACTTTCGCGGTGGTCTCAAAGTTCTGGGTAACTCCCGTTACATCAATCAGCGCCTTCAGATAACCGATCTTCGCAATCGTATCCTCGCTGGCTCTTACGACAACTTCCGTTGTATCCAGCTGGGGATTCGCACTTAACGAATATACGTTATCCATCGCGTTGGTATTGATATACTGGCTGGTAACCCGGAATCTCTGGGTCGTCTTTTTCTTGATTTCCACAATGACATTCGTCGGGTCGACGGTAACCGTTAACCGGTTCGAGAAATCTACCGGAGAAAGGTTGACCGAATGGGTTCCTTCCGTTAAGCCGGTTAAGTCCGCCGTTACCTTGTAGTTATTCTGGGTGCGGATCAGCTGAATATCTGCCGCTTCTCCGAGCACCGTACAGCTGACGGTTGTAGGAATACCGGAAACTTCATACGCGTCCGAGTTGACAATGACCTGCACCGGCACATTGTTGAAACGCGTTCCGCTGGAAGTCGCAATGATGTTGTTGGAAGCTACATCGCTGTTGACCGCGAAATATAACACCATTGCCAAAATCAATGCCGCGATCTTTCCGCCTTTCGAGCTGAAGATGAAACGGTCAATAATCGTACTGATCCAATGGAAGAAATGCACGATGGAGTTCTCCATGCGGGCATATGTTTTTTCAACACGCTGCGAATTCCGCGCGATGCTTTCGGCCAATTCCAGTTTCTTGTCGGAATCTTTTCTTAACGGGCGGGAACGTGTTGTCTTGCGGTTCTTGGATTCTTCATTACTTGCCGGCATCCGTTCCACCATCCTTTCCTTCTTCTTCCGCGGTGTTGAAGACTGTCACCTTCGGCACTGCCTGTGTGCGGCGCTGAACCTGTGTGATTTCAATCGGTTTCACCGGAGGAAGATCCGTGATTTCCACTTCCTGACGTTTCGGAAGATCCACTTTCGCAATGCGGACCTGACCTACCTTCGGTGTCACCGTGGTTGTTTCACCGGATTCTTCTTTCGGAAGTTCCACCACCGGAATCGTCTTCACCGTGCCGGTCTTTTCATTCTTGATTGCCGGAACGGTAATCTTCTTGGTCTGGGAAAGAGTCTGCTGACGCGCAGCTTCCAGCTTCTCGTTCGCTTCCTCGATTTCCTTGAGTTTCAATTGCTGGGTCGTATAATCTTTAGCCACTTCCGTGACGGCCTTTTCGACCTGCGTCTTCTTATCTTTTCTTAAGAACTGGAACAGTCCGCGTTTTTCCTTCCGGGATTCATCCGCGAACGGTTCATCGTCTTCATCGGATTCCTCCGGTTCCGCATTCCGCGCGGCCGGCGCCGCAAGATCCGCATGGAAGTCTGCCTTGCCGAAGGTCTTCATCTCAGCGACATGCACCACCGGAGTATTGTCCTTTTCATCATCTTCGGTTTCATCGATGATGACAACCGAGGTGTTACCCGGCGCCGCATTGGTTTTCGGAAGATCGGTTTTCCCGATTTCCTGGGTCTTGGCCAGTTTCAGTTCTTCTTCTGCCGCGTTCATTTCCTTCTTGAATAATGAATCAATGGATACCGACTCCGAAGGAACACTCGAAACCATTTCATCCGCTACGGTGTCACGGTTTAAGATGACACGGTTCAAATACGCGCGGAGTTTCTTTTCGTTCATCTTGATGAGTTTTCCCTGTTCCGCAATCGCAACACGTCCGGTCTCTTCGGACACAACGATCGTGATGGCGTCAGAAATCTCCGAGATACCGATGGCCGCTCTGTGGCGGGCACCGTAACGGCTCGGAAGATCCAATTGTGTCGGCGGGAAATAGACAGATGCGCTGGATAAGCGGTCACCCTGAATGATCACGGCGCCGTCATGCAGCGGAGTTGTTGTCTGGAAGATGGAACACAAAAGTTCCGCGGAGACTTCGGAATTCATATGAACACCGGTCTTCGCATATTCCGATAACGATGTCGTCTGTTCGATGGTAATCAACGCGCCGGTCTTGGATTCCGCGAGGTTGCTGGCGGCATCCATTAAAGCCTGCACCAATCCTTCCTTCTCGGTTCCGGATAAGGTATTCATGCGGTTGAACACATTGGACTTGCCAACCTTTTCCAATACTGCCCGGATTTCCGGCTGGAAGATAATAATCAATGCCAAGAATCCCCAGTTCACGATATTGTCCGTAAGATACGCTAACGTGTCAAAGCCGAAATATTTCGCAACCGCCTGGACAATAATGATGAAGAAAATGCCCTTAAAGATCTGTACGGTACGGTTGTTGCTCCGCACGATCTTAATGACATAGTAAAGTAAAATCCAGACGATAATAATATCGAAGACCATCCGTAATGCCTGAAGGATTTGTACTAATGTTAAATAATTCATCCAAACCTCCTGTACGCCTCAAAATTATAACACAACTTCATGAAACATACACTTTCCTGATTAACCTCCGAAAAGACGGAGGAATGTTTTCACAATATCAATTCCCATAAACAGGGTTGCCGCCGAACTTCCGAGATTCGACAGGATCACCACCATCAGGATCTTGGTGACCTTGTTGCGGAAGAATCCCTTGAATGTGTTGACATCTTCCGGCAGGGTTTCAAAGTCCTTAACGGTCGGTTTGCGAAGGCTGGCTTCCGTCATGCCCGCAAACCAGCCCGCGGCTAACAACGGGCTTAATGAGGACAGCGGCGCAGCCACAAATCCTGTAAGGATAGTTAACGGATGCGCCAGGCAAAGCGCGCAGCCCAAGGCACTTAAGATGCCGTGCCACAGGATCCAGTTTACGATCTCTGTTTTTCCCATCTCCGGATTTTTGATGCAGGTATAGATGATCATTCCTGCCAGCAGCACGATCAAGCCCCATAAGATAATCGTGCCGGTATGTTTTTTCGGCGGAACCTCATCCAGTTCCTTCAAAGAATAATCTTTATGGATCCAGTCCTGAATTCCCAAAGTATGCGCTGCGCCCAATACCGCAACTACTTTCTTTCCGGGCGCATTCTTGATTTTGTGCGCCAGATACATATCCCGCTCCGTTACTAAAACTTTGGAGATCTGCGGGAATTCGGCTTGAATTTCCCCGAGCGCCGCCTCCAGTTCTCCCCGTTCGGACAGTTTGGAGATATCTTCTTCGCTGATCTCCTCATCGTCAAAAATCGAAGTAATGAGAGATGTCAGAAGCTTGAATTTATCTTTGCCGCCCATGGTGCGCCAGATGCGGGTAAATGTAGTCTGGACACTGCGGTCCGCCAGCACCAACGGAATCTTCCGTTCCTTGGAAGCCTTGATGCCTTCGGCCATTTCCTGACCGGTATTGGACCCGAGGTTTCCCGCCATGCGGCGCTGGTACGATGCCAAAAGAAGATTCACCAAGAAATATCCGACCTTGTTGTCTTTGATGACCGAACGGATATCCGTGTCTTCCCATTTCTTTTTCTGTGTAAGGCTCTTGTAGCGGTCTTCATCCAATTCGATACAGATGCTGTCGGGATTCTCATATTTCATGACCGCCCTTGCGAACATGGCGCTGTTCTTGGACACATGCGCCGTCGGAATCAAAATGATTTCCTTCCCGTTTTCTTCCAGACGCACCAGGGAATCTTTTTTCAGTTCATAATGAATCCATTCCTTGAGTTCGCGAAGATTCGGAAAAGACAGATCGGCTTCGGAAAGATCCTGATTTCCGAACCCTTTGACTCCCGCCGTAAACATGCCTGCGTTCTTTCCTGCGCGGATTCCGATCTCGGAATCTTCCGCCACCAGGCAATCCTCTTTCGGGATTCCCAAGCGCTCCGCCGTCACGGTATACACATCCGGCGCGGGCTTGTTGCGGTCAAACGCATCCCCGGATACGATCAGATCAAACTTATCACGGATGCCGCACTGATCCAGCACGTCTTCGATATACGGTAAAGAACTCGCGGATGCGACCGCCGTCTTGATACCGGCATCTTTGAGATACTCCAGAAGGTCTTTCACATCCGGATCCAGATACTCACGGAAACGGATGATTTTTCCTTCGAACATCGCATCATATTCACTTCGCATCCGGCTCATCGTCATCGTTCCTTCTTCAAAGAACGAATAAAGGACGCGGTATGTAAGATCCATACTGCCCCCGATGGTTTTATATAACTGTTCCGGCTCCGGATGAATTCCGTGTTCTTCCAGAAACTGTTTATTGCACGCAAACCAAAGCTGTTCGCTGTCGATCACGGTTCCGTCCAAGTCAAATAGTACTGCCTTGATCATTTCTTCTCTGCCTTCTTCGATTCTTTCGGTGTACGCGTGTTCCCTTTCGAACGTGCGCGCGCTTTCTTCTTAATTTCCTTTTCGTCCGGAATTGCCACTTTCTCACGAACGATAAAGCTTACTCCCTTGGTCAGGTTTTTCGCTTCAATCGTATATCCGTACGCTTCCGCCACCTTGCTGCAGATACTGAGGCCCAGTCCGAACTTTCCTTTATTCCCTTTTTCAAACGGCCGGAACAGTTTCTTCATCTGATCCGGTTCAATGGACGGGCCGTCATTTCCCACGCAAAGATATCCGGGACGCAATTCAAGCCAGACGGACTTTTCCGCGTAGCGCAGAGAATTATCCACGAGATTTTCTACCAGAATCCTCCATGATTCTTCTTCCCCTTTGAAAACGGTCGGTTCGGAAGAATAACTGATTTCCACATCCGAACGGATTGCCGAAAGGGAACGGATCACCTGTTCGGAAATCCGGTTCATGTCGATGGAATTCATCTGTCGTTCCGAAGAACTCAAAAGATAATCCAGACGGTTCAGGAACAGAAGGCTGTGCACTTTCGCATCCAGACGGTCTGCGTTTTCAATAATGACATCCACCGAGCTGTCCAAAGATCCGTACGGATAGATGCCGTCCTTGATACTTTCGGCATACGATTTAATGGTCGCAATCGGCGTTTTCAAATCATGGGAAATGTTATGGATCATTTCTTCCTTGACGGATTCCTGATGTTTTAATTCTTCCTGCATGGAAGTCACGGCACGCGCGACTTCTCCGATTTCATCCGCGCGGTCGATCTTCAGATCCGCTTCTTCCCCCTTGCGCACCTTATCGACATAGTTCTTGATCTGATTCAGCGGATAAATCAGCGTCAAAACCCAGTAGAACAGCACCACCAACAGGGCCAGGAACACCATCGAGGATACGTTGGAGATGTTGCTGACAATTGAGTCGTACAGTTCGAGACTTCCTTTGGCCGAATGAAATGTCAGGATCCTGGTATGGTCATCCACGGTTTTCAGGATATACTGGCAGGATTCCTTCCCCGCCGTGAATAAACCGGTATTGTCCTTATCCGACTTCTCGGTGGCTTTATCAATCAGGAAACGGTAATTATTCGTCGGTTCGTATATGCCGAGATACAGGTACGGCTCACCGTCCTTGATGATTAAATGGGAGATTTCCTGATCATTCCAGGTGTTCTCATATAAGGTTTCCGGATCTTTCTCAAGTTCACGGACCACCTGATCCTGCATGCGGCTTAATAAAATGTAATTCTGATTCAGGGTAATCGCGTTGATGTTCGAACGCAGATAGACAATATAAAAGATCCCCAGCGCTATAAAAGTAACGCTGACTAATGAGACTAACTGCTGGCCGAGGGTCATATTCCCCAGCCACATCCGAAGACCGCGTTTTTTCCCTGTATCCTTTGTTGACATTAATCCAGCCTGTATCCGTAACGGTAAATCGTATGAATGTTCAAATCCGGCATTTTCCGGCGAAGTCTGCGCAGCGTATCATCCACGACTCTATTGGATCCGAAATAGTCCGAACCCCATACCTTATCGAGGATCTGGTCACGCGTAAACGGTTTTCCTTTGTTCTTCACGAACAAAATCAGAAGGTCATATTCCAAAGTGGTAACCGATATCGATTCCCCGTCTTTGAAAACCTTGCGCTGGGAATCATCGATTTCGTATCCGTCGACTTCGATTTTCAGATCATCCCTGTAGGTGCGCTTGATGACATTGTTGACGCGAAGCACCATTTCCTTCATGCTGAAAGGCTTGGTGATATAATCGTCGCTTCCTTTTTCCAATCCGATGATCCGGTCAAATTCCTTGTCGCGGGCACTCATAAAGACAATCGGCACATCCTTGGAATGCTGGCGGATTGCTTCGAGAAGATCGAATCCGCTCTTCTCATCCAGCATGATATCCAAAAGCCACAGATGGACATCTTCGTCCTCCGTGTGATCATATGCCGAGTCATACGTATAGTACGCACGGACTTCATATCCTTCTTTTTCCAGGTAACTCTTAACTAATTCGCAAAGATCTTTTTCATCTTCGACTACACAAATTACTTTTTTCATAGTGATACCCTCTGCCTTATATTATACTGAATTCTCACAAAACTCAAAAGAAGGCGTTATTCGCCTTCTTCAAGATACTCTTTTAATGCTTCATAACGTTCTTCCGCCGCCCGGTATCCTTCTTCATAGACCTCTTTCAGTTTGTTTTTATCGGTCTCTTTGATGGATACTTTCAAAGGTTTTCCGGGTATGATCAGGAAGATTTTCCCTTCTTCTTCCAGATGGAAGATGATCCGGCGGTCCGCGTTATATCTTCCCGAACGCATCGCGGAATCATGCACGAGATGCGGATACTTCCCATACACATATTTCATTCCGGAGGAACGTTTCTTTCCTTTGATATAACTGCGGTCCTGCGTTAAGACGATCACCGTTTTCGCGCCGTCATCCTTAAACGCAGCCAGCGCAAACGGATCCGCGATTCCCCCGTCCGCGTAATGTTTCCCGTCAATTTCCACAAACGGGGAATAATACGGTAAGGACGCGGAAGCCTGCAGTCTCTTCAGATCTTCCTTATCTTCCGGATCACGCAGCGGGAAATAGACAGTTTTGCCGGTTTCACACTCGTAGGCCCCTGCGTAAAGAGTCGCCGGATTCTTCCGGTATGCTTCAAAATTCATCGGAAGAAGCTTCTTGGGAATCTCTTCGAAGATATATTCCCATCCGAAGAAAGAACCCTTGGTGACGCGGTTTTTCAGACTGATATATCTCTTGTCTCCGGTGAAGCGTTCCATTTGTTCAATGGCTCTTCCCCGGTCATTCGAAAGATATGAGGTCGCAGTCATCGCTCCGGCAGAAACCCCGTAGACTTCATCAAAGGTGATTCCCTTATCCATGAAAAAGTCCAAAACTCCTGCCGTAAATACCGATCTTTGTCCTCCGCCTTCCAAAAGCAAACGTTTCATCATTTATCTCCGCTTTATCGGCGCGGTCTCTTTCTTTAACCACGCACGTTCTTCTTTGGTCATATAACGTTCCAGTTTGCGGTAAACCGCCGCATGATAGCGGTTGAGGAAATTCAATTCCGCATCGCTTAAATACTTCGGGTCAATTCCTTTGCGGTCAATCGGAGCCAAAGTAATGATTTCGAATCCCATAAACTGCCCGTATTCATTCTTTTCCAGATTATGACTGACAAGTTCGTTCTCAATACGGATTCCGTGGCTTCCTTCAATGTATACGCCCGGCTCATCGGTCGTGACCATGTTCGCTTCCAGCACGCAGGAATCATTGCGTTCGGGAACGATTCTCCAGCGGAAACCGTTGGGTGCTTCATGAACGTTCAACAGGTATCCTACCCCATGTCCCGTACCGCATTTATAATCGATTCCCAAATCCCATAACGGACCTCTGGTCAAAATATCCAGAGAGGTTCCTCGGCATCCGTATAAGAACTTAGCCATTGCCAAACGCAGATGCCCTTTCAGCACCAGCGAATAATTCCGTTTCCATTCCGCGGGAATCCTGCCTAAGATGATTGTACGGGTGACATCGGTCGTTCCTTCGTAATACTGTCCGCCCGAATCGATCAGATACATTCCTTCCGGATGAAGTACCGCCGCGTTCTCCTTGGACGCACTGTAGTGCATCATCGCCGCATTAGCGTTATACGCGCCGATGGACGGGAAGCTCAAATCGAGACAATGCGGATGCGCACGGCGCAGTTCTTCCAGTTTCTCTGTCGCATCCCACTCGGTGATTTCCTGTTCCCTGACGGTTTTCTTTAACCAATAGATGAATTTTGTCAGCGCGACACCGTCGTACAGATGCGCCTTTTTCAGGTTCTTGATTTCGGTGTCATTTTTGACTGCCTTCATCATCAGTTCCGGGTTTTCCGCAAGAAGAACCTTTCCCTTCACATGACGGTATAACGCGAAGTTGACCTTTCCCGGATCGATCTGTACCGTACCGGTAAGATGTTTCACGTCTTCATAGATCTGACCGTACGGACAAACTTCCGCCAAACCTTTCAGGGTATCTCTCAGTTCAGCGGAAACCTTGGAGTCCTTTACGTACCATTTCACGTTCCCGCCTTCCAAAAGCGCATAGCTTAAGACGACGGGATTGTTGGGAACATCGTTTCCTCTTACATTCAGCAGCCACGCAATATCATCCAGAGAGGTTAATACCTGCGAATCCGCGCCGAGTTCCTTCAGTTTTTCAAATACGCGCTTTACTTTGGATTCGCGGGACTCACCTGCCCACTTCACATCCAGACTCCATGCGGGATCTTCGGGAAGCTCCGGACGTCCGTCCGTCCAGATATCTTTGGATAAATCATGATCGTAATCGATGAAAGCACCGTTTTCTTCCGCAATCTTCTGATACAGTTCCCCTTCACGCAGGGATACGCATTTTCCGTCAAACCCCAGCGTCTGACCTTTCTTCAGTTCTTTTTTCAGGAATTGATCCAGATCCGGCACGCCGGCATCTCCGGTGCGCATCAAAACGATTCCGGAACCTTCGAGCTGACGCTGGGCCTGAATGAAGTAGCGTCCGTCCGTCCATAAGTATGCCTGACCGGATGTCACCAGCATCGTTCCGGCGCTTCCGGTAAAACCGGACAGCCATTTGCGGAATCCGAAATACTCCGAAGCGTATTCGGACATATGATAATCACCCGTCGGAATCAAATAGAAATCCATTCCGCGGGACTTCATGGATTCACGGAGTAAATCCACCCGTTTTGTATAATTGTTCATAAAGACCTCCTATTTCAGAAACAGGAAATACGCGAGAACCGCGATGCCCAATACAATTCTGTACCATCCGAACACCTTGAAATCGTGTTTGCGGATATAACTCATCAAGAAGCGGATTGCGATCAGGGAAACCACGAATGCCACAACCATACCGGACGCAAGAACAGCCGTTTCAATTCCGCTGAAACCGAATCCGGAACGTAAGAAATACTTCGCAAGCTTTAAGCCGCTGGCGCCGAACATTGTCGGAATGGCTAAGAAGAAACTGAATTCCGCCGCGACAGTGCGTGCGCATCCGGTCCAGATTCCGCCTAAGATCGTTGCGCCGGAACGGGATGTTCCGGGGATTAACGCGAGCGCCTGGAAGAATCCGATCAATAACGCATGTTTCCAGGATAACTGATCAAGAGTCTTGACCTTCGGCTCTCTCTTGCGGTCTTCGGCAATTAAGAAGAACACGCCGTAGACAATCAGCATCACCGCGACAACCGTCGAACCGTATAAATGTTCATCAATCCAATCATCGAACAACAGCCCCAGGACTCCCGCCGGAATTACTCCGATCAGGATTTTCAGCCACAGAGTCCAAGTTGCCTTGCGCTCTTCGGCGCTCTTCTTGGAAGAGAACGGCCAAAGCTTGGAAAAATACATCACAATGACGGCCAGGATCGAACCGAACTGAATAACCACCAGGAACAGATTCACAAACTCTTCGGAAAGTTCCATGGGCCAGATATCATTAAACAGGATCATATGCCCCGTAGAGCTGATCGGAAGCCACTCGGTAATTCCCTGAATGATACCGAGAATAACGGATTTCAAAATTTCTATCATATACATCACCTCTGCCAAGTGAATGGCTACGGATTCATTCTACCACGCCGGGCATAAAAAATCCGCACTCACGTGCGGTTGGTACGCTTATTTCCAAAGATCGTGCGGATAAATACCGGCGTCTTTGTACTCTTTGATCCGGCGGATTACTTCCGGCTTATCTTCCTTGTAGGTAACACCGAACCAGCGGAAATCCGTCGATAAGACTTTGACATTGATCTTGTCTTCTTCGAGAAGTTCGCCGACAGCCGTCGGAATGACATGTTCCGCCTTCATCGGATTCTGGACCGGTTTGTCTCCCTTCAGGAATTTTTCAAAGCGCTCTTCCATCAGCGGGAAGATTGCCGGTGTAAATCCCCAATAGTTCATCGAGCATAACGTATCTTCCGGAAGTTTCTTCCATTCTTCCCCGTCTTTATACGCGGACGTATTTTCGCACGGAACGATTTCCTGTACTTCACGGATTCCTTTCAGATATCCGTCTTCCACTACACAGACGCCTCTTGTGACCGAGCCGTTTTCCGTCAGGGTATTCGCAAGCTTATACCCGACCATCGCCGCGTCGCCTTCCTTGAAATCCTTTAACGCATCGTACATGATCTGGTAGGATTCTTTTCCGTAGAAGTCATCCGCATTGATGACCATGAACGGTTCTTTTACGATATTGCGGGTTGCCAAAAGCGCATGGGTCGTTCCCCAAGGTTTTTCACGGCCTTCCGGAACCTTAAACCATTCCGGAACATCCTGCATATCCTGGAACGCGTATTCCACTTCCATCTTGTTACGCACTTTGTCGCATAACGCCTTATTGAACGCTTCTTCGTGTTCCTTGCGGATAATTAAGACAACTTTGCGGAATCCCGCGCGGTATGCGTCATAAATCGAAAAATCGATGATGCACTCGCCGTTGTCGCCGACGGTGTCAATCTGTTTGAGTCCGCCGTAACGCGAGCCCATGCCTGCAGCCAATACTACTAATACCGGTTCATTCATTGTTTCTTTCCCTCTTTTCTGTAAACAATCAACGGAATCATCATTTCGTCTTCGGTAAGCCCCGCATGATCACCGACCATGACCCTGTCGGCGCCGGTCACCAAGGATTTCCGGCCCTTTGCAACAGCGACATAGTCTCCCAGCAAATCCTTCACGCGAGGATGATGCGGGAACTCTCCCATAAAGATTTTCGCAAATTCTTCGGAAGTATACAACTCAAATGAGTCTCCGTAATACGTTTTAAATAATTCTTCAAAATCGTTCCGGCGCTCCGGCTTCACATAGAACACGACTGTGCGGGCTTCCAAGGCGGCGCGTCTTTCCAATGTTTCCGCCAAATCGGGATGCGCAGTCAGGATATCTTCGGTCACCGTGTTGATTTGTCCGTGGTCTGCAATCACAAACAGAAGATTGCCTTCAGGAAGCTGTTCCGCAAGGTCTCTGACTACATCATCGATATGACAAAGTTCTTTCTTTGTTTTCGGATCTTCCGTTCCGACCTCGTGCATCAGCGCGTCAAATTCATCCCAATACGCGTAGGTAAACGTATTGTGATACGTGTTCGCGTATTCCAAAATGCGTTCTTCCATCTCTTCCATGGAATGCACGCCGTTGGAATCAAATTTCGGATTGATCACGCGCATGGAACTTCCCGCAGATTCAAACGTTTTCTGTAAGGTTCCCTGCGGCACCAGCGCATTTTGCACCACGTTGTCTGTATGACGCGCATGGGTGTAATAACTTCCGTTCCAAAACAGGATCCGGTAATCATCCACTTCCTTGAAATATTCCATCCAACCCATCCAGCCGGAAGATACCGGAGCCAAGCCGGTGGAGAAGATTGTCGTGGCCGCAGCCGTTGTGGACGGATATACCGTCGTCATTTCCCGGATCATATGCGAACGCAGAAAAGAATCTTCGGGAAGATGACGTTCCAATATTTTAGACCCATCGCGTCAATCAGTAAGACAAATACATTATCCGGTTTTTCCGCAAGGTACCGGTCCGCGTCCGGATGTGTTTTATACAAAGGATCCAGATGAAAATATTGACGCAAAGACGCCAGAAGATTCAGCAATCCTTCATTATAGTCCGGATATACACATTTCATTCAAATCACCACTTCTAGTTTAACCTAAATCCTGTTTTTCGCAAGATTCCTTTTCGGTCCGGTTTTGGTATACTGATTATATGAGAATTCAGTCTCCTGCGGAATACAGTTACGAAATTGAACGTTCCCGTTTTATCGGATATCTTTTCCGCTGTTTCAGCGTGGATGATGCGAAATTCTACCTCGGAGAGATCCGGAAGCTTCATCCGAATGCGACGCACATTACTCATGCCTATAAGATTGGGGATTCCGTTGCGCATTCTTCCGACGATTCGGAACCTGCAGGAACGGCCGGCATGCCGATGCGGGATGTCTTGGACAAAAACAATCTCACGGATATCATCGCAATCACAGTCCGTTATTTCGGAGGAATCAAGCTCGGAGCTGCAGGATTAACAAGAGCCTACGCAAAATCCGTATCCGGCGCCGTTGCCCTGGCGACCCTGACCGAACCCGTCATTCTCACAAAGTACGAAATTGATGCGGACTACTCCTATCTCGGGAAAATCGAAAACGTCATCCGTTCCCGCTTCACATACCTTCAGACCGAATATGCCGAAAACGTTAAGATCACCTTCTTATCCAAAGAGGATCCGTCCGGCATATTCCGGGAATTAACATCCGGA
>CACYEP010000109.1 GCA_902773425.1 uncultured Erysipelotrichaceae bacterium | reverse complement strand
GCCGAACGGAGCCGCGGTCATCACACTCTTGGTGACTTCGCTTCCCCGGACCAGATCCAGTACGGACACACTGTACATTCCCATGTAAGAGTTATCCGCAATGGTTAAGGCCAGCGCGCATTTCCCGTCCGAGATGAGATAGTAGTCCCATTCTTTAATCCGGAAACCGGCCGCCTTAATATCTTTGCGGTCATATTCTTTGATCAAGGATTTCGCATAGCCGGTTTCAATCAATTCGCCCTTCTTATCCAAAAGTTTTCCGGGCTTCACAACTTCAATCTGCATAATTATCTCCCTTCGATCAGATATTTGGAAAAAATCTTTTCATCCTTCACATACCCAAGGGCTTCTTCCTTGGTTAAAGCCAGCGCACGCACCAGATTCGCAAAGCTCTCGTCCATTGTACGCATATTCTCCTTCCGGCGCACCGTTTCATAATACTGCGCCGGGTTTACCGCAAGAACCGCATTCACCACGTCCTCGTCCGGATAAACTGCCTCATACGCAACGGAAACCTTGTCCGCGGAAGGACTGTATACTTTCCGCTGGGCATAGATTCCGCGCAGATTTTCCAGCAAAGATTTCAAAGCACGGTCCTGATCATTGACCGGATACAGCGACATGATTTTATCAATCGCATCGTAGGAATCCTTGGCGGGGACAGTCACAAAGACCCGTTTTCCCTCCGACGCAAGTTTCACTAATTCATCAAAAACGGCCGAATCCAGCGGCAGGTCCGCCGCAATCACGTCCGCGTCCATATAGACTGCGTTTTCAAGTACTTTAAGGGCTTCGTTTCCCTTGGCGCAGATTCCGTGAATCAAGCTTCGTCTTGAAGAAAAGACATGTTCCAGCGGATAGCTCACCGTGAGCACATGCGCGTTTTTATTTTGGTTCAGCCATTCGGTCATGGCAGCCAGAACCGTTGTCTTTCCTTCCGAGGCAGGCGATGCGATCAGCACAATGCCGGGCAAGGATGCCGCCAGATCGCTTACATCCTTCGGAAGAGAAAGACGGATCGGATTATTGATCTTGTCGTTAACGATGCGGAAAGACAACGCCGGTTTCCCGTCCGTAGAGTACGCAGACACCCGGTATCTCTTTTGATCGGGCGCGGCATACATGAATACCGCCGGCTCTCCTTTCAGAAAAGTCAGCTTCTCCTGTTCGGGCATCACGGACTCCATGATCCTTCGGATATGATCGGCAGAAACGGGATTCGCTTCCAACACGGTCAGTTTTCCGTTTTTTCTTCCGATCAGCGGAAAATCCGGAGATACATGCACATCCGTAAAGCCCTGCTGCCTGGCAATACTTAACATCTCATCCAGATTCATAGTACTTCCTCCTTACCAGCGGTCCTGTACCTGCAGAACCGCGAATTTCAAATAGTGGGTATTCGGATTCCCCCAGACAATCGGGTGGTCCGGAGACTGGGTCCGGTATTCCACTTCGCGCAAGCGTTTGTGGACCGAACGTGCCGCTTCATCGATCACTTTGCGGAATAATTCCGGTGTCAGATTTTCCGAACAGGATGCGGTCACCAGGAATCCTCCGGGCCGTACCAGTTTCATTCCCTGACGGTTGATTTCACGGTATCCGCGAAGCGCATTCTTCACCGAGTTTTTCGACTTGGTGAATGCCGGCGGATCCAGGATCACGACATCAAACTGTTCTCCCTTGGCAAGATACTCCGGCAAAAGATCCAGAACATCCGCCCTGACAAAGGTCACGATATCCGAAACTCCGTTTAATTCAGCATTCTCTCTTCCCTGTTCCACGGCTAATTCCGATGCGTCCGCCGCAATAACTTCTCTTGCGCCGGCTATGGCCGCATTCAGGGCGAAACTTCCGGTATGCGTGAAACAATCCAGCACTCTGGCATTTTTTACGATCGGGTGAATTGCCTTGCGGTTCAGTTTTTGATCCAAAAAGAACCCGGTCTTCTGTCCGTTTTCCACATCCACCTCGTATTGAACCCCGTTTTCCCGGATCAGAACTTTCGTATTGAACGGTTCGGAATAGAATCCTTTGACCCGCTCCAGTCCTTCCAGGGTGCGCACTTTTGCGTCCGAGCGCTCATATACACCGGTGATGGAAACCCCATCTTCCTTCAGAATTTTCAAAAGAAGGTCCGTCAAAAGTTTCTTGCGGATATCCATCCCCAAAGTTTCCGCCTGGAACACCAAAACATCTTCATATTTATCCGCGACATATCCGGGGAGCTGATCGGCATCCGAGAAGACAACCCGCAGGGAATCTGTCTTCATAATGGACTTGCGGTATTCCCACGCGGCGCGAAGTTTTCTTTCGAAGAAGTCTTCATTGATTTCTTCATTTTCGCTGCGCGTCAAAACGCGGACGCGGATCTTGGAGTGATCGTTGATATACCCTTTTCCCAAAAACACATCCTCTGCGCTTTTGACGGTAACGATATCCCCGTTTTCATAAGAGCCGGAAACATAGGCGATTTCATTATCAAAGACCCAGCATCCACCTTCGCGCAGCAATCTTCCTTCACCCTTTTTTAATGTAATTACAGCCATCCCGTCACTCCTTTACAAACATACCGGTCATAAGCGGAACCTGAAACCGTTTGGTGAACAGGTCGCACTTGCATAAAAACAGATAATACGCAGGAATTCCGGAGCCGGTAAATCCTTCGTAGTTTCCAAGCCCTTTCGACACAATGACATCCGCCTCATCAATCACCCGTTTGGATTCATCATTCACCAAATCATAGATTGTTGCGGAGATCCGGATTCCGTTGGGAATCACGTCGGCAACATCCGCAAGACGCACCTGAACCGCATCTTCTTCCGTTACGTCGTTGAGCACTTCCGCTCCGCGGATCACAACCGACGCATGAAGACCCGGATACAGCCGTTTTAATTCCCGGATCAATAATTTGTCCAGCACGATTTCTCCGCAGTTATCCGCCAGAAGCACGAAGTTCTCTGCGGACTTCATATCTTCCCGGAATAACGCGTAGGTCTTAAGGTCCGACTCACTCATGCAAGCTTTATCAAACATACCGAGAAACGTCTTCTCATCCACATCCACCGTACCGAAATCAATATAGTTACCGACTCTCGAATACAGGACGGCGGTCTTTAACGGATCTTCGGATGCCTGGATTTTCTCCCATAACGCATCTTCCATTCCCAAAACCAGATCATTGAATTTCCTTTTTTCCGGAGCCAGACTCTTTCCGGGTCCGAACATGGTCTCCGAAATGATCCGGAATTGTTCGCTCAGATATGGGGATGAATCCGATGGTTTGCGATGGTCCAGGATTTCTTTTACCTGACGAAGATATTCGGGATCATTGTGAACTTCTTTTTGTCTGCGGTATAAACATGCCGCACAGCTGTCCGTCGTTTTCATAATCAATACCTTTGTTTCCTATACAGTAACTATACAATGTTTAAGGTGCTGTTTCAAAACAGATTGTCATCTGTGAAAAGATATTTTCAAAGTCCTGAATTAGTGATATCCTTCTAAACTATGAGCGAAACTTTGAACCGTCAAAACCTGATGACCGAAGGAGGATTCCGTAAGAAGATCCTGTTTTTTGCGGGTCCGATCTTCATCGGGCAATTATTCCAGCAATTATATAACACGGCCGATTCCCTGATCGTCGGACAGTTTCTGGGAAAGGAAGCCCTGGCAGCCGTCAGTTCCACCGGTTCCCTCACCTATCTTCTGATCGGATTCTTCATGGGATTTTCGACCGGCGCAGGCATCGTCATCGCCCGGTGGATCGGCGCGGAAGATGAACAACGAGCCTCCAAGGCCGTACATACCGCCGTGGCAATGGGGCTTATGTTCAGTGTGATCTTATCGGTCGCCGGTGTTCTTTTCTGTCCGGTATTCTTAAAGTGGATGGGATCCCCCGAGGATGTTCTTCCCCTTTCCTCGCTGTACTTACGGGTATATTTCGGCGGAAGCACCGGCTTGATCATGTACAACACGTTTGTCGGAATCCTGCAGGCATCCGGAGACAGCAAGCATCCCTTGATTTACTTAATCATCAGTTCCATTACGAATGTGATCCTGGATATCTTTTTCATCGGTGTTTTGAAGTTCGGCGTGGAAGGCGCAGCGATTGCGACCGTGATTTCACAATTCTTAAGCATGTTCCTGGTATTGGCAAGACTGCGTAAAACCGAAGGTGCCACCAAGATTGAACTGCGGAAAATCTCTTTGGATCCGGGTAATTTCAAACAGATCGTACGTTACGGACTGCCTACGGCATTACAGGCATGCGTGATCGACTTGTCCAACATTCTGATTCAATCGTATATCAATTCCTTCGGGAAACTCGCAATGGCAGGCATCGGCGCCTACTCCAAGGTGGAAGGATTCGCGTTTTTGCCGACCAACGCCTTCAGCATGGCCATGTCAACCTATGTCAGCCAGAACATGGGCGCCAAAAAGTATGACCGCGTAAAAGCCGGCATCCGGTTCGGCATCCTGAGTGCGATTTCAATGGTAGCCCTGATCGGATTGACAATTTATCTGTTCGCACCGGTATTCATTGCGGCCTTCAACAGCGATCCCGAAGTTGTTGCCTACGGTGTAGCCCGCGCCAGAATCTGCGCTCCGTTCTACTTCCTGTTATCCTTCTCGCATGTGACTTCCGCCATCATGCGCGGCGTCGGAAAACCTTTGGCGCCTATGATCGTAATGCTGGTGTGCTGGTGCGCAGTACGCGTGGCTGTGTTAATGACCGTCGGTCAAACCTATCACTTCATCGACCTGACTTCCTGGCTTTACCCGATTACATGGTCGATGAGCACAATCGTTTATCTCTTTTATCTCCGGAACATCAGGTATGACTCCTAGTTCCGGAGTTTTTAATTGGATTTACGAACCATGCAGAAAACTGTATAATTAGAGAGTCAGAAAACAGTCAAGAGGCACATTATGAATCAAGAACTCAGTAATTTCCAATGGGGTGTTATTCTCACGCTTGTGGGAATCGTCTTTTTTATTCTGTCGTACAGAGTCTACCGGGATACCGCGGGCCGAAAGAAACGCTGTTCGGAAGTGATTCCCGGAAAAGTCATCCATGAACCTTTAGGAGACGGATTGGGAGTGCAGCCCTTCGCAGAATATGAATTGGACGGGCAAACCGGCCGTATCAGCATCTTCCGCCGCGCATTCTTAGATTCCATGAACGATGAATCCCGCACCAATGAAGACGCAAGAAGAGTCGTCCATGAACTGATCAAAACAAGATACAGCGACGGTGCGGACATCAGCGTCTACTACAACCCGAAGAAACATTCCGAAGTCTTCCTGGAAAAAGATTTCATCCAGGGCGGCAAAGGATTGAACTGGGTGATGCTGCTGATTCTGGGAGTCGCATCGGCGGCAACCGGCATCTTCTATTTCTTCCAATAAGCACACAAAAACGCGGATGATCCGCGTTTTTTCGTTCAGTACAATTCCGCGATGAAGATCAGCGCAACCGTCGCGTCGCCGTACGCGAAGATTTTTCCCGACCTGTCG
>CACYEP010000108.1 GCA_902773425.1 uncultured Erysipelotrichaceae bacterium | reverse complement strand
TCTATGGTTCCTTCGCCAATAAATGAAGAAACAAACCGGGATCACAATCATCAGAACCGCCGTGATCATCAGCGCGGGAATGCTGTGTTTGCCGATGACAATATTCTCAAATGCACTCATTTCCCGCCGTCTCCCCAAATCTCTACACAGAAGCCATTATGACCGCACGCTGTACAGGTAAGCTTACGGGCTGTAGGTGTATGATTCGCCCAGAAAGCTTCCCTGAATTTGGGTTTGAATACCTCGTGGCATTCCGGGCAAATGAATTTCACGTGAGTAAAGTAATACCGGCTGAACAATGTACCCCAGACCGCAGCCACTAATACCCAGACAATGAACGGCCACCAGATGCCCTTGATGATCCAGAAAATAACGGAGAACCACTGCAGCGCAGTAACCGGGATACCGGTCAGGATTTCCATCAAACGCATTTTCTTCAGTTTCTTCTTTCCTTCCATAATGACGGCTATGTCACCGATCATTTCAAGAGAGAAGTTATCTTTCCCTTTTATTCCGTTTTTCAGTTCACGTAGTTTTTCCAACTTTATCTGTTTTTCGGAAATCTCATCCGAAAGAACCGTTTCCTGCTGTTCAATCAGAAGTGAGATCACCCGTTCGGGATGCTCTTCGTTTAGGATCTGGGAAACCGCATCGATCGGAATATCCAATTCACGCAAAAAACAGATGATCTTCAAACGTTTCAGATCACCCTCTGAATAGAGCCTTCTTCCGCCTTCGGATAACTCACTGGGAATCAAAAGGCCTCTGGTATCATAGTATTGAACTGTCCGGACAGTGACGCCGCAAGCCTTTGCGATCTCTCCTGTGGTGTATTTTGACATAGCCTTCACCTCCTTTCGTCATGCATCCTACAACATGACGCTGCGTAACAAGCAATACATTACGCAGGGGGATTTTTCAAAAAATCGGATTTATTGCGAAATTGAAATAAAAAGACGTCTTAATTCACGCACATGAAAGACTATCTTTTCAAATTGCGATAAGCGTCCTTATTGTTTACGATAATCGCTTTCAGTTTTTCACAGGAATCCATTTCATCACAACTCCCGCAGGTCTCCGCTTTTCTTGATATGGCACATCTGCGGATCGGGCATAATGATTCACAGTACGGAGTCTTCGGACCCTCGATCCGGCATCCGGTGCAATTGATCATCTCCGGCGTGATCTCGGTATCATTCAGTTTTGACCAAAGGGCTGCGACTTTTTTCCGAAGTTCCGCATCATCATTGACTGTGGCTAGCCGCGCATCACAGGTCTTACAGTTCAGCCCGCAATATGCAATAAAATCACTCATAATGAATCTCCTTCTTTCATAACGCAGTCAGTGATCCATTTATCAAGAAACTGCATCTGTGTTTCTGTATGAAACCAATGTTCCCCTCCGTTTAAAACAGTAAGATTTGCTTGATGATTCTGCGCAAACGCCTTAATTGTTTCAAAAGATGTCAAACAGTCTTCGCTCCCGTAAAGAATATCGGTCGGAACATTCCAACGCAAGGAATTCTCTCTCACATAACAAAGGTATTCCCAGGACAGATCCTCACCGAAATCCGTGCGTATAATTCCCTTTTCCTTCAGTTCTGCCTCCGTAATACAGGCCATGCCCATCATGTCGGTAATCAGTTTCTCCATGTCAACGATAGGAGAAATGAAATAAGCATGGGATATTTCCCTCTCGATATTTGCGTTCATCGCAAAGAAAGCGCCGATGCTGTCGGCAATCAGAATTACCTTATCAGAATCTGCTTTCAGTTTTGATATTTCTTCCTTTATCTCTTGTCCGGCTTTCCACGGTACTGAGTTTTTATAATCAATGCCGACTACAGACCAGGACGGAAACAGTTGCCTGTAATGATCTGCCTCTGCAGCATTGCCCCCTTTTCCGTGAATATATACTGCTGTCCGTTTCATCATCGTTTTCCCCGTTTCTTCGGCACCGGAAGTTCGTCATACATCGCTTCCAGCAGCTCAGTCAGAAACTCCCTGTTGTCTACGTCCTCCACAAGCAGCATCTCCTTTGCGCCGTCATACGGAAGTTCCGTCTTCGCATCCGGCATCATAGCTAAAGCCGATTTTGTGGGCTTTACAAGAAACCGGTCATCGAAAATACCTCCGGCGATCTTACCGCGATAATAGATGATGTATTCACTCATCATTGCACGGTAGGTTACGTCTTCCGATTGAGAAAGCTGTTCCATGATGAAATTCAGGAATTCTTTGCTGGATGCCATAATTCCTCTTCTGTTATTTCAACGCCAGTTTCAAAAATTTCGTATCATTCATCTGTTCGTTTGTCAGGTATTCTCCGTCACGGAATAACGCATATGTCG
>CACYEP010000107.1 GCA_902773425.1 uncultured Erysipelotrichaceae bacterium | reverse complement strand
CGCTTCGAGAGTTAATCCCGAAGACTCTTCAAACGTTGCTCCTCCGAGTTCCGGAAGTCCTTTATAAACAGTCTTCGAACCGGTAACAATAATTGTATCGCCCAAATCGATTCCGCTCGGCGTTGCATCGAAGAATGCACAGATGCCGCCTGTTGTATCCTGAACGTAAACGTTCTTACCGTCAACCATGGTAACGACACCCTTGACTTTGTAGGTCGTGCCGTCTGCTCCTGCCAACGCTGCTGAAATATCAACAAGTTCAACCGTTGGTTCCGGATCTGGGTCCGGATCAGGATCCGGAGTAGTTCCGCCGCTTAATTTCCAAAGTTGCAACGTTTCCCCAGCGATATTCGCATGTATCGTTGTGTATGTTCTCCAATCTTTGGGAGTCGTGCCATCAATCCAAACACCCATGTAGCGGCCCGTTTTGGTTTCTTTTAAATAGCCGCTATCCATTGTCCATGGAGTACTTGCACCGTTTGCCCTTAATTCGTTGTTCTTTTTGCCGGGATTTAAATATCCTCCGGATCCTTTTAGAGCAAACCCGCTTTCCGAGGTCTCAGCTGTCCAGCCATATAAAGCCGGATCCACATTGAGAACGTCATTTTCAAACGTTGCTTCTGCTATCGCAGGCGTACTTCCTGTGGCAGCATTCGGCAAAACCCACGTTTTGCCATTCTTGCTCATGGTTACAGCAATTACGTCACCGTCCGTAATTTCTGACCACGTCGTCTTGACCCAAGTGCTCTCATCATCCGCCGCCCGCGTAGGTACTACCTGCAGGTTTTGGAACGCCATGAATAAAGCGAGCAGAACACTTAGAATCTTCTTTAGCGTTTGCTGTTTCATAAATGCCCTCCTTATAGTCATTTATCAAACTTACAGATGCCCAATATGCCTGTAAGCTGAAACCGAAATAAAAGGACGTATACCAAAAAATCAGATGCGTTGAACACTGGTTTTAAAGGTCGTTACGTCCATATTTTCTGTCCTGTGTCGATGCGGTTTTGAACCGTTCCTATTGTAGCATTTGAAGACGGACTTCTTCAACGAAAACATCGCTCTTTTTTTCCTTATTTTATAGGGCTTTTTTGAAGCAGTTCTACCGGCCGCATTTCCCTTTTCGTTACGTATGGTATTGTGTATTTCGCCGCGTGCTTGATTAGGCTATTTCAATCCCTTCAAAAACAAGTTAAACTATGAATAAGAAGGTGTTTTATGAACAAACTTGCCGACTATATCAAATCCAACAAAACCACCATCATTGCGCTTTTCATCTGTGCAGTCCTTTTTATTGCCGGATATCTTTGGGCGAAACCGGAAAAGATCGATCCGGGGGAATACGGGGACTCGGCCGCGTATGAAACGGCCAGAGTGGATACCGTTCTTTCCGACAATACTGAGATCGATCCGGCATCGGATAACGCATATCGCGGCGAACAGATGCTGATTGTGACCGTTACGTCCGGACCTCTCAAAGGAAAACAGCTTCAAACCTATAACTATATAGGACCCTTGTACGGATCTCCGGTATCTCCGGGTGATTCCGTCACAATTATTATTTCTACTTACTCAGACGGTTCGATCCGCTCCACAGTCTATGAATATGCCAGAGTCGTTCCGCTGTTAGTCATCGGAGGGTTATTCATATTGGCAACCGTCCTTGTCGGCGGGAAAAACGGAGTCAAATCCCTGGTCGGCCTCGCAATCACAGTTTTGTCCCTGTTCTGCATCCTGCTTCCGGCGTTATTAAAAGGTGCACCCACCGTACTTTCGACTTTGCTGGTCGGAATTTACGTTTCCGTGGTTACTTTATTGATCCTCGGAGGCGCCCAGAAAAAGACCTGGTGCGCATTGTTCGGGACCGTTTCCGGAATGGTTCTTGCATTCCTGTTTGCTCTGATTGCACAGTCCTTGCTGCGCATCAACGGGTTACGTTCCCCGGATGTGGAACCGCTTCTGCAGCTGCGTCAGACCGGCACTCCGATCGGCCTCAAAGGACTCCTCTCCGCAGGCGTCATCATCAGTTCTCTTGGCGCAGTCATGGACGTTGCGATGAGCTTGTCTTCCTCCTTACAGGAAGTGCATGCCGCGAATCCGGAACTGGGTTTTAAAGAACTGTTCAAGTCGGGAATGAACATCGGAAGGGACATGGTCGGAACCATGACCAACACCCTGATTTTAGCCTTCTTAGGCAGCGGGCTCGTATTGATTTTATACATCTATTCCATCAGCCCGAAACCTTACCAATTGATCAGTTCTGCCTACGTCGCCATGGAGACTATGAGCGGTATTTCATCCAGCATCGGCGTCATTTTATCGGTTCCGATCACGGCATTGATTGCTGCCAAAGCATACGGAAAGAAAGACGCTTGATTTATCCGGAAATCATTCTCAATCGCGCATCAACAACTCTATTCCAACAATAGGGTTGTTGTTTTTTATGCGGTTATCCGGTTCAGGTTTCCATGCGCAGATGTGTAGGTCTATACCTATCCGTGATATGCTGCACTGATTAATTGCTGAAATGTGGCTGAAATAAAGCGCTGTTGATGGGATACGCCCGTCTCCGAATCACGCCTGCATAACTGCGAAGTTTTTCTGCCGGCAAATGAATATCAGATACGGCAGCGCTGCAGACAACTGCGCTAAATTTACAACTCTAACCAAATGATAGAGTTTACGCATTTTCACCCAGATTTGCTGCTCTGTTCCGCATACATTTTTTACTGATTATCTTGTTCAGGAAGCACGCTTGGGATGATGCTTATCATTCACATGTTCTCCGGCCGGTTCTTCCGCCTTATTCAGCACCAAATTCCATTGCGCAGGGCGATTAAAAACACCCCGGCCATCGCTTCTCTCATTTCGAGAACAGGCGTTTCTGCCACACAGATAATTCATTCCCAAAATCCACATTCAAACCGGTCAAAAGGTCAGGTACGAATGTGTTTGTTGCATCCCGTAATTATCCGCTTCCCGGGTGCTTGATTCTTCCTAAGAGTGCGCTCGTTTTCCGTTTAGATTTCACTCATGCCTGCTTAAATCAGACGCAGTTTAAACCAGCCGTAAGGGTTATTTCAAAGATTGAAAAATCACTCCCAGGTCTGCAGGTTCGTCTTCGTAAGGCTCAATGAAAACGGTCATACAAAACCGCCGAGAAGGCAGGTTAACGGGAGACATTTGCGAGATGTATAGGGAAGCGGTACTCCCGATATTCAAAGACAAAAAAAGGGCGGTAACACGAATCCGTTTTCAGTGGGGTTCACTTTCGATAAAAGAGGAAAGACTGGATTGATTTGAAAGAAAACGGAACAATACCATTTTTTCTTTACCTATGAGATAATACGGGTAGAAAAAACTGTGTATACAAATCATGAGGTAAAGGCATATGAAATCTACAGATCTGATGCGTGAAGAAATCAAAGCGCAGTCGAAACTTCTGACGGAGTATTCCGAAAATCTCTACCGTGACGCGGTACGCCTGTTTCAAGAAAAGGTAACCAGTCCGATCCATCGAATCTATATCACCGGCTGCGGAGATTCCTTCTTCGCAGGAATGGAATTCAAGGACCTGTTCTATGAGTGGGCGAAAGTCGAAGCCTTCGCCGTACATGCGCTGGAGTTCTCGCGCTATGTCTGTCCGCGGCACGTCGACAGTTCGACTTTGGTTCTTTCGATTTCCGCTTCCGGGAAAGTTTCGAGAACGATTGAGTCGGCAGTCCGCGCAAGAGAAGCCGGCGGACATTCGATTGCGATCACTTCCAATAACGGCACTCCTTTGGCGAAAGCTGCGGGTACCTCGTTTGAAGTATCCATCCCCAACATCATCTCCCTGTCGCCGGGTGTGCGTTCCTATGCGGCATCGCAGGTGTCCTTGATCTGTCTTGCGCTTGGATTATCCAAAGTAAAAGGCACTTTGACAGACAAACAGATCGATGAAATCTTAAGTTTATTGAAAAAAGCCGGCGAATCTATTGAAGAAACTGTCGAAAAGACATCCGATATCGTAGAAAAGTATGTTTCCTACTATTTCGGTGGAAACGGGAACGATTTCGTGAAGATTTACCATGTTTTAGGGTCCGGAATGAACCTTGGCACCGCAAATTTCGGAACCATGAAGTTACTCGAGAGTTCCGGATTCAGCTCAATTCCCTGCGATATTGAGGAATGGGCACACTCTCACTACTTTGCCGCCGACCGGAATACCCACGTTCTCTTCCTTGCGCCGGAAGGAAAATCTCACTTCCGGGCAGAAGAAGTCTTAAGTGCCGTTCCGGTTGTCGACGCGAAATCGATAGTTATCTGTTCAGCTGAAGATCCGATCCGCCGTTACGCCGATATTGCGTTCCCTGTCTACGGTGCGGAAAATCTGCCGGAGTGGATCACGCCGCTGATCTATGCGATTCCGATTGAACTTCTTTCGATGTATATCTCCATTGAAACCGGGAGAGAAGGACTCGACTTTACTCGCCGGCCCTGGCTGAAAGAAGAAAACTTCCGACAGATTTATCAATCGGAGATGAAGGGACTGAAGGAGGACTGAAGTATGAAAAAACATTTGTCGGCAGTCGTCGGTGTTCCGGCGCTTCCCGGAACTTTGAACTATAACGGCACACCTTTTACGGAAATCGTGAACCAATGTGTTGCGGAAGCTAAACAGCTTTACAGCTACGGAATCCGGGATATCCTTATTCAAAACATCGGGGATCTTCCGATGATTCAAAAACCCGGCAAGGATACGACGGCCTTTATGTCTGTTGTCGCATCGAAAGTACGGGATGCGCTTCCCAATGGCTGTGAAATCGGCATCTCCGTTCTGATGAATGACGGCGAGGGCGAATTGGCGGCTGCGGAAGCCTCCGGCGCGGACTACATCCGGGCCAAAATCTATGTAGGGGCCATGGTGGCAGCCGGAGGAATTGAAACCTCCTGTATGGATGAGGTGCTGCAGCTTAAGCAGCGTCTCGGTTCTGACGTCAAGATCCGCGCCGATATTCATGACCGCACCGGTGTTCCTTTAGGAAATCCGAGTTTGACCGATGCATGCGAGCAGGCACTTTCCAAAGGTCTGGCAGATGTGCTGATCATCACCGGGAAGAATCCTGAAGAGACCCTCTCCATGGTGCATGAAGTTAAGACGGCATTCCCGCATACCGAAGTGCACATCGGCGGAGGTGCCAAACCGTCCAATCTGAAAGAGTTCTTAAAGGAAGCGGACGGGATTGTTGTAGGTTCTTATTTAAAGAAAGACGGGAAGATCTTCGAATCACTGGATCATTCCCGTTTGACCGAATTTATGAATGCGTGGCAGAAAGCCGCAGAAGGAGAAGAATAATGCGTGATTTTGTGTATAATATTCCTACAAAAGTTTATTTCGGGAAAGACCAATTCTCTCACTTGGGCGAAGAGGTTAGATCATTCGGTGACAAGGTCCTTCTGACCTACGGAGGCGGGTCTATTAAACGCTCCGGATTATATGACCGGGTCATGGAGGAACTTCGCAAGGCAGGGATGCAGGTATGGGAATTATCCGGCATTGAACCGAATCCGCGTCATACCTCCGTCCAAAAGGGTGCGGATATCTGTAAGGAACATGACATTGACGTAATCTTGGCAGTCGGCGGAGGTTCGGTCATTGATGCGTCCAAGTATATGGCTGCCGGAAGATACTATGACGGGGATGTCTGGGATTTCCACGGAAAGATGATCCCAATTGAGAAGGCGATGCCGATTGTGACGGTATTAACCATTGCGGCGACCGGTTCGGAAATGGACGGCACCGGCGTCATCACCAATATGGACCTTCATATTAAAAAGGGAAGAGCCCATCCGCTGTTGTATCCGAAGGTTTCCTTCCTGGATCCGACACTGACTTATTCCGTTTCGAAATATCAGACCGCATGCGGCGCGGCGGATATCTTCTCCCACACGCAGGAAACCTACTTTGCCAGAGAAGACGGCATGTACTTCCTGGATACCGTCATGGAAGGATTGATGCGTACAGTCATTAAGTACTCGACGGTTGCGCTGAAGGAACCGGATAATTATGAAGCGAGAGCCAACCTTATGTGGGCGTCTTCCTGGGGAATCAACGGATTCGTCCGCGCGGATAAGCCGTTCCCATGGAGCTGCCATCCGCTGGAGCATGAACTTTCCGCGTTCTATGACATTACCCACGGTCTCGGACTTGCGATTTTGACACCGCGCTGGATGCGTCATGTGTTAAGCGAAAAGACTCTCGGAAGGTTTGTGAAATACGCCGTCAATGTTTGGGGCGTTGACGAAAGTCTTCCAGCATGGGAAATTGCGGAAAAAGGTATTGAATGCACGGAAAAATGGCTCTATGAAGACTTGGGACTTACGGACAATCTGACAGCTTTGGGAATCAACGAAGAGCATCTTGAAACCATGGCGGAAAGAGTCGGAGGGAAGATTCACAAAGGCTTTGTCGACCTGTCGAAAGAAGACTGTCTGGCTATTTATAAAGCCTGTCTGTAGATTTGTGAAAGGCATCATTTTCTATGATGTCTTTTTTTGCGCGAATGTGTATATAATAAAATTGTAAGATGAATGAATTCCGATTTTTTTGAAGAAAGGAGGTTCCGGAATCATTTCATTTCAGGAGGTATTATGAAAACATTTAAATGCGTTCTTTCTGTATTATTAGTTTTGTTTCTAATACCGACAACACAATCCGATTCAACCGTCATCTTTGCTGCCGGCGAAACAAATAACCGGCCGGTATATCTCGACACAGCGGAATCGTCCGGGCTGCTGACATACGATGAGCTTCTTTTACGAATCAAAGACAAGGATGTATCCCTTTTATCCGATATAGAGAATATTCCGACGCATCTTCCGGAAGGATACGGATATAAAGACATCGTCCGTTCTCTTCCGCTAAAGAACGGGAATTATGTGCCTAAGATTCATTTTTATTGCATCATCGCCTATTCGGATCATTTTTGGGGAATCCAAGAAGTAGCCGCTGCCGGATTTGAAGGCCTGAGTTTCCAAAGCGGCACTTCCATGAGGAAAAGATTCAGCGGAAATATTCAGACATGGGTCCGCGAAGCGTCAACCGTTGAATACCTGGCGACGGGAGACTGCTGGTCCTTAGTTTATCCGGCAAGTGAGTCCGGATACCGGTGGGAATGGTATTGCCCGGTGTACGAACACGGGTTTCTCCGCCTGCAAAAATAAACATAGAAAAACTTTCGCCGGATAAGCGAAAGTTTTATTTATGAAAGAACTATCTCTTCTTCAGCCTCTTCCGTGATTCCTTCATCAAGGAAATCCATCGTCATCCGGATATAATTTGCTTCTTCGGCAGATATCTCTTCCGCATCTTCCGG
>CACYEP010000106.1 GCA_902773425.1 uncultured Erysipelotrichaceae bacterium | reverse complement strand
TCCGCTCATTAAAAAATGTGAAGACCTGCGCCATGTGTCCATTGAAGGCATCATGGTGATCGGTCCTCACACAGATGATCAAATTCAAATCCGCAGAGTGATCCGGGAAGGAAAGAACCTGTTCGATCAAGGCTTTTCCGTTTGTCAGGAAAATGTGAACTGGAAGACATTATCCATGGGGATGTCTTCCGATTGGAAGATTGCCGTCGAAGAAGGATCTACCCTCTTACGGATCGGAACTCTTCTTTTTACAGAGTAAGATCTTCCAGATACTTTAAGTCCGTTACGGACTTTTTTACTACCATATCCCACGAGATAGGTGTCACCGTGGCATATCCCGCATCATCCGCCGTCACATCATTCTCCAGAGTGCCTTGCGCGTTCCGGAGGGATTTCGTCATGGCAGGACGTACACGGAAGGTCGTGGTATTCCCGTTCTGTATGGTTTCAAACTCAATGTTGTAGACGCGGATTCCGTCAAACCGGGTGACTTTCAAGCCTTTGACTGTGTCCGGATCACCGCACGGAACATTCAGGTTGAACACGTAGTTTCCGCATTCCGGGTCATTCAGATAATACGGAAGAAGCTTGGCAGCCAATTCCGCAGGATACGAGAACATCCCTTTTTCCGGTCTTGTAACGGATACCGCCATGGACGGATATCCCTGAAGGAGTCCTTCCAGCGCGCCGCCGACCGTTCCCGAAGTGATGCAGTCGGACGACATATTATCGCCCCAGTTAATGCCGGAGATAACAACATCCGGTTTTTCTTTGACCAGATATAACAAGCCAAGGTACGCACAGTCAGCCGGTGTTCCGTCAATTGCGTAGGCTTCCTTTGCGCCGGAATAATCCCGTTTTTCAGCCGTCAGGTCGCGGAAGATCGTCATACTGTGACCCGCGCCGGACTGCTGTACTTTCGGTGCAGCGATGTACACATCATGTTCTTTGGAAAATACGTCTGCTAATGCGCGTAAGCCTTCGGATTCAATACCGTCATCGTTGCACAAAAAGATCTTCATGGTTATTCTCCTTCGTCCAAATCCAACAAGTCCATATGATCCAGCAGATACCGGACCGCGCCGTTCTCGTAGTTGAAGTAATCCGTGGTTCTCGGCACAGCGGCTAAAGCGCGTTTGGACGCATTTTTCATTGCGACCGGATAACCGACGGTTTCGAACATGCGCAAATCGTTTTCGGAATCACCGAAGCCCATCGTCTTGGATAACGGGACATGAATCGCGCCCATCAGATATTGAATGCCGACACCCTTGTCTACCGCGCGGTGGGTAAACTCCAGGGAGCTCGGACCCGCGACCACGCCGTGGATTTCCGAGTAGTTCATTTCCTCGTTATACCGGCGGATGACTTCAACTTTGGTGTCATGATCGTGCCACCAAACAGCTGCCTTAGGCCACGCATGATCACGGACTTCATGGAAATCCGTTTCTACGACATGAAGATAATCCTCGTCCGAAATTGCTGTTACCATCGGAGTTTCCTTCTTGCAGTAAATCGTTGTTTCATCGGACACCGTCAAATCGATATTCTCCATATCGTAATACAGATCCAGCAGGCGGTTGATTCCTTCTGCCGGAATCGGCAGGATTTCTTCAAAATAACCGGTGCGGAAGTTCTTGATATGCGAACCGTTCATTCCGACCGCAAGGGAGAAACTGTCATAGACACCTGCGCCCAACAGTTTCCGCTTGATTTCTTCAATCGGTCTTCCCGACGCAATGCCGAATAAGATCCCGCGGTTGGATAAATACTCCAAGCCTTCTCTGGTCTTCTGGGTAATGCGGGAATTGTTATCCAGAAGAGTTCCGTCCATATCGAAGAAGACAGCTTTGATTTTTTCCATAATACTACCCCTCTTTTATTAACTCTTATGTATCATACGGAATTCAAAAGAAATTGTAAACGGAAAAGAAAATGATACCGCTTTAAGGTATCATTTTCGTGCAATTATTTGACTCCGGTGATTTTTACGCCTTCCAAGCGGGTAACTGCCGGCACAACCGCCGTATCATACTGGCGTGTCTCTTT
>CACYEP010000105.1 GCA_902773425.1 uncultured Erysipelotrichaceae bacterium | reverse complement strand
ATCGTAGTACGCCTTCATTCCGAGATTCATACCGTTCAAATCAATCATATCCAAATCCGCGGAGCCCATCGTTTCTCCCATCAAAGACGAAAGATCTTTTCCGTCCACCGTACCGGTTAAGACATAGCACTCCTTCGCTAGGAAGGTCGCGGTTTCTTTTTCCAGCGTGAGATTTTTCGCGTTGGAAATGCCGTTGTACGCAGAAGTGATATCGTAGCTCGCCTCGCCGGTTTCCGCCTCCGTCCTGATCCATCCGGTATCCTGTCCCATGAGTTCGCTTCTTGTGTAGCTGACAGCCGGATTGGAAGTGTAGTCTGCGTAAAATTCAACATTTCCGCCCATATCGGTTCCGAACATATTCAATTTGAGCTTTCCGTCCATGTGCAGCACTTTGCCGGTAACATTGAACTGATAACCCATGTCCATTCCTGCAGTCACGGAAATGCTTAAACCCTGAGTTTCGGCACCCAAGTCAAACGAAACATTCGCATTGCCTTCCAGGGACTTCCTTTCCGATAACCATTGCGCGCCGTTTTTCATCAAAGATTCCGCGGTAGGCTTAGAAGCTCCTTTCCCGCACGCGCCCGCAAAAATCAGCGCACATACTGCCAGTATGCAGAATACTTTCTTCATAGGTTTTCCTCCATTTCTTATCAATCGGGGTAAAAAGCCCGTGAGGTTATTGTTTTTGAATGACGTATAATTCCGATCCGAAGTCATTCGGAAGACGCATGGATGCGGAATATCCCGCACCTGTGAACAAGCTGACCGGCCGGAATCCTTCCGTAAGCGCAGACCCCGAGCACGCATACTCTTCCTGCACAGGGATGATACGGTCTGCGTCCGGATCCAATTTCATATCTTTCCGGATGCTTTCCGCCAAATTGCCGAATTGTTCAATAGATATTATTATTTTACGCGATTTTACGGAATACTGCACATCTTTCTGTAAGTTCGCCGCATAAACCGTATCCTGGACCGGAACCGCGCCTACTAACTGCCGATATGTCCCGACAACCGTTACATCCCCGTCCGATACGCAGAACTGTCCGTCCGGAAGTCTATAGAATCTTCCGAACTGGAACACCTTCCGGTATTCCTTATAGAAAGCGACTTCATTCCGGATTTCTTCTTTTTCTGCCTCCGTAAGCTTCCGGATATCAAACTCATACCCGAGGGACCCGAACGCCGCCGTATGGAATCGGGTATGAAGCGGAGTATAACGGAGAGTCTGCTGGGAAGTTCCGGCTGCCACATGGGCACCCATGACGCATAACGGATATAGGTAGCTGGCGCTGCGTTGGATGCGCTGGCGTTCCACCGGATCGGTATCATCCGACAGCCAAATCTGCGAAGAATAACACATCATGCCGAGGTCAAAGCGGTTTCCTCCCGATGCGCAGGTTTCAATCAGCACATCCGGGAACGAAACAGCAATCTTTCCGAGGACTTCGTAAAGACCGGTCATATTGTCATACGCACGTTTACCGGACAATCCTGCCAGATGACGGTTCATATCCCATTTGATGTAGTCCGCCTTGGAAGAGACGATGACATTTTTCACTTCCCGGATGATATACTCGCGCACTTCCGGATCGGACAAATCCAGCAGCAGCTGGTTTCTTCCGTAAACCGGGATCCTGCCCTCTTCGGTTAACGCGTATCCGGGATGCGCACGGTACAGATCACTGTCCGGACTGACGGATTCAGGTTCGATCCAGATTCCGAACTTCATACCCATTGCGTGAATCTTTTCCGCTAAGCCGGCGATTCCTTCCGGCAGTTTTTCATAATCCGGCGTATAGTCTCCGAGTCCTGCCTGATCGTTGATTCTTCCTTTGAACCAGCCGTCATCCATTACGACGGTTTCAATTCCGAGTTCTTTGGCACTTTGCGCCAGGGAGACGATCCGCGATTCCGTAACATTCGTATTGAACGATTCCCAGGAATTCACCAGCACCGGGCGCAATTCGTGCTGGTAGTTGCCGCGTAAGATATGATTCCGGATAAACCGGTGGAATTGATCCGACAACGTGTTCAAACCCTGACCGGTATATGTAAGAACTGCCTCGGGAGTCTCAAAGGATTCCCCTAAGGAAAGCGGGATATCCAATTGTTCGGGAGATAATCCTTCCATAATGCGCACGGTTCCGTACGGTGATTTTTCGACGGACGCATAAAAATTCCCCGAATAGATCAGGTTAAAGCCCCACGCCCTTCCGGAATCTTCCGTGGTGTCTTCCTTTCGCAGGATCGATCCCGGATTCGCATAAGAAGAGGAAGAAGTGCGGGACATGTTCGCGTAATGTCCGCCTTCGATCTTTCTCTCGGTTTTTTGGAACTCTTTGGTCCATGCCCCGTTAAAGGTCATCCACACAAGATGATCTTCGATCATGTCAAACGAAAAACTCATCAATTTGCGGATGTGCACAGGGTCCTTTCCGCGGTTGGAAAGCACCGCTCTGCGGGTAATTACGTCCTCTTCGGGATATACCGAATAAACCAATGTATATTCCAGGCCGGTTACTTCATCTTCCAGAAGTACTTCCAGAGTTTCCGAGGCTCCGTATGCCTTCGGAAGCTTCTTATCCGGGATATAATTTCCTTCGTAGATTTTGTGGGATTTGTAGCGGAAATCGAGTGTGCACAGGTCATTTCCGTAAGAGACATCCGCAGATATCTCCCGGTAATCCCCCCGCCCTGATGTTCCGTATTCCATCGGTAAGTATCCTAACGAATAGAGAGGATCTTTCGGGTCATAGGTAACAATATTGCCGAACGGGACCGTCCGCTTGTATAAAAGAGCCGGAACATCTTCCGGAAGAGTTTTACTGCCGTATTTCACATGTTCAAGATGACCGTACGGAGTGATACGGAACACATAGGAAGTATGTTCCGTATTTAAAAGAAAGATTCCGTCACGGTAAATAATGCAAGATGATTTCATATTCTGCCTCCTGCCGCAACTTCATTATACCAAACAAACTCCTTTGATAAAGGTTCTCGTGCCGGATTGATTGACAAGGTTTTTTCAGAATTTTACAATGATACCGAAAGAAGGTAATACCTATGGCTGAAAAAATTTGTAAAGTCTGCGGAACCGTATTAAGTGACGAAGACCGTTTCTGCCCGAACTGCGGAGCAAAAGTTGAAACCGCTGAAGAAATCGCGGCGAAAGTCCTCGAAAACAATATTCCGGCGGAAGAACCCGCAGAAACTGTTGAAGAATCCGAAGAATTGGGAACCGGCGAACCAGTGATTGAGGAAGAATCGGAAGAAACACCGGAAGAACCTGAAACGGAAGAAGAACCGGCTGCGGATGAACCGAAAAAAGAAACCAAGCCGGTATCGGAAACCATGAAGGAAGCCGGAGAAACTGCGAAGAAAGCGGCGGCAACCGTCGGTACGGCAATTTCCAACGGTGCGAAGGCAGTAACCGGAAGCCCGATTACCAAGAACATTCTGACTCTCTACAAAGATTTGTGGAGAGATCCGGCAAAGACCATTGAAAAGTTCTCCAAGGGTGATCACTTCGTGGAATCCCTGATCGTTACGGCATTCGCTTCGTTACTGTTCGTATTATTGATGCTGCGGTTACTCTCCCGCGCAGGCAGAAATATCGGTGCGATGATGTACGGATTTAATTTCCTGAACTACATCCCCGCAAGTTTCTATTTCTCGTTATTCCTGATTGCGGTGTTGACTGCGTTCATCTTCGCGGGATTGATGTTTGTGACCGCAAAGTTCATCTACCGCCGGAAGTACTCATTCAAAGATGCCTTCAGTTCGGTAGGCGTTGCGGCAGCGTTCTTATCCTGCGGATTACTGGTTGCGATTCT
>CACYEP010000104.1 GCA_902773425.1 uncultured Erysipelotrichaceae bacterium | reverse complement strand
GTCTAAGAGCGGCGAATTATACCGTTCCTAAGCGAATTATAGATCATTCGAAAACAAATTGGGAGAGGTTCTCCTGTTTTCGTCATGACCTTTCCATAAAAAGTGGAAACCCTCTTTCTTTGAAGATTTCTACTTGACTTAAGTTATCGAGTTTTTATGCCTGAACTGTCTGCCGGTATACGGTATCTTCCTCATGGACATCTTTTTCATTCTCAGGAAGGCGGATTTCCTTTATAATAAATGAGTGCGATTTTATACGAGGGACTATGAAAAAGATTAAAAACTATATTGAACCGAATAAAACTGTCAGAATCATTGAGAAGGTTCTGTTGGTATTGCTGCTGTTGGTATCTGCCGCGTCTTATGTGATCGGGTCATCCAAGGTGTCCGGAGATCCCGGAGAATTGAGTTTCACCGGTACAACCGAAATGGTGAGAGACTTTGAGGCAGAGGACTATGATGAAGACTCCACGGTTTGCGATGTTATCTACAGAGACGGTGAGGAGAAGATGGTTATCTCCTATTCCTATGAAGACTACGAGGAACTGGAGGCGGAATCCATCACGGCTTACCGCTATGAAACAAAAGACGGAACCGGCCTGTACTTTGATCATGCGGATCCTTCGTCGGAAGATGTGCTGAAGACGTACCGGTCTGTCATGGCAGAAAAAATGATGCCGGTATTCAATTTGGCAAACGCATTGATCATTCTCGCGGTATCTCTGTTTATTATTTATTTCTTCTCAAAATTCTTCTCCCTGTATGAGAAGTGCTGGTTCATGACCATCATGGTCCTGGCGACGGTGTTTGCGGTGATCTTCCCGGAAGAAAGCGCGAACGGAGTCAACGGCATCTGGATCATGCTGCTGTATTTGCTGGATACATTCCTGAATATTCTTTGTGAATTGCTGATTTCCAAACAGTCCAGATACAACTTCCTGGTGTCGGTGCTGGTAGAACTTACGGAGATTGCCATTTCGCTGGTGCTGATGTACCGGTTTGCGACGATGGCGGTTACGCTGTTCTTCTGGCTTCCGATTGATATTCTGAGCTTTGTCAACTGGACCAAGCACAAAGATGATAAGGAAGATGAGCTGACGATGGTTCGCCGGCTTAAAGGATACCAGGAAGTTCTGGTAATCCTGGCAATTGTGGTCTGGACAGCCGGCGTGGGATACTTCCTGAGCGGATTGGATATTGCTACGGACTTCATACAGAACCGCACATTGGAACTCTGGATTATCTATTTGGATGCGTGTGCTTCCGCGGTCGGAATCGCGAACGGATTGTTCATCTTCTTCCGTCTTCGTGAACAATGGATCGCGTGGTATATCTGTGCCTTCCTGGAAGCAATCATGAACATCCTTGCGGGTCAGTATGTCTTATTGATCCTGAAACTCGGCTACTTCACCAATACGACATACGGCTATATCAAGTGGAGCCGGTATATCAAGACACACAAAGAGGAAACGGGAACACTGTTCTGAGAAAAACGGGGAAAGAAACTGCGTATTTCTGCGTTTAGAATTGTGTTATGAAGTAAAAATCTGTTAGAATAGTTCCGTAAAAAGACAGGAGACTATTATTGTGGCTATTGAAGCAGGTGATTTTAAGACAGGATTAACTCTCATCGTTGATAACGATCCGTGGATCGTGCTGGATTTCCAGCATGTAAAACCGGGCAAAGGCGCTGCGATTCTGCGCACGAAGATGAGAAACCTCAAAACGGGTGTAACCCAGGAAAGAAACTTTAACGCAAACGTCAAGTTCGAAGCGGCAAACATCGAAAAGAAAAACGTGAACTTCTCTTATGAAGCGGACGGCATGTATTCCTTCATGGACATGGAAACCTTCGATACGTACGATCTTTCTGCCGATGCGATTGGTGACAACAAGTACTACATTACGGACGGACTGGAAGTTCAGCTCGTGCTGTTTGAAGGCGAAGTCCTGACTGTCAGTGTTCCTTCCACCGTAAAACTTACAATTGCGGAAACGACACCGGCCGTCAAGGGAGCTCCGTCCACTCAGCTGAAGGACGCAGTTACGGAAACAGGTCTTACCCTTCGTGTTCCGCAGTTCATCGAACAGGGCGAAGTAGTCCTCGTTACAACCGCAGACGGGAAGTATTCCTCAAGAGCTTAATCTTAAGCTCTTTTTTCAAAGATGAGAAAGAAAGCACTGATTACCGGCGGGGCAACAGGCATCGGAAGAGCCATTGCGCTGGAACTCGCCGAAGAAGGATATGACATCGTAATTAATTACTGTCATTCGGAAAAAGAAGCCCGGGAACTTCAAAAAGAAATTACCGGGTCTTTCGGTGTGGATTGTCAGATCTATCATGCGGATGTTTCGAAGGAAGCCGAAGCGGAAGAAATGGTAAAGAAGACCGGCCCGGCAGATATTCTCATCAATAATGCGGGAATCGACCTGCCGAATCTCTTTTCACAAAAAACTGCGGAGGAATTCCGCAGGGTGCTGGATGTGAATGTGGTCGGGGCGTATAATTGCGCGAAGGCCGTGTATCCGCATATGAAACAACAGGAGTGGGGGAGAATTGTGAATATTGCCTCCACCAACGGAATCAATACATATTATCCGATGTGCTTTGATTATGACGCATCGAAGGCGGCCTTGATTTCCTTAACGCACAATCTGGCGGTGCAGTTCGGGCCGTATGTTCATGTGAATGCCATCGCGCCGGGATTTATCGGAACGGCGAATGAATTGAACGGATACGACGAAGAATTCCTGAAGGAAGAAACCGAAAAGATTCTGGTGAAGAGATACGGAAAACCGGAGGAGGTCGCGCATCTTTGTGCCTTCCTGGTATCGGAAAAAGCCGACTTCATCAATAATACCGTGATCCGGATCGACGGAGGACAGTTAGGAAGCGTATAGCTTCCTTTTTTCGGCAAAAGAAAACGGCTTTTCAGCCGTTCTTTTTGAGTTTACTGAGAGCTTTGAGGATTCCTAACTTGCCGTAGGGAAGAGTTAAGCCTCCCTGCATATACAAAGTATAGGGAGGAATCACCGGCGCATCCGCGCTTAACTCGATGGTAGATCCTTGTGTAAACGATCCTGCCGCCATGACTTCATCAAACGGATAACCCGGCATCGGTGCCGGAAGGACCCGCACAAAGGAGTCGACCGGAGAAGATTCCTGGATTCCCTGGGTGAAGGCGACAAGTGCTTCTTCGCTGCCGAGCTCCACGGTCTGGATAATGTCCGTCCGTTTCTCATCGTAGCGCGGAGATACATTTTTATATCCCAGTTTTTCCAACATATACGCGGCGAATGCGGCAGTCTTCAGGGCGCTGTTTACCGCGGACGGTGCCATGAACAGGCCTTTGAAGAAGGAATTGTTCAGGTTGAAGTTGGCTCCCTGTTCTTTTCCGATCCCCGGCGCGGTCAGACGGTCGGCAATCATATCGATATACTTTTTCCTGCCTGCCGCATATCCGCCGGTGGACGCAACACCTCCGCCGAGATTCTTCATAAGAGATCCTACGACAACATCCGCTCCGGCATCTCCGGCTTCTCTCTCTTCCGCCAGTTCACCGTAACAGTTGTCTACCATAATGATGACTTCCTCATTGACTTCCCGGATTTTTTTAATGAGTTCTTCAATCTGGGCGACGGTCAGGGACTTTCTGTGCGAATAACCGCGGGAACGCTGGATCTCTGCCAGCTTCACATCTTTCTTCTTTAAACGCTCGACGATTTTTTCCGTGTCGAATTCATCGCCGAGAAGATCGATTTGTTCGTATTTGACGCCGTTGGCCTTCAGGGACTGGCTGGAATCTCCGTAAAGGCCGATCATTTCCTGCAGGGAATCATAAGGTGTTCCGGTCAGGGAAATCATGGTGTCCCCGTATTTCAGAAGGGCGGAGAACGCCAGATACAGCGCATTTGTCCCGGACATGATCTGCGGTCTTACCAAGGCATCTTCCGTGCCCAATACGCTTGAGAAGATTTTCTCCAATTTATCTCTTCCGGGATCATAGTTGCCGTAGCCGTTGATATCCGCAAAGTCAGTGTAGGAAACTTTGTTGTCGATAAAGGCGGATAATACTTTATCGGAATTCACAAGACAAATCCGGTCCAGTTCTTCATAGACCGGCTTTAAGTCTTCTTCTGCCTGGACAGAGAGTTCCCAAATCTCTTTATCTATTTCATCTCTGATCATAGAGCACTCCTTGAATATACTGTTATATTATATATCTTCTTACGGATCTTTCCGCAACGAAATCCTGTGTGATCCGGCAGAAAAAACGTTATTTTGCAATGTTTGTTTTTTGTATATAATGATCGTAGAGAGTACACCCGGAAGGCGGAGATAAGGAGGGGTCTATGGAATTCAAGAAAGGCATGGGCTGGAAAGCCTGTTACGATGAAACAAGAAATCTGTATACTGCGGAAACCGGCGGACCGGGTGCGTATGACCTGTATGAAATTACGGAAGAGATCTACCGGCAGCTGGATAAAGACAATCCGGATTCTTCCCGGCTGATTCATTCGGGAAGACACTTGTACATGGACGTGAACGATAGATGCGGACCTCCGTATACTGTGATTCTTGATGAAGATTATAAAGAGCTTTGCCCTTGGGCGAATATTATCGGAGGAAAAGACGTATGGCCCGCGGAATTGACGGATGCGGCGGTAGAGGTGTTCGCGTCTGAGGCGAATAACCGTCCGCAGCGGCGCAGAAGACGGAAAGAGCGCGAAAGGAAGAAACAGGGCATGGAACTTCAATGGGAAGAAGGCTTTGAAATCCGTGTGCGCGCGGAAGACGGAAGTGCGGTCATCTCGGGAAACCGTGAAGGATTATTGTCCCTCTCCAATCACCTGAAGGCTTTGGCTGAAGAACCGGCCGGAAGTCATCTTCACTTGGATGAGAACAATTCTCTGGAGGACGGTTCCGCGGAACTGATCCTGGAAAAGATCTGATACGGCAGAATTCTGCCGTATTTTTTCATGAAAACAAGCCGAATGGATAGGAAAACCGGAATCTTCAAAATGTATAATGAGGACAGAGGTATCTTTATGAAACACAGAAAGCACGCAGGAGGAATCATCATGAAGGTCTTGTTATGTGCGTCGGTACTGTTCGGATTTGCCGGATGCGGAAAAACCCGGACGGTCGGAAACGGAATCGCGAAAGAAGACATCACAGAGTTCTGGTACACATACGCGACTTCAACCTTTCCGCCGCAATACCAAAGATACCGTTTTTATACAGAAGACGGAAAATATCTGTTTTATCATGAGACCAGGGAGGGAGATGTATTCCCTTTGACCGAAGAATATATCACTTTCTGCGGGACATCGGAACTGACGCAGGCGCAATGGGATCAGTTTTACAGTTTTCTGTATGGCGGCACCGTGAAAGCGCGTGAGGAGAACTTGGACTCCGGAGATCCCGGTCCTTGGTTATATCTTTATTGGAAGAACGACAAAGGAAAATATCAGGAATTTACCTTTGAATCGTACAGTAAAGAAAAAGATTTCGAATCATTCTGCGAATCATTGAAACAGTGAATCTACGGAGGAACATTATGAAAAAGGCAATCGGTTTGATTTTGATTTTCTTTATGTGTATATCACTTTGCGCCTGCACGCCGAGAAACAGTCCGGAACCCACACCTACACCTACGCCGACTCCTTCTCCGGCACCGGTGCCTGACCCGGCACCGGAACCCGACCCGGTCGAAGTCAATAAATTGGATGAGTTTTTCGAGAAGGCCAAGGGCATTTGGGTATATCACGATGAAACAGGAGGCATGTACTATTTCCTGGCTCTGACCAAGGATGCGGAGGGAGTCTCTTATACGGCGGGAATTCCCAACAGCGGTTTCGCGTTCGGCGGACCGGTTGAGAAGGCAACCCGGGATGGGTCGAAGTATACTTTGACTGTGAATGTTCCGGCAGTTCCGGACACCGAGGAAAGCAGCGGACACGGCGCATACACTGTGCTTGTTGAATGTGATTTGTCCTTGCTGGACCATTATGTGCTGCGCGCTTCCAACCATGCGGGAGACGGAGCCCTACATGATTTCGTCTACTACTGGGACAGCTTTGAAGGTTTGGATTGGGGAGCGCTCTATGCGTCGAGCGAACCGATTCCGCCGCTTGATACCGTACAGGCAGATGAAGTCTGGGCAATGATAGAGGGCATTTGGAGACCTTCGGTTAAACAGACGAATGATTTCTTCTTGGACTTTTCAAGAGACAGCGGAATGTATTATGTAACGGAAGGTATTCTGGCCTCAGGTTACGCGGTCAGAACCTATCTGACGGATATTCAGGCAGTAGGAGTCGGATTTGACATGACGCTGTACGCGCCGGAAATTGCGGAAACAGAGTTCTTTGAAGGCCGCCCGGAGGCATACTACAAAGTATATCTGGAGCCGTTCTATGACGGAGCGATCTTCATGGAAAGTTTCGCCGGAGACGGTCAAAACGTGAAATGGGTATTCGCATCGAAAGATTGGGAATCCTTCGATTGGGAATCTTACTATAAAGAGTAACGTCTTAATAATGAACAGAGGGACACAGAGAGTGTCCCTTTATGCGCAGAATTAGCCATGCGGGCACTGCCTTAACGCAATATATTCTGTATAATGTGATTGTCTGAAAGACCTCAGCTATCCCAAAACACTTATGCCGCACGGCACAAAGGAGCCTATATGAAAACAATACTGAAATATGAAAACGGGTCTTACCGCTGGGTTTATGAATTACCGATGACTGTCAGTTTCTTCTTGCTGGCAGAAGTATGGCGTGTGCTGTTATTCGCGGCGGTGCTTCCGGTCGGTATCTTCATGATCATCTCGGCGCTTTCCGGTGAAGGAATAAAGGGTGCGCTGGGATTGCTGGGGACAGCCGCCATCGTGTTCGGGATACTGTTTGTATTATCGATTCCTGC
>CACYEP010000103.1 GCA_902773425.1 uncultured Erysipelotrichaceae bacterium | reverse complement strand
TTTGGGTAAGGCCACGTAATACATGACAACATTGCCAAAACCACTACGGTAAGAACACTGCTGATTTTGGTCTGTTCTTTTCCCGCGCCTGTCTTCGTATACGCATCGATTTTGGAGGATATCCCATCAATCCGCTTAACCATCTGACGGATCAGTTCAGAATCTTTACTATCGAGATCAATAATGTCAGAAATCGGTGTTTCAGTCAGTTCCGCTATCTTTTGAACCTGTTCAACAGACGGATCTGACTCATTCCGTTCCCACCGGTCCAGAGTTTTGCGGTCTACTCCCAAATCTTTTGACAACTGATTCTTACTGATTTTCTTCTCTTCTCTTATTCCTTTAATTCGATCACCAACAGACACATCTTTTCTCCTTTCTTCAACCTATTGATAGCCTTGCATACGGGCTCCCGTTATATGGAACAAACAGCCTTAGATATAAGGTTGAGTTAACAGCATTACCAATTGATGAGTACTCAAAGAATAATCGAGCTTGCGCAGGACTAGTAGAAGTAGCATATGATTGTACAATAGATAAAGAGACATTACTGTAAGATCCAGCAAGAACAGATATTCCTCTATCATAGACACTGGAAATATATCCGAATCCAGTAGACCCCTCAAAATTAGCATAATAACTGGCAGTTACTACTCCCCACGTCGCCATAACTTTTGCGCCGTTCCATACATACCATTTGCTGCCGCTTGAATAATTTCCTCCTGTTATTGTGCCTTCTATTATACTGGAATTAATTGAAACCTGTGCTCTAGATCCATCGGGATATTCAAAAGTTGCAGTATATCCTTCATCGTTCCACTCTTCAGCCACCGGAGCAATATTTGAATACTCTTTACTAAAGCAATCCAATGTTTTTCCGCATTCAATTTTGTTAACTAGTTCAGCTGCTTTTTCTTCGCTTATCCCCATTTTTACAAATGCCGAAAAAACTTCTTCTTCAAACCCATTACCTAAAGCCCACAACGAATTATAGTGAAATATACTGACGGAGAATGCTAATGTCAACGATAACATTAAACGAATAAAGCGTCTCATTAGTCACGCCTCCTTTCTAAACATATCTTAACGAATATCTTATTAAACTTCTTGCGGAACATTGCCCTTTTATTGGGGAAAAATGCACCAATATATGTTTTCCTCGTTGTAAAGCATAGAAAAAGCCATAGAAAGTTCTATGGCTTTGATTTATTTCACTTCGAACCGGTTCGGTTTTCCCGGGACTACATGGCAATGACGGCATCTTGCTTCGTAGCTTTCTGCCGCACCGACCATGATCAGAGGGGAATTGTATTCTGCCGGTTCCCCGTTCAGGATTCTCTGGGTTCTGGTTGCCGGAGCTCCGCACTTCACGCAGACTGCGGTAAGCTTCGTGACAAATTCTGCCTCGGCCATGAGTGCCGGCATGCAGGTAAACGGTTCACCGCGGAAGTCCGTATCCAATCCTGCCACCATAACGCGTTTCCCCTGTTTGGTTAAGGTGTCACACACTGCGATGACTTCATCATCGAGGAATTGTACTTCATCAATGGCGACTACGTCTACATCCGGTGTGACATGATCCATGATTTCCGCCGCTTTTTCAATCAGGATCGAATTGACGAAACTTCCGGCATGGGATGCCACCATCGTGTCGGAATACCGGTTGTCAATGGCCGGCTTAAATACCATGATTTTCTTTTTCGCAAATTCCAAAACTTTGATCCGGCGAATAAGTTCTTCGGTTTTCCCCGCGAACATACAGCCGCAAATCACTTCTAAAAAGCCCGGACGATACGCATGATACATTTCCGCCATAATGACACCTCGATTTCCTATCTCTATCTTTCATTATACAAAGACATTTTTTATATAGTAGACTTGACTTTCAGGTTTTTTTACTTTTTCAAAAAGATTCTCGCAATCTGTCCGGAGAACCGGTTCAGCCATAAACTCAGCACCAAAATCAAAACCGCCTGTACGCCGTAGAACAGCGCCGGTTCTGCCTTCACCATCACGATTCCCGTCAGGAACAATACCGGATATTGCCACAGATAGATTTCGTAAGAATACTTGCTGATCCATTTAAACGGAAGGAAATCCAGGACTTTTCCGACCCCCGTCTTCCGCTCGGAAACACAGTCAATCGCCAATACGCAGAACAGGGTGTAAAGCGCCATACCGCAGATATAGGTCACACCTGCCTGTCCGTTTCCCTTCAGATACAGGAATACGGTTGTTCCGAGGAATAAGGCAGTAAACAGGTACGCAATGACTTTGTTTTTGCGGTACGGGAACCCCATGCGCACGCCTTCACCGTACATGATTCCCAATAACGCACCGCCCAACAAGGAGAAAATCCGGGTATCGGTCCCGTAATAAATCCGGGTAATGTTCGGATCTTTTTGGAACAGATACATCGCCGGCATAATGAAATAAGTAAACGCGGTGAGCCCGGCCAGAATCGCTACACCGGTACCCGGAGACTGGTGTCTGCGCGCAATTCCGTACACCGTCAGAAAGAACGGCCATACCAGTTCAAACTGAATCAAGATCGCGACATACCAAAGATGTGTAAACATCGATGTATTCGTTAAATTCGTGAAATAGGAGGCATTCATCTTCAGCTGCCAGAAGTTATTGTATCCCAGAAGGATACTTGTGACTTCCTCCGGAATATTCGCCATGCGGTCCACGTCTACAAACGTCATGACACCGATGGACACAAACAGCACAATGATCAATGCCGGATAGATCCGGAAGAACCGCTTCACGTAGTACCGGAAAATGGAAAACTTCCCGGCACGCAGTTCTTTCGTTCCCGAATATCCTGCCAAAAAGCCGCTGATCACAAAGAACAAAATAACTCCGTAGAATCCTCCCGGCACAGCTTTCGGGAACATGTGATACAACAGCACGCCGACTAACGCGAGGGTGCGCAGCCCATCCAGTCCCATGATCCGTGGTGTTTTCTTCTCACTTGCCATGTGCCGCCCCCTTGATCCCGTACCGCGTGATCGGATCGCCTAAGACATATTTGTTGATGGTATCCGCAATCAGATTCGCGTACGCGTAGGATCCTTCGACTGTCGGATGAAGCGCATCGGAAAGAATGTAGGAGCTGCGGTGATCTAACGCCAACGATTCCCATTCCACCATGTAGACACGGTCATGCCTTGCGACTACTCTTCGCATCACCGCATTGGAATCATTGGATACACCGTAGGTCGTGATAAAGAACACAGGACGGTTTCCGCTGTGTGCAATCAGCCATTCATACTGGTCTTCATAGGTATAGGTGTTCGTACCCAGAGAATACACTAAAACATCCCCGAGTCTTCCTTGGGATTCCAGTGTCTCCAGTGCGTCCATTCCGTCGTAAATCGAACGTCCGTAAACCACATTAAAGTAACCGTTCGGGAATACCTCTTCCAATTGCGGAGCTGCCGTCAGCATCACCGAATCTCCGATGCCGACGATACGCATTTCTCTGGAATCACTGTATTTATAATATAAAAGGTCGGGATTGAACTCTTCCCCGTTATCACCCAGGTTATCAATGGATTCCTGCCATTCCTGTGCCTTCTTTTCACGTTCTTCCGCCTCTTTCTGGCGCTGCAGGATCAGTTCTTCCACTTCTTTTTGATGCTGTTTTGCTTTTGCCGGAGCTGTAAAAAATCCGTATACTCCGAACACGAACACAAAGCACATGATAATGCTCATTAAAGCGTATAATAAATTCCGAACCGTTTTCATGAAGTTATTGTATCTCAAATTCTGTACAGATTCTACGATTTCACGCATTAGAAAAGGACATTCTTCCGAAGAATGTCCTTAACTTGTTCCTACTTTCCTTTGAGTCCGTACTTTTTGTTAAACTTTTCAATACGGCCCGCAGCCTGAGCGAATCTCTGCTTACCGGTATAGAACGGATGGCAATTCGAGCAGGTATCCACACGGATTTCCTTAACGGTCGAATGTGTCATGAATTCCGAACCACAGCTGGTGCAAGTTACTTTCGTCTCGTAGACTGCCGGATGAATCTTATCCTTCATCTTTACGTCTCCCTTCTGCCTTGAATTTCTCTGTCCATTCAAAGTAAGTTCAATTGCCTGATAATAGTAACATTTCCGGGGTGGGATTGCAATCATCTTTTACGCAAAAACCGGGCTTTTTTCACCCGGTTTCACACTTTCTACTCTTCGACTGTTTCCCGCCAGATTTTCGCTCCGCAGCGGTTTAATTTCTGGTCAATGCCTTCGTATCCGCGGTCGATATGGTAGATGTCATGAATCGTTGTCACGCCTTCTGCCATCAATCCTGCGACTACTAAGCTCGCTCCGCAGCGAAGATCCGTTGCGTAAACATCCATCCCGTATAACTTCTTCGGTCCGTGAATCTGCGCTCTGGGAATCCGGACATCGATATCCGCACCCATCGTATTCAGCTGATCGCAATGCTTGAATCTTTGCGGGTAAATGGTCTCCGTGATTTCCGAATCACCGGTTGCCTGCGTTAATAAAGCGGTTAACGGTGCCTGTAAGTCTGTCGCTAAGCCCGGATACGGCAAGGTCTTCGCGTCAATTGCCTTGTACCTGCCTCTTCCGCGCACAACGACTTTATCAATGGACACGTCCATATCCACGCCCATTTCCTGCAGCTTTGCCAATAACGCGTCAATGTGCTGGGGAATAATATTCTCCACGGTCATTTCCTTCGCCATGGCTGCCGCAATCACGATAAACGTGCCGGCTTCGATGCGGTCCGGAATAATTTCGTGGAAACAACCCGACAGGTGCTTTACACCGTCGATCGTAATTACGTTGGTTCCGGCTCCGTGGATTTCCGCCCCCATTTTCGACAGCAATGTCACCACATCGATGATTTCCGGTTCTTTCGCCGCGTTTTCAATCGTCGTTCTTCCTTCGGCGAATACCGCAGCCATCAAAATATTGATCGTAGCTCCGACGGACGCAAAATCCAGGAAGATTCTGGTTCCGACCAGTTTTTCCGCTTCAATCGTATATAATCCGCCGGTATAGTCAATCTTCGCACCGAGAGCTTCAAATCCCTTGAGGTGAAGATCGATCGGTCTTGGACCCAAATAACAGCCGCCCGGCATACGGATCCGGACTTTCTTGTACTTGCCCAGCAAAGCGCCCATGAAATAGTATGACGCACGCAGTTTGGTGACAGCCGAATCATCCAGCACTACATTTTCCATCTCGGTCGGATCAATCGTAATATGATCGGGTTCCTTCACCTGCGTCTTCACATTCATCAAATGAAGAATATCAGTCAGGTTTTTGACGTCCTCAATATTCGGAACGCCTACAATCGTCACCGGTCCGTCCGCCATGACAGCCGCCGGAATTAAAGCTACCGTCGCATTTTTCGCGCCGGAAATATGTACGGTCCCGTTTAATTCGTGACCGCCTTCAATACGGATTACTTCTTTTTTCATCTCTTCGTTCCTCCCGCAGGAGTCACGTACACTTCATCTAACATCTCTTCTATTTCTTTTTTCGTCGCAAGATCATAGGTTGCGGAAGTCGCGGTAGCCGCCGCAATCGCCCACTCCAGAGCCTTCGCGTAATCATGCGTTTCTTTATATTTGACGATAAAGCCGGAAACCAACGCATCCATCGCACCGATCGAAGATACTACCGGCACATCCATCGGATCACCGAAATAGACTCCGTCTTCCGAGACAAGAATCGTTGCCTTCGCAACATCGCGGATCAATACGTTCTTTGCGCCCTGCGCGCATAAACGCTTTCCTGCCTCCGTCATATCATCTTCATAGCTGAGTCTTCTGGACCCCGCATCATATAATTCAAATACGCTCGGACGCACCAGCCAGGGCTTGAACGGAAGACTTGCCGTAATTTTCTCCAAGGACGCGTCCACCACGAGCTTTTCGGTCTTTTCGGATACGGTCCGGCACAGATCGATAAAATCATCCAAAGATACGCCTTCCGCGGAATTCCCGGATAAAACGACGACATCTTCCGGAGTAATATGATTTTCCAGATACCGGTTCAATTCATTCATGCGTGCTTTATTGACACGGATCCCTGTCAGATTCAATTCGGTCATCGGGCCTTCCGCGGACAATACTTTTACATTGACGCGGGTAATGCCTTCCGCGCCTACAAAATGATGCGGAATCCCCTTACGGTCCAATTCCTGTTTTAAGAAATCACCGGTGAATCCGGCCGCAAAACCGGTCGCGACGGTTTCTTCCCCTAACTCGCGGACCATTTCCGATACATGAATTCCCTTGCCTCCGATGAAGTACTCTTCGGAATTCGCACGGTTTAATTCTCCGAGGTTTAATTCAGAGTTTACGATCAAGTCGATCGCAGGATTTAATGTAACTGTGTAAATCATAATTGCTCACCCGTATTCGATTATATCTTATTTTCCTGCTTCCGCATAGTTCCAACCTACCGGTGAAGCAGCGAACTGTTTCATCCGGAACTTTTCCCCGTCATACTCAAATACCGAAATGCCTCCGTTGGGGACCGGACAGACGCTCTTTTTGTCTTTCATATACTCATCGCGGACTTCTTTTCCAAAAATTGCTTCCAGCATTTCAATATAGAAAAATCCGTGAGATCCGATCAGTACCGTTTCTCCGTCTTCCAATTCTTCCAGCATCTCCCGGAAGCCTTCACGGATTCTGGCATGGAAGCCGGCACGGGTTTCCCCGCCGACATCGCTGAAATCTCCCTTTGCAAGCCTGGAGTCAACTTCCTCCCTGTGCGTCGGATGCACCAGATATTCATATTTCCCGAAGTGCCATTCGATAAGTTCCTCCAGCGGAGTTTCCTTGACCGGCGGATGATATTTCAGAACTGTTTTTGCGGTATCTTTCGCCCTCGATAACGGAGAATAAAACGCATGGGTAAACGGAATATCTATTAATGCTTTTGCGGCGTCCTCGGCGTTTTGAATGCCTGTTTCCGTCAACGGAGATTCCGCGTTACCGATCAGCCGGAATTCCGTATTTCCTTTGGTGGTGCCGTGTCTTACATAAAAGAACGTAATCATATTGCCTCCAGAAAAAAAGTCTATGACCGAAGTCATAGACTATTCTACCTTATTCTAGGTCCGTTTCGAAAGGAAATCCGTCAGAATCGGCAATACCTGCGATTTTCTGGAAAGAATATTCTTGTGCAGGCTGTGGGTTTCTCCGGGTTCGTTCGGGAACGCGTCATCAATGACACCCGCCTGTTCGCCTGCCGCGAAGAAGATCGATCCGTTGTCAATGACGCTGGTAAACAATACCACCAGAAGATCCAGTTCCTTGCGCTTCGCGAAGTTGTCGATGGTCGATTGGACTTCGTTTTCCCGGATCTTGATATCCATAATGGACGGAACGATGACCTGGGATACCATCGTACGGAAATTGTTGATGTCGAAATACTTGATGTCCTGGTTGATCAGTTCGGAGATATTGCGCTTTTCGGAACCCGCGACCGCAGCGAACATTTCCGCGCCGAACTGTTCAATATCCAAGTCCGCCACTGCCGCCAGGATATTCGCGATCTCACGGTCTTTTTCGGTCGTTGTCGGGGATTGGAACATCAGCGTGTCGGATAACACCGCCCCCAACAGGAGTCCCGCAAGATTTTTAGGTAACGGAATCTGATTTTCACGGAACATTGTCGCAATGATCGTCGCAGTCGAGCCCACGATTTCATTACGGAAAGACACCGGCTGCTGGGTCGCAAAGTCATTAATGCGGTGATGGTCAACAACTTCCATGAGCTGTGCTTTTTCCACCGCGCGGACGGATTGCGAGAACTCGTTGTGGTCCACCAGAATCAGTTTCTTGTTCTTGTAGTTCATGATGTGGTAACGGGAGACATATCCTGCGAGCTTTCCGTCCGCGTCCGTCACCGGGTACGTGCGGTATCTCGTCTGTAACATCTTCCGTCCGGCATTTTCCGCCAGATCCTTCGTATGGAACATAACCGGATTCCTGGTCATGACCAGTTTAACCGGAGGCGCGAAATATATGAATCGCGAAGTATTCATGGAGCCGTGTCCCGAAATCATGACCGGGCAATGATGCGCCTTGGCAGCCTCAATGACTTCTTCCTTGATTTCTTTTGCCCATACAACGATTAATAAGCCTGCGCCGCGTTCAATCAAAGCTTTCTGCGCTTCCGGATCATCTCCCAAAATAACGATGCGGTCCTTAATTTCATAGTTGGAATACCGGTCAGAGGCCAGCGCTACGATTGATACTTTTCCGTTTAAATGATAATCCGGATCATCGTAGATTAAAGTTCCGCTGATAGTCTTGCGGATTTCTTCGATGGATGTCTGGCGCAATAAGTCGATTCCTAACGATGTGTCCCCCAATCCGAGATTTGCCAAGTCGCTCTTGGAAACCAAACCCAGAACCTTCCCGGATTCATCGGTTACCGCGAATGCAGGCCGGTTCTCATCGGTCATCTTGTTGACGGTATCATAAATCGTCGTATCCGGTGTTACGCTCATCGGAGAATCCAAATCAATCTCCCCGAGTGTCTTTCTGGCATCTTCCAGGAACATCGGTTCTTCAAATCCGAAACGGTTCAGAAGATATTGGGTTTCCGCGTTCAGCTTTCCGAGCCGGCACGGAATCGCTTTGAATCCTTTTGCGCGTTTAAAGAACGCGTACGCTATTGCCGCCGCAACCGAGTCGGTATCCGGATGCATATGACCGGTTATATAAATTGGTTCTTCATGCGTCATAATCGTTTCGTACAGTCACCCGTACGCCTCCGTAAAGTGGTGTATTCTTACTATCATCTTATCAAATTGTAGCGCATTATCAAAATAAGGGCTTGTCATTTAAGCCCTTATTTTTTGTATATTCTTTCTATTTTTTCTTTTTATCTTCCGCAATCATGTCACGGATCGCCTGAATCGCTACTTCGATTGCCATTTCGATTCCGTCATGATCAACGCGCTTGTCTTCCAGTCCGGCCTTTCTTCTTTCCTGGTTCTGTAATACATACAGGATCGTGCCCGAACGGACTCTTAAGAAGCTCGCCACCGTGAACAATGCCGCCGATTCCATTTCGGAAGCCTTGCAGCCGCCCATGATCCACGCATTCCACTTGTTCTGTAATTCATAACTTACCGGCATGCGTTCCGGGTTCTGCTGGCCGTAGAAGGAATCCTTGCACTCAACAACACCGACATGATACGGCTTGCCCTGTTTCTTCGCCGCTTCCACCAAATGCGTCAATACTTCGTAATCCGGAACTGCCGGGAACTCAATCGGCATATATTCCTTCGTGGTTCCTTCCATACGGATGGCACCGTTCGCAATGACGACATCCCCCGTCAGAACATCCGTCTGCATCGCGCCGCACGTACCTACACGCACAAACGTATCCGCGCCGACATTGACCAGTTCTTCCACTGCGATGACCGCAGACGGTCCGCCGATTCCGGTCGAAGTAACCGAAACCTTTTCCCCGTCCAGATAACCTGTCCATGTGCAGTACTCACGGTTGGTCATTACGTGCACCGGATTATCGAAATGTTTCGCAATGCGTTCGCATCTTCCCGGATCTCCCGGCAAGATCACATAACGCCCTACATCACCCTTTTTCAGCTTCACATGAAATTGTAATTCGTCTTTTAATAAATTCGCCATGATATCTCCTTTATATCTCTGTTTTTATTATATCCGTCCCGTACAAAGACGGTCAAACACTTAATTGTTCCAGGGATTCTCCGGATTCGGATCGGTCGGATCCCATCCGCGGTTCGGACTGCTCGGATCAATGTAGATGGGGGTCGGTTTGCCTAACGGACCCGGATTGGACGCATCATCGTAGAAGACAACCATCGTCCCATGCGGGCAGTTGTTGAAGATCCACATGACATCCCGCACACACAGACGCACGCATCCCATCGACGCAGACGTTCCGAGCTTGTTATATTCTTCCCACTCAAGATTTCCCGGATCCGGTGAATAATACGGGACCGAATGGAACAGGATATCATCAACGATTCCGTACGCATACATTCCGTACACACCGCCGTATAACGGCCACCACGGTTTCCGCGGGCTCCATCTTGTATTGAGCGGATCATCATAGGTGTAATAGGTTCCTCTCGGGGTTGCCGGACCGGTCGAACATACCATCGCCTTGTACGGCACGGTATAGTTTCCTTCGCTGTCCTGCGCGTACGCGGTAACCACGTTCGCCGCACAGTTGACATATAACGCATACGGATGCGCACTGTCTCCCGAACCTCCTCCGGTGCTTCCGGAAGAAGATCCTCCGCCTCCCGGATTAACAGGCTGCGGAGCCGGTTTTTCCTTCACAGTCACGGTGTAAGATTTTTCCGCCTTGTTGCCGTGGTTATCTTCGGCCTTCACGGTTACGGTATATTCCCCGGGTTCATCGGCTTTGACATCCGAATCCGCGGTATATTCCAGATCACCGTCCACCGGATCTTTCACCGATTCGACATTGGCCTTCTCGTCGAAGGATTCTCCCTCCGTGAAAGACACGGATTCTTCCTTGAAGGTGATTTCCGGACCTTGGGTATCTTCCACCGAGAATACCTTTGTGACATCACGGAACACGGTATTTCCGTAGGTATCCACAGTCTCCAGATGATAGACCACCGCGGTTTCCTTCAATTCGGAAAGATCGATTTCCGTTACGTCCAGTTTCAATTCTCCGCCGTGTTCTTCCACAAATATCATCGGATCCACGGTTCCTTTGGCATATTCAAACTTTCCGCCCTGCGCATTGGGAGTAAAGGTTGTGCCGGTTAATTCTTCATTGACTTTTAATTCGTCGCGGAAGGAAACCGTCAGTTCATTGAGCGCCTTCACATACGCAAGCCGGTGTTCCTCCTTCACTTTCTGATCGTGTTTATACCAGGCATATCCCCCGGCTCCTCCGATCACCAGAAGCGCCGCCAGAACAATCAGGATCTTTTTCTTCATAAACTACCTCCGTTTATTTGACGAGAGCTTTCGCTTTACGGTAAATCGTTTCGTTATCCAAACCGAATTCCGGATACAGCGACTGCCGGTCTCCGGTTTCTCCGAAGCGGTCTTCCACCGCAACATAATCATACTTGATTCCGGATACTTTGCCAAATAATGCGGACGTGCAGGATTCTCCGAAGCCTCCGTAAATATTATGTTCTTCCACGGTTAAGAGATTTCCGGTCTCAGTCACATGCTTCAACAGTGTTTCCGTGTCCAGAGGCTTGATTGTATGGTAGTTCAGCACCGTTGCTTCGATGCCTTCCGATGCCAGTTTCTCCGCAACCTCCATAACAAATGTCGTCATGATTCCTGTAGACGCGATGGTCAGGTCTTTTCCTTCCCGCAGGATCTGCGCTTTACCGATTTCAATATCATCCTCCATGGAGGTAATGACCCTTACCGGTTCCCTGGAAGTGCGCATGTACGCAAATCCGTCGTATTCATACAGTTTTTCCACCATAAGACGGGTTTGATTGTAGTCGCACGGATTGACCACCACCATCTCCGGAATGGCCTTCATCCAGGCGATATCTTCGATGCACATATGGGTGCCTCCGTCCTTGGCCGGTGTAATGCCGCAATGCGAACCGACCAGTTTGACATTCAAATGGTTGAAGCCTACCGCATTGCGGACGATTTCGCACGCTCTGCCGGCTGTAAAAATCGCAAAACTGGTCATAAACGGCTTCCATCCGGCTGCCGCAAGACCTGCCGCCATGCCGACTTCATTCTGTTCGGCAATGCCTGCCTCAATATAACGTTCCGGATAAGCTTTCCCGAACGCTGCCGTCCCCGTCGCATTTCCGAGGTCGCCTTCCAATACCACCAAGTCTTCATGTGCCGCGCCGGCATCCAGCAATCCCTGTCCGTAACCTGCACGTGTCGCAAGATATTTCACTTCGCTCATCTTACGCTTCCTCCAATTCCTTCAAAGCCTGCGCCAGTAATTCCGCATCCGGCGCCTTCCCGTGCCATTTATAATTGCCTTCCATGTAGGAAACGCCTTTTCCTTTCACGGTATGCGCAATGATCACATGCGGTTTCCCTTCTTCATGATGAGAGAAAGCTTCCAGCAATTCCCCAAAATCATGTCCGTTCACTTCATCCGCAAGGAAGCCGATCGCTTCGTAGCGCTTCTTCAGATCACCGAGGTTCATGATGTCTTCCGTCTTCCCGTCCAGCTGCACGCCGTTTTTATCCACGATATATGTCAGGTTGTCCAGATGATAATGCGCCGCCGCGGATGCCGCTTCCCACACAATGCCTTCATCGGATTCCCCGTCCCCGATCAGAACATAAACCCGGTGGCCGGTCTTTTTCATCTTGTAGCCTAACGCCATGCCGGTTGCGGCCGATACACCCTGTCCGAGCGATCCCGGATTGAAATCATTGAACGGACAGACTTCCTTGATCGGGTGTCCCTGAAGGCGTGAACCCTTTTGACGGAACGTATCCATCTCTTCTTCCCGGAAGTATCCTTTTTCGATCAAATACGCATAAAAAGACGGAACTGCGTGGCCCTTGGAGAAGACGAATTTATCTCTTCTCGGATCATCCGGTCCGTCATAAAGACGCATCTCATGTTCAAATAACGTAATTAAGATCTCTACGCAGGAAAGTGCTCCGCCCGGATGTCCGGAGTTTGCCTTGGACACCATCATCAGCGTCTTTTTCCTCATTTCGCGGGCAAGTTTCTTCCATTCCTCAAATTGATGTTCCATATGATATTCCTTTTCATTCCGTAAATCATGATTACGGAACCCCCCTTTTCGTAATTATTATATAATGTGTTTGACAATTTCGAAACACACCGGGCTATTTCCCCGGAAATAAATACGGAGACCTTATGAACAAATACTATGACGACTGGCATGCGACAACTCTGGATACTGTGATCCTGTCTTGTGAGAAGGCAGATAACGGGTATTGGATCACCACCGAAGAATCAAACTTCTATGTCAAAGGCGGAGGCATGGATTCGGACAAAGGAACCCTCAACGGTTTCGAAGTCCTGGATGTGCGCATGACAAGCGACGGACATATCGCGCACCTCATCCAAGAACCCCAGACCGGAAACGCGCATCTTGAAGTGGATCTTTATGACCGGGAAATGCGCTGCGAAATACACAGCGCCCAGCATTTGGTCTGCGGCTACATCAACAAGAAATATCATGCCAAAACCATCGCATTCTTTAACGATGACACCGAGGAAGGCGCCGAAATGGGCTTCACGGACCTGAACGAGGAAATCCTGGCAGAGATCGAGAACACCTGTAATGCGTATATTGCCGAAGACCTTCCTTTGGAGATTCTGTATCCGACCAGAGAGGAAGCCATGCGGTATGCCCCGGAAGAAAAACTGGAACATGACGAATTACGCGCCGTCAAAATCGGCGATATCGACTACAACATGTGCGCATGCGTCCACGTACCGAGTTTACGGTATCTGGGCATGGTCAAGATGACCCATTTCGAGAAAACGACCCGCGGATATAAGATTTTCTTTGTGTGCGGGAAACAGCTGAACAACCTCTTCGAACGCCAGAACAGGCTTTTGCGGAATCTCGGAAAACACTTCTCGACCCATCCGCTGGAAATCGATAAATCCGTCACGCATCTCGAAGAAGAAAACCGGGCGCACTTATCCCAAATCAAACATCTTGAAGAGGAAAAGTGCGATCATCTGGCCGATAAATATCTGCGGGATCCCCGCGGCATCATTGCCGAAGAATTTGTAAACCTGGACAATGCGGTCTTCAGCAAGCTTGCGGCAATCCTGACATCCGGAGGAAAAACCGTATTGTTCCTAAGCCGTGAAGGCAAAGGCGCACGGTTCATTTTCGCCAAGCCGAAGGATGCCCCCGCAGATCTGACCGGTATCCTGAAAAAGGTCAAAGAAATCACGGAAGTCCGCGGAGGCGGGGCTCCGTTCCGAATGCAGGGAAGCATTCCTTCCTGTCCGGATAATGTGATCGCATTACTGAAAGAATTCGAAGATTAAGCGCTGATTACAGCGCTTTCTTTTCCGTTTTGCCGGTTTTTCCTTGATTCTTTTCCGGTTCGGAACTATGATTTTCAAGGTTTAAAAAGAGGGTGTAAATAGATTATGCAATTATTGATTCATATTACAAACCACGAAGACACCGTAAATCCGATTCTGACAAAGATGATGGAAGCCGGATTGCACGGATGCTCGGTGGTAGATTGCGAAGGCATGCTGCGCGCATTAAATGAAGACAGCGTGGATGCTCCTTCGATTTTCGGCGGATTACGGAAATTCGTGAATCCGGACCGCCAGACAAATAAATTGATTTTGCTTGTATTACGCGATGAAGACGTCTCCAAGGCTGTGGATATCATCCACGAAGTATCCGGAGACCTCAAGCTTCCGAACACGGGAATTTTATTCACCGTTCCGGTTACCCGCTGGGAAGGTGTGTCGAAAGACTGATGAACGCATTGTTTTATGTAGCCGTCGCTATGTTCGGCGGCCTTTTGATGACGCGTTTGACCCGTCTTGTGCATCTTCCGAACGTTACGGCCTATCTTCTTGCGGGTGTTTTGATCGGTCCGTATGTATTCAATCTTGTCGGGAATGAATCCCTGGAAGGCATGAGTGTCATTACCGAATGTGCGCTAGGTTTTATCGCTTTTTCCATCGGGGATGAATTCAAGCTCAAGAACCTGAAAGCCATAGGAAAGACGGCGCTGACCATTACCGCGCTGGAGTCTCTTCTGGCCGTGGTCTGCACAATGTCGATTACGATGCTGCTGGGATTTGAACCGGTTGTATGCATCATGCTGGGTGCCCTGTCCGCATCCACTGCGCCGGCCGCGACCTTGTTAATCGTACGCCAATATAAGGCACAAGGTCCTTTAACGAATATGCTGTTACCGGTAGTTGCCGCAGATGACGCGACCGGTTTGATTGCCTATTCCATCTGCGTTTCTATTGCCAAAGGCATCGTCAACCACGATGCGTTCAGTTTTACCGGCACCGTGTTGATGCCTCTTCTGCAGATTGCGGAAGCCTTAGCTCTCGGTGCGATTCTGGGAATCATTCTGGCCGTCCTGCACAAATATTTCCGTTCTCATACCAACCGCATGTCGTTATGCATCGCGTTTGTGATGATCGGTGTAGCCATCGCGGATTACCTCGGAGTTTCCAATCTTCTGTTATGCATGGCATTGGGTGCTTTCTACGTTAACATCTTCAACGATCATGAACGCATCTTGGGATGCATCGATGATTGGACCTATCCGTTATTCCTTCTGTTCTTCGTCATTTCCGGCGCGGAACTGAACCTGACCACTCTCCCGAAGGTCGGATTGATCGGAATCGTCTACATCTTCGCGCGTTTCGGCGGAAAATTCTTAGGCGCATGGATCGGCGGAACCATCACGAAACAACCCAAGGTCGTCAAAAACAATCTTGGCTGGGCTCTCATGCCCCAGGCCGGTGTCGCCATCGGTATGGCTACCTTGGTATTGAAACAATTACCTCCGGAGTACAGTCAGGTCATTCAGACCGTCATCTTAAGCGCTACGCTGATTTACGAAATTGCCGGACCTCTCGCCGCGAAAATGGCGCTTCAAAGAGCCGGCGAAATCCACGCCAACTAAGCACAATAAAAGGTCCTCAGGATGTTCTCCCGGGGACCTTTTCATTTGAGTTTCTATTCGCCTTTTTCCAATGCGAGAGTTCTGGTAGTTAAGTCGCAGACTTCCGCAGGTCCGTAGTACTGGATTGCACCCGGATAGGTGTAACAGGTCTCCAGCGCCCATTGTGCGCGATGCGCTTCGAAGTACTTGAACGGCTTGCCGTCGAGTTCGACCAGCGCTTTACGGATAACCGGCTTGTCCTGACCGTGACGGCGCTCGATGTTCATCATCTTCGTGATCGGCATACCGCCCGCTACCCATTCTTCCGCCGGCTTTGATAAGTTGGAAACCTTGGAGAGATATCCGTTATAACCGTACTGGATCAGCATAAACGCGTTATAACCTAACGAGTAGCAGTAATCCGCGTCAAAATTCGACGGGAATGCGCATCTTCCTTCATATCCGAAGAAGTGATGCTGCGCGGAGAATTTTCCGGTATATGTGCCGGCTTTCTTGCGTTCCGCCAGTTTCGCCTTGACCAATGCCGAGAATAATTTTTCGGATTCGATCAGAGATACCTGAACGTTTCCGTGCGGATCACGTTCGAGGAATAACTGCTGCTGGATACCTTCCGGCAAGATCGCAAATACATCATAAGACTCTTTGGTCAAACCTTCCTTGATGAAGACGGTCTTTTCTTTCCAGGTTGCCAATGCGTTGAATTCTTCAGCCTTTTCACCCGCGAGAAGTTCGTTGATTTCCGCAATCAGCGCTTTGAATTCCGGTACGAATTCAACAACGCCTTCCGGAATAATCGCCACACCGAAGTTCATGCCCTTCGCCGCTCTTGCCGCAACGGAATCCGCGATCTGATCTGCAATATCCGATAAGGACATCTTCTTTTCTTCTACTTCTTCCGAAACCAGGCAGATATTCGGCTGGGTTTCCAAGGCGCATTCCAATGCGACATGCGACGCGGAACGTCCCATAACCTTGATGAAGTGCCAATACTTCTTTGCGGAGTTCGCGTCACGTTCAATGTTACCGATGAGTTCACTGTACGTCTTGGTTGCGGTATCGAATCCGAACGAGCACTCAATATCTTCGTTCTTTAGGTCACCGTCAATGGTCTTCGGGCATCCGATGACCTGAACACCGGTCTTATGCGCCGCGAAATATTCTGCCAAAACTGCCGCGTTGGTGTTGGAATCATCGCCGCCGATGATAACGATCGCGGTGATACCGTGTTTCTTGCAGACTTCCGCCGCAACTGCGAACTGTTCTTCGGTCTCTAATTTCGTACGTCCGGAACCGATGATATCGAATCCGCCGGTATT
>CACYEP010000102.1 GCA_902773425.1 uncultured Erysipelotrichaceae bacterium | reverse complement strand
CCGTGTTGGATGAACACCGCCGTTCCCTGACGTACCGCATGCCGTTAGGTGAGATCATTTTCGATTTCTTTGACAAACTGAAGTCCTGCTCGCACGGCTATGCGTCTTTCGACTACGAATTGGCAGGCTATGAAGGAAGCGATCTTTGTAAGATGGATATTTTATTGAACGGACAGGTAGTCGATGCGCTGAGCGTCGTCGTACACCGTCAGTTTGCGTATCATCGCGGCGTATCCATTACCAACCGGTTAAAGAAGCTGATTCCTTCACACCAGTTTGAAATTCCGGTGCAGGCCGCAATCAACAACAAGGTGATTTGCCGCTGTGATATCAAATCGCTTCGCAAGAATGTCTTGGCAAAGTGCTACGGCGGGGATATTACACGTAAAAAGAAATTACTGGAAAAACAGAAAGAAGGCAAGAAACGCATGAAGGCGGTCGGTCAGGTTACCATTCCGCAGGAAGCGTTTATGGCTGTTCTTTCTATGAATGATAATGACAATTAAGGGAGGAAAATGTCATGAAAAAGTTTTGGATCATTCTGTTGTGCGCATTGATGGTTGTAGGACTGACCGGATGCGGTTCATCATCGAAAGAACCGGAGAAAGATTGGAGAGAAGATTATACAGTCTACGAGCTTGATCACATGAAAGTCTATGTTCCGAAGGAAATCGTACTGGGTGACTTCGAGGCGGAAGGCTGGGATTTCGCAAAATCCGGAGAAGAAATCGCCGTGTTGGGAGCTCTTGATACCTATGATGAATTAAGCCAATTCGGTCTTACGTTAGATACATTGAAAGACTACGCGGAATTGGTTACTCAAAACAATAACGGGGAACTGGTTGATAAAGGCACTTATTACGAGTATACCTATCATTATGATCAGACATCTTTCTATTATTGCGTAGGAATCTATAAGACATCTGCCGGTTTCTGGAATCTGAATTTCGCCTGTCAGGAAGCAAATTACACCAAATATGAAGCATCCATGAAGGATTGGTTGTCGAAAGTCGAGTTTGATTAAAAAAGTTCAATCATTTCCTTTGATTTTGGTACATTCGACTTTGAACCTGTTATAATAAATAATAGCAATGGAGGAATCAATCATGAGCGTTAAAGATAAAATTACGGAATTTTTCTGGCAGACAGCGGAAGATCCGGATGATCCGGAAGATGTAACCCAGGAAGAACAGCCGGAACAGAAGTCTATTTCCAAATACGAAAAGAAAGCCAGCAAGGCGCAGCCTTCGGCTTCGGCGTATGCGAACATTTCCATTATGGAACCGCGCAGCTTTGAGGATGCGTTCTCGATCGCGAACAAGTTAAAAGCGGGCGGATCCGTTATGGTCAATCTTCGTAAGCTGGACGGACCGTACAAACAGCGTATGATCGACATCTTACAGGGTGTTACTTACGGGTTGGACGGCAAGACCATCAAGACCGACGACAACTCGATTCTGTGCACACCGCGCAATATTACCGTTGAAAGCCATATGGGTGCTGAAACGGAAGGCGATGAATAATTCGGAACAATTCAAGTTCCTGCAGAACCGATTAAACGATTATATCCGAAGCTATAACAGAAACGGAAGGCCGGTTATCACGGACTTCCTTTCTGTATTTGAACAGAAGTTCGCGGAACAGTATCTGTCAAATAAGATCGATTTTGTCCGTATGCCGGATGATCCGTCGTCCATTTCCAGGTGTTTTGCGATTCCGTATTATGACGGTCAGCTGGTTACCCTGAAGGGAACCATCCGTGAAAACGGAAAGCCGGTTACCCAGCGCAATGTGTACGGTGCCTTAATGGGACTGGATATTGCGCCGGAGAAGTTCGGAGATGTATGGATGAAAGACCATGAGGCCTATGTAACAACGTTTGATTATCTGGCGGATGATATCATTCAAAACTGTGTGTCATTAGGTTCTGCGTCCATCGAATTTGAGAGGCTGGAAGATCTTGTTGAACCGCAGTATGAGTTCGACCGAAAGCGTATGACGGTCTCTGCGATGCGGCTGGATGCGATCGTCAAGGCGGCAACAGGAGTTTCCCGCGAAGACGCAAAACGGCTCGTCTGTGCCGGATTTGTAAAAATTAATCATCAGGAAATCAATTCACCTGTTAAAAATGTGGAATCAGGTGATATACTTTCGGTACGGGGATACGGAAGATATAAAATCCAAGAAGCCGGAATGTCATCCCGTTCGGGAAGGACGGCGGTTTGGATTGACCGTTTTATCTGAAAGGAGGTGCGATTCCTGTGAAACCCAGTCGTTATTTACGAAGACTCGGAACCTATGAACAGCTGGCGAAAGAACAGGAACTCGCCAGACTGACAGAGGAAAACGCAAGGCTTGCGGAACAAATCAAACGGTGCAACCGTCAAATCAAAGCGTCCAATGAACAATTGCTGCAGCTCAAGCAAAGATATACTTCCCTGATCAATGAGCTTTCCATGCGCGAAAAAGCGGCTGAGCAGATCTCCAGACTGGCTTTGCGCGAAGCAAATACTGTCATTGAGACAGCGAAGGGAAATGCGGATTTGATCGTGAAAGAAGCATTGGTACAGGCTAAGGCAGTCTTCCTGGAAATAAACCGTTTGACCAAGGAAACGACGGATGCGAAGGAACAGATTCAAAGTAAGCTTCTTCAGATGAACGGGTTGTTGGACTCCTTTAAGATTCCCGAAACACCCGATCTGGACGAAATCATCCAGAATACGAAAAAAACACATGACGAACACTGATTTTTAGTGTAGGATAGATACATGCTTGAGACGGGCATTCTGAAGGAAACCAGAGAATCCGCGGCTGGTGAAAGCGGATCAGAATCAGTTTGCCGGATCACTTAAGTTGATTTGCGGGAAGAACAGAGTAGAACCCGCCGGCCAAAACCGTTATCTTGGATGAAGAGCGCATCGTTTGATGCGAATAAAGGTGGTACCGCGCGAAAGCGTCCTTTTACGGGACGTTTTTTTATGTTATGGAGGATATTATGGCGGAGTGGAAAGAAACATTACTGATGCCTTATACCGCGTTTGAAATGCGTGGAAATCTGGCAAAAAAAGAACCCGGCTATCAGAAGCGCTGGGAAGAAGGTCATCTGTATGAAAAGATGATGGAACGTTCGAAGGACAGGAAACCGTTTGTGCTGCATGACGGCCCGCCGTATGCGAACAACAATCTTCATATGGGAACATCGATGAACCGCTGCATTAAGGACTTCATCGTGAAATCGCATTATATGAACGGATTCCATACTCCGTTTTATCCCGGATGGGACACACACGGACTTCCGATTGAAAATATGATGCCGAAAATCGGTGTGGACCGCAAGAAGATGAGCACCGCGGAATTCCGCAATCATTGCGAACAGTATGCGAAGAAGCAAATCGAGATCCAGAAGGCAACCATGAAGCGTCTCGGAACGGTTGCGGACTTTGATCATCCGTATATCACATTGACCAAAGACTTTGAAGCGGATGAAGTTCGTTCGTTTGCGAAAATGGCAATGAAGGGTTTGATCTACAAAGGATTAAAGCCGATCTGCTGGAGCCCGGAAAGAGAATCTGCGGTCGCCGATACCGAAACCTATTATGAAGATAAGACCGATGAAACGATCTATGTTGCCTTTGACGTGGTTGACGGAAAAGGAGTTCTGGAAGGCGACGAAAAGTTTGTCATCTGGACAACGACTCCCTGGACCATTCCGGGTGACCAGGCAATTACCCTGAATCCGGATCTGACGTATGCTCTGGTTGATACAGAGAAGGGCAAACTGATTTTCCTGGAAAACCTGAAAGATAAGTTATGCGACAAGTTCGGATTGGAAAAACGCGATGTCCTGCGCACATTCAAGGGACGTGAACTTGAGTATATTACCGTACAGCATCCGTTATATGACCGTACAAGCTTAGTCTGCCTGGCGGATTATGTCACCGATGAAGACGGTACCGGATGCGTTCATACAGCTTCCGGACACGGCTTGGATGACTTCTATACCTGTCAGAGATACGGACTTCCGGTCTTATGCCCGGTTGATGAAAAGGGATTGATGACCAAAGAAGCCGGTGATTTCCTCGAAGGAATCTTCGTGTTTGACGCGAATAAAGTCGTCATTGAAAAATTAAAAGAACTCGGATGTCTGTTGGCTACCGAGATGGTTACCCACAGCTATCCGTTTGATGAGCGCATGAAGAAGCCGATCATCTACCGCGCAACCGTACAGTGGTTTGCGTCCATTGACAAGATCCGCGAAGAACTTCTCAATGAAATCAAAAACAACGTGAAGTGGGAGAATGATTTCGGTGAAGTACGCATGTACAACATGATCAAGGACCGTCAGGACTGGTGCATTTCCCGTCAGAGAGTCTGGGGTGTACCGATTCCGATCATCTATACCGAAGACGGTCAGCCGATCTTTGATGAAGCGGTTTTCGAACATATCGCGAATCTGTTTGAACAATACGGCTCGAATGTCTGGTTTGAACGTGATGCCAGAGACCTCTTGCCGGAAGGTTACACAAACCCGGCAAGTCCGAACGGATTATTCACAAAAGAAAAAGACATCATGGACGTTTGGTTTGACTCCGGATCCAGTTTCAACACCTTGATCCAAAGAGGCGAACAGTATCCGTGCGACATCTATTTCGAAGGATCCGACCAATACAGAGGTTGGTTCAATTCTTCCTTGATTGTGTCCACGGCGACTTACGGAAAAGCTCCGTATAAGAGCGTATTAAGCCATGGATATGTATTGGACGGCAAGGGTTATCAGATGCACAAGAGCGCGGGTAACGCCGTAGATCCGCAGACGATCATCAGTGTTTACGGCGCCGACATCATCCGCTTATGGGCCGCGACTTCCGATTACCGTCAGGATGTACGCTGCTCGGATGATCTGTTCAAACATGTTTCTGAGACCTACCGCAAGATCCGCAATACCTTCCGGTTTATGCTGTCGGTGACCGGTAAGACCCGCAAGAACGGAGAACCGGATTTCGATTACGCAAACGATAAGGTTCCGTTTGAAAAGATGTCCAAAGTCAATAAGACGATGGAAGTCCTTCTGAACGATCTGACCCGTAAGGTTATTGATGCGTATATGCGTTATGACTTCTTAGGCTCAGTTTCCTTATTATCCAACTTCTTATCGAATGAAATGAGTTCGTTCTATCTGGATTACACGAAAGATGTTCTGTATATCGAGAAGGTTGATGAACCGAAACGCCGTGAGACCCAGACCGTCATTTACGATGTATTAAAGAGCTGCCTGCTGCTGATTGCTCCGGTATTAAGTTATACCGCGGAAGAAATCTGGGATTACGCGAACGATAATGACGGAACTTCCGTGTTCCTGCATGATTTCCCGGAAGTCAGGGAATATGAAAATGCGGAAGAATACCGTACTTTCTTCAAGAAACTGATGGCATTGAGAGATGATGCGTTGAAAGAACTGGAATTGCAGAGAGCATCCGGCTTGATCGGCAAATCTCTTGAAGCGAAAGTTCTCCTTAACCTGAACAGCGATTATGCATGTCTGAAGGAAGATCTGAGCGCTGAAGAACTGGCGGATCTGCTGATCGTTTCCGAACTGGAATATGCGGAAAACGACGGAAATGAATACACAACCGGTAAAGTCAAAGTTGAAAAGGCAGAAGGCGTATTATGCGGAAGATGCTGGAAAGTCGTTCATGAAGTGAACGAACAGGGAATCTGCGAACGCTGCGGGAAAGTTGTAGGACTGTAATGGAAAAGATTACTTCGCTTCAAAATGCGAAAGTAAAATTCTGGACTTCTCTGAAGGATAAAAAGAGCCGTGATCTTCACGGCCTCTTTATCATCGAAGAACGTCATCTGATCGAGGAAGCGTTTAATGCCGGCGTTCTGGAATCGCTGTTGTATCTTACCGGAGATACCCCGTATGTCAATGCGCCGGAATTGTATGAATGCACGGAAGGAATCCTGAAAAAGGTTTCCGGAACGGTTTCGCAAAACCGGCAGATTGGCATTGCGAAAAAAAATCCGGTTCATTCGGAGGAAAACCGCGTGTTCCTTCTTGATGAAGTGCAGGATCCGGGGAATGTCGGAACGATCATACGTACTGCGAAATCCTTTGGGTTTGATACGGTAATTCTTTCCGAAGGATGCGCCGATCCCTATGGGCATAAAGCAATCCGCAGCACCCAGGGTGCCTTATTCTCTCTGAATGTGCGGTATGGAAATCTCTCCGAGGAGATTCAAACATTAAAGAACCGCGGTATTCCGGTTTACGGAACTTCCTTGAAAGACGCAGTGCCGCTGGATGAGATTACGCCGGCCGAACATGCCACCATCATTTTGGGAAATGAAGGTAACGGTGTCAAACAGGAACTTCTAAGCCTGTGTGATCAAAAGATCCGGATCCCGATGGAAGGTTTTGAATCATTGAACGTCGCGATTGCCGGAGGAATTCTGGCATATGCGTTCAGAAAACATCAATAAAGATTTCTTTCGATTGAAGAAAACATTCGTATCTTGTACAATATACAAGTAAATCGTTGAAGGGAAACATGGCTGATCAACGTTTCTAAAGCGAGCGGTGAAGGGTGGAAGACCGCAGAAACGCACAGTGAATTCATCCCGGAGAGGAACCAATCCTTCCCGTTGGCGGCGTTAACGCAATCAAGGTTATCGGCAGATAACGAAACAGGATGGTACCACGCTCGTTCGTTCCTGGACGGGCGTTTTATTTTGCAGGAGGAACTATGGAAAATTGGGAAAAGCTTAGACTGGAAATGTTGGAAAAGATCAACGCGGTCCGCAATGAAAAAGAGATGGAACAGCTGCGCGTTGAGATTCTCGGCAAGAAGGGCGTCATTCAGGGTTATATGTCCAGAATGCGTGAACTTTCGCCGGAAGAGAGAAAAGAATTCGGCAAGAGCGTCAATGAATTAAAGAACAGCGTCGAAACCTATATGAAGACGGTTCACGCGAAATTAAAGGAAGCTGCGCTTGAAGAAGCCATCAAACGCGAAAAAATCGATTTGACTCTGGAAGGCGTTAAACCGTACAACGGATCACTTCATCCGTTAGATCTGGTGCAGCAGGAAATCGAAGATATCTTCGTGTCGATGGGTTATTCGGTCGTTACCGGCCCGGAAGTAGAGATTAACCTCTATAACTTTGAACGTGCCAATACGCCGGCAGGACATCCTGCCAGAGCGATGCAGGATACCTTCTTCATTGATGAAGACCGCCTGATGCGTACACAGACAACCGCCGTACAGATGCGTGCGCTTGAAAAATATCATGATCATTTACCGATCAAGATCATCTGCCCGGGTAAGGTATACCGCAGGGATGATGACGATGCGACACATTCCCATCAGTTCTCGCAGATTGAAGGTCTGGTCGTCGCGGAACATATCACGTTAGGTGATTTGAAGGGTACGCTGGAACTGATGTGCCGCAGAATGTTCGGCGAAGAACAGACGATCCGTTTCCGCCCGAGTTATTTCCCGTTCACCGAACCGTCGGTGGAAGTGGACGTTTCCTGTCCGTTCTGTCACGGAAAGGGATGTAATGTCTGCAAGGGCTCGGGATGGATTGAAATTCTCGGCGCCGGCATGGTTCATCCGAAAGTATTGTCCGCTGCCGGAATCGATCCGGAAAAGTATACCGGGTTCGCATTCGGTGTCGGCGTGGAGAGAATCGCGATGCTGCGTTACGGCGTAGATGATATCCGTGATTTCTTCCAGAATGATGTCCGCTTCTTAAGCGAATTCAACCGTGAAGAGTAGGAGGGAACAGTCATGAAAGTAAGTTATAACTGGTTAAAACAGTATGTTGATTTAGAAGGTATTACGCCGGAAGAACTCGGAGACCGCTTAACATCTTCGGGATTGGAAGTTGAAGGCATCGAAAAGACGGCTTACGCGACAAAGCTGGTTATCGGAAAGATGTTATCGTGTGAAGACCATCCGAATTCCGATCATCTTCACGTCTGCAAGGTCGATACGGGATCGGGTGTAAGCCAGATCGTCTGCGGTGCGCCGAATGCTGCGCAGGCAGTAGGAAAGAAAGTCATCGTGGCACTGCCGGGATGTGAGCTTCCCGGCGGAACCATTACGGAATCCGTATTGCGCGGAGTGGAAAGCGCCGGAATGATCTGCGCATTATTCGAACTCGGCGTAGATAAAAAATCCCTCAGTGAATCCCAGCTTCACGGAATCGAGATTCTTGATGACGATGCGCCGCTCGGAGAAACCGATGTGTTAGGTTATCTCGGACTGGATGACACCGTTTTGGATGTATCCTTAACACCGAACCGCGCGGATTGTCTGGCGATGTGGGCGCTTGCGAGACAGACCGGTGCCGTATTAAACCGCAAGGTAACTCTTCCGGAAGAATATAAACTGGAGAATGAACTTCCTGCGACGGCAAAGATTGAAATTGAAACACCGAATTGCGCATGGTTCTTAGGTAAAGTCGTAAATCACGTAAAATTAGGACCTTCTCCGGAATGGATCCGCAAGGCATTACAGGCAAACGGCGTCAAATCCATCAATAACCTCGTCGATATTTCGAACCTGGTGATGCTGGAAACAGGGCAGCCGCTTCACTACTACGACTTGAAAAAAATTCAAGACCGTGATATTACCGTTAAACAGGGACTGGATGAAGTCTATACGGCACTCGATGATGTCGATTACAAGATCGAACCGTCCGATATCATGATCACTAACAAGGGCCGTGCCGTAGGTATCGCAGGCGTTATGGGCGGCGATGATTCCAAGATTGATGAATCGACCGAAGCGATCCTGATTGAGGCTGCCTCATTTGACCATGTGTGTGTCCGTAATACATCACTCCGTTTGAATTTACAGACGGAAGCTGCGCAGAGATTTATCAAAATGATCGAACCGCAGGCCGGTGTAAAGGCAATGTGGAGATCGGTGGAACTGTTGACGAAGTATGCGGATGCGTCCGGAATCGAAGAGACTGTCGTTGCGGGTAATTTAATCGACGGAGTAAAGACGATATCTCTTACATTGGATAAAGTGAATTCCGTGTTAGGCACGAATTTTACGATGGATGAAATCGTTGAACCGCTGAAGCGTCTTGATTTCTCACCGGTGACAGAAGGGAATACCGTGACAGTTACGATTCCGTCGTACCGTTACAACGACATTTCCTTACCGGAAGATGTGATTGAAGATATTATTCAAGTGAAGGGATATGACAATATCATCGGCACATTACCGCAGATGCCGCAGACCATCGGTGCGTTGGAACCGATGAACAAGATGGGACGTCAGATCAAGAGGTATCTGAAGGGATGCGGATTACATGAGATTTATTCTTATTCGCTGGTAGGAAAGAATCAGCTGGATCTCGGTGTCATGCCGCTTGGAGAACCGATCGGTTTGATGAATCCGTTATCTGATGAACGCAAGTATTACCGTACTTCCTTATCCGCAAGCATGTTGGAAAATGTGTCCTACAATGCCGCAAGATCCGCTTCCGACTTCGGATTGTTCGAAATTGCGAAAGTATATGCGGAAGGAAAGGAAGAGGAAACACGTTTATCTATTGCGTTAACCGGCAATATGGTTCAAAGCGAATGGAAGAAAGCGTCCGTTCCGGCTGACTACTACGCGATCAAGGGCATCGTCTACGGTGTGCTGGAAGAGCTGGGATACAACGCGAACCGTCTTACCGTGAAGGAAAATACGGAATGTGTCAATGTATTCCATCCGTATCAAAGCGCGGTGCTGTGTCTGGACCGTAAGCCGGTAGGCATCTTGGGAACGGTTCATCCGAAGCTCCGCAAACAGTATGATCTGGCAAATACGGTCTTATGCGAATTGAATCTTTCCGCTGTGGAACAAGCGCATGCGGCGAAATTACGCTTTACGGCGATTCCTAAGTTCCCGGCAACCGGCTATGACTTATCGATGCTGGTAAGATCGGATGTAACCGCGGAAAAGATCCTGTCCGTGATTAAGAAACACGGCACAAAACTTTTGAAGGAATCGGAAGTATTCGATGTATATCAGGGCACCGGCATTGCGGAAGGCGTGAAGTCGGTTGCCGTGCGCATGACCTTCCGTTCTGATGAAAAGACTTTGAAGGATGCGGATATGAAACCGATCGTTGCGGATGTCATTAAGGCGTTAAGAAACGAAATCTCCGCAGAAATCCGAGACAGATAATCAGAAACAGTGTTATAATTTCAAATAGTTTCAAAGAAACAGCACGATATACTGACAAGAAAGGGTGATTTTATGGGACGTGCACATGAAGTGCGGGCTGCCAGCATGGCAAAAACGGCAGCAGCAAAAACAAAAGTCTATTCTAAGTACGGCAAAGAAATTTATATGGCTGCGAAGAATGGCGTTCCGGACCCCGCAATGAATCTGACGTTGAAACATGTCATCGAAAAGGCAAAGGCAGCGCAGGTACCTTCCGATGTCATTAAACGTAATATTGATAAAGCGAAAGACAGCAGCGCAGCGGCTTACTTAAGCGCTACCTACGAAGGATTCGGACCGGGTGCCAGCACATTGATTATTGAGTGCCTTACGGAGAACACCAACCGTTCGTATTCCGATGTCCGCAACTGCTTCTCCAAGATGCATTGCAACCTCGGTTCCAAGGGTTCGGTTTCCTTCAATTACACCAGCGCCGGTGTTCTTGAATATGAAGGCGATGAGGAAGAAGAAGTGCTGGATGCGTTAGTCATGGCGGATGTTGATGTCATGGATGTAAAAGCAGACGACGGCGAAATGATTATCAAGGTTGCTCCGGCGGATCTTTACAAAGCAAAGGACGCAATCGATGAACTTCATGCGGATACCAAGTTCGATACTCTGGAAATCCGTCAGATTCCGAATGAAACCGTAACGTTATCTCCGGAAGAAATGGAATCCTTCAAGAGACTGTTAAGCTTCCTGGAAGATGTCGACGACGTTCAGGACATTTATCACAACGTAGTAATGGACTAAAAAGAAAAGGGCTGTGAAAT